>NZ_JBIUAG010000014.1:0-236772 GCF_044547355.1 Kutzneria sp. NPDC052558
CGGTGGTGGAGGGCACGGTGATCCGGGTGCGGGTGGACCGGCTGCCCGGGCGGACCGGGCCACAACCGATGTGGCTGTGGTGCTCGGACCCCGAGCTCGACGCGGCCACGATGGACCGGGCCTGGCAGCTGTTTTTGCGTCGGTTCGACCTGGAGCACACTTTCCGGTTCCTTAAGCAGACCCTGGGGTGGACCCGGCCGCGGCTGCGTGATCCGGCGGCGGCGGACCGGTGGACCTGGCTGGTGCTGGCCGCCTACGCCCAGCTCCGGTTGGCCCGGCCGGTGGTGGCCGATCAACGGCGGCCTTGGGAGACCACAGCGCCGGCCGATCCGGCGCGGTTGAGTCCGGTCCGGGTCCGGCGGGGGTTTCGGTGCGTCCGGTCGACGATCACGGTTCCAGCGGGCGCGCCGAAACCCTCCCGGCCAGGCCCGGGACGACCGGCGGGGACGCCGAACACGCGTCGGGCCAGGCGTTACACCCCGGGGAAGAGGACCACCGCAGCCTCCAGGAAGGGCAAGAAACGAAAGAAGGGTTAAAACACAAGCTCTGGGCGATGGCGTATCGAGGCGCTATCGGGCAGGCTCCGCCTGCCTCGATACGCAAGAAGCTTATGCCATCGCCCCCCTCCACACAAAATCCACCCTCCGATTGTCGAAGCGGAAAGTCTGTGTTGCCAGTTGCTTTCGCAGGTTGCCGGCTTTGTGTTGTTGGAGGGGTGTTTCGGTTCGCTGTGGAATTGTCAAAGAACAGGTGCGGTGGGGCGGGGATGCGTGGTGGTCAGTACTGGTGGGGCTGGGTGGTGTAGTGGCGGCCCTGGGGAGTGACCCAGTGGAGGGTGCCGTCGTCGTCGAGGGTGACGGTGTGGTTGCCGTGCTTGATGTGGTGGTGGTGTTGGCAGTAGCCCTTGAGCTGGTCCGGGTTCGTCTTGCCTTTCGGCCAGGGGATGGTGTGGTCGATTTCCTGGATGGGGTTGATGCAGCCGGGGGCGCAGCAGGTGCCGCCGTCACGGAGTTTGGTGAACTCCCGGCAGCGGGCTGGGGGCTTGTAGAGGTGGGTGGCCATCGCGGCGGCCCGCTGATACTCGTCCAGCAAGACACCGCGCCACGGGCCGAGCATGGCGAGTTCGCGGGCGGAGTCGGCGCTGATGGGGCCGTAGCCGTCGAGCAGGCCCGGGTCCTCGGTCAACCCCATGAGGGTCTCCATCGACAGGGTGACGTGGACCTGGACCTTGCGGTCGATGCCGTAGCCCAGGAACCGGTCCAGGAAGGCGTCCACCCGCTTCTGGTCGGTGGTGCGGCAGTCCTTGCACAACGCCCGGGCATCAGCGGTGGCGATGTCGTAGCACTGCCGGGCGTCGATCGCCGACATCCGGATCCGCAGCTCGGCCATGCCGTTGGGCAGCGGGTAGAACTCGATCCGCCGCTCCTTGTCACGGGCCTTCTGCCGGCGCTGCTCGTAGCCCAGCGGGTCGGCCTCGGCGACCAGCTTGGTGGTCCGGCGCGCGAGTTGGGTGCGGGTCAGCTCGGCGGCGACCTCGACCAGCTGGTCTTCGATCTGGGGGATCGTGGCGGGGTCGAGGTGGACCACCCGCTCGTCCACGGTCTCCAACCGGCGTAGGTCGATCTCCCCACGTCGCAGCTGCTCACACAGCCGAGGCAGCCGGTCCAGCACTTCGGCGCGCTCTTGCTGCCGGAACAGGGACTGCTCCGACTCGTGGGTGGCCATGGACATCTCGGCCAGGTCGTCGAAATTCCGGAGAATGCACAACCGAGCATGGTCGGCAACCGCCGTGATCTTGCGGGCCGCGATGAACGCGGTGACCTGTTGCTCAGGTGTGAGAGTGGAAAGATCAGCACTCAGGAGCAGGTCCAGCATCGCTCCCGAAGGCTCAGCGGACTCCAGCTCTCGGGTGATTTCTTCCATACCCCAAGAATACTCCCTATCAAGATCCAAATCGAACCACTAACGGGTGAAATCCCGTTTCATGCATAATCGAGACGACCCCACTCAAAGCACCATGGCGACAATCATCTTCACCTCCAGGCTCCGGAGGGTGGATTTTGCGCGGAGGGGGGCGATGGCATAAGCTTCTTGCGTATCGAGGCAGGCGGAGCCTGCCCGATAGCGCCTTGATACGCCATCGCCCAGAGGTCTCCGCGCAAAATCCACCCGGAGTCAGCTGGATAACGGCCCCTCACCCCTCAATCAGACTCCACCCCGCCGCCACCAACCCCAAACGATCCACCCCACCCCTCAAACAGACAACAACCCCCACTTCTCACCGCAATCCCCACCCCCCGGCAACCGCGCGGCGCGGGCACCCGAAGCACACCCGCACCCACACCCGCATCCACCCTCCACACCCACACCCAACCTCCACGCAGGACGCGCCCCTGGCCGCGTTCCTCCAACGGCCGCCCGGCTGCCAGGGAAACGGGACGAAGCCGACAACTGACGCCCTCGGCGGCGGGCGCCCGGGAGAGGTTCCCGGATACCCGGGAATCCGCTCCCTGTCCGCCGGGAACGGCCGCATCGCAGGATCGTGCCCTCAACAGAGGGGGTGACACACATGAAGATCAAGGTGAAGAAGGTGGAGCGCATCGAGGCGACGCAGATCCACCAGACGGAGGGTGAGGCGGCCTGAGCCGTCCGTGCAGAGGCCGTCCCCGGGCAGACCGGGGGCGGCCGCCCGGAATCGGGGGACATCATGGTGCCACGCTTGAAATCCGTGCTGGTGATGGCCGACGCGGGCAGCGTCGTGATCCACCGGCGCGCGCTGGAACGCATTCACCTCGACGACGAGGACGGCAGCGTGGCGCTGCTGCTGCGGCTGCTGCGCGAGGGCCGCCGCACCGGTTCGGAGCTGGCGGATGCCTTGGCGGCCAAGGGGTTCGCGGCGTCCGAAGAGGATATCGATGCGGCGCTGGCCCAGTTCGACGACTGGCGCCTGCTGGAGCGGGCCGGCGACGACGACACGCTGCGGCCGGAGGTCCGGCGGCGGCACGAGAGCAACCTGCGTTTCTACGATGTCACATCGAGCCTCGAGGTGAGCAGCGCCGACCAGCATCGGCGGGTGGCGGCGGCCCGGGTGCTGCTGCTGGGCGCGGGCGGTGTGGGTTCGGGCGTGTTGCAGTCGATGGTGGGCCTGGGCGTCGGGCACGTGACGCTGGTCGACTTCGACGTGGTGGAGACGAAGAACCTCGCCCGGCAGTTCGCCTACGGGCTGGCGACGATCGGCGAGCGCAAGGTGGACGCGGCCAAGGCCTGGGCCGACTCCTACTCCGGCGGCACGGCGGTGGAACCGGTGCACGGCCGGGTGGCCAGCGCGGCCGACGTCCGGGAACTGGCCGAGGGGCACGACCTGGTGGTGTGCGCGATCGACAGCCCGGACGACATCCAGCTCATGGTCAACGAGGCCTGTTTCGAGCTGGGAATTCCTTACGTGGTGGGAGGTCTGGCCTACTCGACGCTGTGCTACTGGTCGGTGGAGCCGGGCGTGTCCCCCTGCCGGCGCTGCCTGCAGTTGCACCGCAACGACGAGGGCCCGTTGCCGGACACGCTGTTCGAGCGGGCCACGGTCAACCGGGCCACCGGCCCGATCGTGCAGCTGCTGGCCGGTTTCGTGTCGATGGAGGCGATGCGCTACCTCCGCCGCACCGAGCCGCCGGTCGCCGCCGCCTGCTACCACGTGGTCGAGCTGGCCGATGGCATGGCCACGGAACGCCATGCCTGGCAACGGCATCCGGAGTGCGAGCTGTGCGAATGATCAAGGCGGTCACGGTCGTCCCGGACGGCGACGGATACCTGCTCGGCCGCCGCGGCAGCCCCGATTTCGTCGAGGTGCCGGAGATCGGCGGCCGGATCGTGCTGTGGTTGCAGGACGGCCTGTCGGTCGAGGAGTGCGAGGCCAGGGCGAGCGACGCCGTCGGCGAGGCGGTGGACGTCCGCGACTTCCTCAACGACCTGGCCGAGGCCGGGATCCTGGTCGACGAGGAGCCGACGGTCGGCGACGGCCCGCCGTTCGGCCACCGGGTGGGCCGGATCTTGTTCGGCCCGGTCGGCCTGGCCGTGCAGGTGGCGCTGGTCCTCACCGGACTGGTGCTGTTGGTCGTCGATCCCGCGCTGCGGCCCGACTATCGCGACGGCGTCCCGTTCCCGATCCCGTTGGCCAGCCTGCTGACGATCACCGTGGTGTCCGGGGTGCGCACCGTCATCCACGAGATGGCGCACAAGCTGGCGGCCGCGCAGTTCGGCGTGTACGGGCGGATCTCCTTCGGCCGCAGGCTGTTCTTCATCGTGGCCCAGACGGACGTGACCGGCCTGTGGACGCTGCCGCGCTGGAAGCGGGCGGTCCCGTTGGCCGCCGGCATCCTCATCGACGCCGCGATCGCCGCGATCCTGGTGACACTCCAGCTTTTTGTCGGTCATGACCCGCTGCTGCGGGTGGCGGTGTTCCTCAACGTCGGCGGCATCGTCGCGCAGACCGCGGTGTACATGCGCACCGACCTGTACGCACTGTTCCTGGCGTTGACCAACAGCAAGAACCTGTGGGAGCTCAAGGGCGCGGTGTTCCGCACGCTGATCCGCCGGGCCAATCCGCACGACCGCGAGCTCATCGCCGAGGCGACGCCCCGGGAGTTGTTCTGGGCCCGCGCCTATCTGGTGCTGTACATCCCCGGCGTGACCATCGCGTTCTCCTACTATTTCGGTTTCACGCTGCGGGCCACGCTCCGGGTGATCGAGCTGGCCCTGTCGGCGATCCCCACCGGCGGCCTGGCGGCGATCGGCGGTGTGCTCGCGTTGCTGGTGATCCTCGTGCCGATGGGCTTCGGCCTGACCGGCGCGGCCCGCTCGGCGATCACCGCTCTGCGCCGGACCCTCCGACCCGTGCCGCAAGCCCGGACGGCCTGACCGCAGACCAGCGACACCGCGGACGTCACGGCGACAATTCCGAGTAACGCACCTCGTACGCTCAACCGGAAAGATCCATCGCCAGCAGGGCCACGTAAAGCGACAACATCGACTCCGGATCCTCAAGGGAGACACCGAGAACGCTCTCGATCCGAGCCAGCTGCTGGTAGTAGGCCGTCCGCGACATGTGCGCGGCGGCCGCGGCGGCCGACTTGTTGCCACCGTTCTCGCAGAACACCCGCAGCAGTTCGATCAGCCGGCTGCTCTGGGCCGCGTCTCGGGCCAGCAAGGGACCGAGCTCGCGTTCGGCGAAAGCCGACAGCCGCTCATCCTCGCGCAGCAGGTGCAGCAGGCCACGCAGCCGCACGTCGTCGAGCCGGTGATAGCCGCGCGAGCCGGGGGAGCGCAGCGCCGCGTTGGCCACGTGCGCGGCCTCGATCATGCTGCGCCGGCCGTCGGTGATCGAGCGCACGGTGGTGCCGACGCCGAGCACCACCGGGATCGCCGTCGGTGAACTCCTTATCTGCGCGGCCAATCGGCGCAACGCGGCGTCCACATTGGACTGTGACGGCAGCGAGAGCAGGGCCCGCACCGAGATGTCGTCGACACCGCCGACCAGCGCCGGGATCTTGGTCCGCCGGGCCGCCGACGCGGTCGCCTCGGCCAGGTCCCGCAGCGCCTCCTGGGTCGCGGCCGGCGCGGTCTCCGGCCGGATCGCCACGCCGACGAGTTGTCGCCCCTCCAACGGAACCCCGAGCGCACCGGCCCGGGTGGCCAGGTCCACCGGGGGCGCGCCGGTGGCCAGTAGTTCGGTCAGCAGCGTGCGATGGGTGTGCCGCTCCAGGCTTTCCCGGTCGCGGGCCAGCAGCCGGTTCACCGCCAGCGCCGAGGCCGCCCGCTCGGCCACCACTACCAGCCGGTGCGCCGGCACGTCCGGGCTGACCAGCACCAGCCGCCCCCAGTCGTTGCCCCGCGCGCCGACGATCGTCACCAGCCAGCCGGCGCCCGGGTGGTAGGCGGTGCGTTCGGCGACGCTGACCGCGCGCGACCGTTCGGCCCAGTTCGCCAGCAGCTCCGCGACCTCGCCGCCGGCCGTGTTGTAGGCCAGCACGTCGTGCCCCAGCGTCTCCAGCACCACCGGCGCGCCGGTCACGCGGGCGACCTCGCGCAGCACCTCCGACGGCTCCGCCCCGGAGACGGTCAGCGCCGTGAACGTCTCGTGCACCTGCTCGGCCGCCCGCAGCTCGGCCAGCTGGGCGTCCACGATCATCGCCACCACCGCCTCGGTGATGGCCACGAACCGCACCTCTTCGGCCAGCGTGATCACGGGCAGCGAGTGCCGCTCGGCAGCCGCCAGCAACGCGGCCGGCAGCGCGTCGGTCCAGCGCCGGACCAGCTCGAACACCACGCCGCTGGCCCCGGCCTCGGCCAGGCCGTCGATGTACGCGGTCAGCTCGGCCGGATCGTCGTCCAGGGCGATGCCGGTGGTCAGCACCAGCTCGCCGCCCCGCAGCAGCGGCCCGATGTCGACCACCTCGGCCACGTGCACCCATCGCACCTTGCGGTCCAGGCCGGCCGAGCCGGCGGCCAGCCGCGGCCGGCCCCGCCGGATCAGCGGCATGGTCAGCACGTCCGACACGGACGGGAACACCGAGCTCTTGGCCAGCTTGGACACAGTGTCAGGGTAGCCGGCCAAACCGGCTACAGGTTGTCCATGGTGGCGGCGGCCCGGCCGGCCCCACACTCGCTTGCGGGTCTCATCGAGGAGGAACGATGTCTTCGCACGCCGATCTGCTGGCCAGGCACCGGGCCGTGTTGCCGGGGTGGCTCGCGCTGTACTACGACGAGCCGATCGAGATCGTGCGCGGCGATGGCCGCCGGGTCACCGACGCCGAGGGCCGCGAGTACCTGGACTTCTTCGCCGGCATCCTGACCAACGCCATCGGCTACGACATCGCCGAGATCTCCGACGCCGTGCGCAGCCAGCTGTCCAGCGGCATCGTGCACACCTCCACGCTGTACCTGATCCGCCAGCAGGTCGAGCTGGCCGAGAAGATCGCGCGGCTGTCCGGCATCCCCGACGCCAAGGTGTTCTTCACCAACTCCGGCACCGAGGCCAACGAGACCGCGATGATGCTGGCCACCCAGCACCGCCGCAGCAACCAGGTGCTGGCCCTGCGCAACTCCTACCACGGGCGCGGTTTCGGCACGATCGCCGTGACCGGCAACCGCGGCTGGTCGGCCTCGTCGCTCAGCCCGGTCAACGTCAGCTACGTGCACGGCGGCAACCGCAATCGCGGGCCGTTCAAGGACTTCAGCGACGCCGACTACATCAAGGCCTGCGTGGCCGACCTGCGCGAGGTGCTGGCCACCGCCACCGCCGGCGATGTGGCCTGCCTGATCGGCGAGCCGATCCAGGGCGTCGGCGGCTTCACCACCCCGCCCGACGGCCTGTTCGCGGCGTTCAAGGAAGTCCTGGACGAGACCGGCATCCTGCTCATCTCCGACGAGGTGCAGACCGGCTGGGGCCGCACCGGCGAGCACTTCTGGGGCATCCAGGCCCACGGCGTGGTGCCGGACATGATGACCTTCGCCAAGGGGCTGGGCAACGGCATGGCCATCGGCGGCCTGGTCGCCCGCGGCGACGTGATGGACAGCCTGACCGCCAACTCCATCTCCACCTTCGGCGGCAACCCGATCTCCACCGCGGCCGCCAACGCCACCCTGGACTTCCTGCTGGAGCACGACCTTCAGGCCAACGCGCTCAAGCTGGGCAACAAGCTGATGAACGGGCTGCGGCACATCGCCGACGAGAACCCGGTGATCGGCGACGTGCGCGGCAAGGGCCTGATGATCGGCGTCGAGCTGGTCCAGCCCGGCAGCGACACGCCGAGCGCGCCGGCGGCGGTGAAGATGATGGAGGAGACCCGCAAGCGTGGCCTGCTGATCGGCAAGGGCGGCCTCAACGGCAACACGCTGCGGCTGGCCCCGCCGATGACGCTGACCGAGCCGGAGGCCGACGAGGCGTTGCAGATCCTGGCCGAGTCCATCGCCGTCACCAACGAGGAGCTGTCCCGATGACCACGCACTGGATCGACGGTCGCTTGTGGACGGGCACGGCCGAGCGCCAGGGCGATGTCTACGATCCGGCAACGGGTTCGGTGGCGTCCACTGTGGACTTCGCGTCGGCCGACGTGGTCGACGAGGCCGTGGCGACGGCATCGCGGGCGTGGCGGACCTGGCGGGAGGCCTCGCTGGCCGCTCGCTCGACCGTGCTGTTCAAGTTCCGGGAACTGTTGGTGGCCAACAAGAACGAGTTGGCCGCGCTGATCACCGCCGAGCATGGCAAGGTGCTGTCCGACGCGGCCGGCGAGGTGCAGCGGGCCATCGAGAACGTCGAGTACGCGTGCGGCATCCCGCAGCTGCTCAAGGGCGGCTTCAGCGAGAACGCCTCCACCCGGGTCGACGTCTACTCCATCCAGCAGTCCCTCGGTGTGGTCGGCGTGATCTCGCCGTTCAACTTCCCGGCCATGGTGCCGCTGTGGTTCGTGCCCAACGCGATCGCCTGCGGCAACACGGTTGTGCTCAAGCCCAGCGAGAAGGACCCGTCGGCGTCGATGTTCATCGCCGAGCTGTGGGCCCAGGCCGGGCTGCCGGCCGGCGTGCTCAACGTCGTGCACGGCGACAAGGTCGCGGTCGACCGGCTGCTGGAACACCGCGACGTCAAGGCGATCTCGTTCGTCGGCTCCACCCCGATCGCCCGCCACGTCTACGAGACCGGCACCGCCGCCGGCAAGCGGGTGCAGGCGCTGGGCGGGGCCAAGAACCACATGGTCGTGCTGCCCGACGCCGACCTGGACCTGGCCGCCGACGCCGCCGTGAACGCCGGCTTCGGCTCGGCCGGCGAGCGCTGCATGGCCGTTTCCGTTGTCGTCGCGGTGGATCCGATCGGCGACGAGCTGGTCGCCAAGATCGCCGAGCGGCTGCCGGGGCTGTCGGTCGGCGACGGGCGCAAGCCGGACAGCGAGATGGGGCCGCTGGTCACCGCCGCGCACCGGGACAAGGTCACGTCCTATGTGGACGCCGGCGTCAGCGAGGGCGCCCGGCTCGTGGTCGACGGCCGGCAGCACGCCGTGGACGGCGACGCCGCCGGTTTCTGGCTCGGGCCAACCCTGTTCGACGGCGTCGAGCCGGGTATGTCGATCTACCAGGACGAGATCTTCGGCCCGGTGCTGTCGGTGGTGCGGCGGCCGTCGTACGACGAGGCCGTGGACGTGGTCAACGCCAACCCGTACGGCAACGGCGTGGCCGTCTTCACCAACGACGGCGGGGCCGCCCGGCGGTTCCAGCACGAGGTCGAGGTGGGCATGGTCGGCGTGAACGTGCCCATCCCGGTGCCGGTGGCCTACTACTCGTTCGGCGGCTGGAAGCAGTCCCTGTTCGGCGACTCGCACGCCTACGGCCCCGAGGGCGTGCACTTCTACACCCGCAGCAAGGTCGTCACCAGCCGCTGGCTCGACCCCTCCCACGGCGGCATCAACCTAGGCTTCCCCCAAAACACCTAACCACCCGTCCCCCCTCCCGCTTTGGCGCTTGGAAGGGGGCTTTCCTTCACTTGGAGTGGAGGAAAGCCCCCTTCCAAGCATTGAGGGGGTTGACTGGGGTAGTGGTAAGTTTTAGCTTACGGTTCGTGGCGACTTACCGAACCGAGGGGCTCGGGGCGCTTGGGGACCCGATGAGGCGGGCGATCTTCGAGCTGGTGGCCACCGGGCCGAGGGCGGTGGGCGAGCTGGCGAGACAGCTGCCGATCAGCCGGCCGGCCGTGTCCCAACACCTGAAGGTGCTCAAGGAGGCCGGGCTGGTGGTCGACGAGGCGGTCGGCGCCAGGCGGGTCTACCGGGTCGACCCGGCCGGGGTGGCCGGCCTGCGGGCCTACCTGGACATGGTGTGGGACCGAGCACTGGCCGCCTTCGCGGCCGCCGCCGAGAGCGAGGAGTCGTCATGAACGTGACCAAGAGCGTGACGGTGAAGGCGTCCCAGCAGCATGCGTTCAAGGTGTTCACGGCCGGGTTCGGCACCTGGTGGCCGTCGTCGCACCACATCGGCAAGGCCGACATGGCCGAGGCGATCCTGGAGCAGCGCGAGGGCGGCCGCTGGTACGAGCGCGGCGTGGACGGCAGCGAGTGCGACTGGGGCAGTGTGCTGGTCTACGACCCGCCCAACCGGGTGGTGGTCAGCTGGCACCTCAACGGCGAGTGGGCCTACGACCCGGACCCGGCCAAGGCCAGCGAGATCGAGATCCGGTTCGTGGCCGAGGGACCGGACGTGACCAGGGTGGAGCTGGAGCACCGGCACTTCGAGCGGCACGGCGAGAACTGGGAGGCGGTGGCCAGCGGCGTGGGCTCCGACGGCGGCTGGGCCGGCATCCTCCGGGGCTACGCGGAGATCGCGGCGGCCTGACCGGGCGGAGCGCGACCAGGGGGCGTGACTAGGCGGCGGCGTGACCGGGCCCCGGCCGGATAGGGTCAGGGGCTGTGACTGCTGAACTGTCCTTTCCGCGCCAGCAAGCCCGTACCCAGCGTTTCTCGTTGGGCGTGCCCAGGGCGTTCACCGTCGCACCGGACGGATCCCGGGTGCTGTTCCTCCGCTCCGCGTCGGGCACCGACCGTCGCACCGGCCTGTGGAGCCTGGACGTCGAGTCGGGGCAGGAGTCCCCGCTGTTCGACCCCTTCGCCGACAACGAGGAGCTCTCGCCCGAGGAGCGGGCCCGCCGCGAGCGCAGCCGGGAGTCGGCCGCCGGCGTGGTCGGCTACGCCACCGACCGGGCGCTGACCGTGGCGGCGTTCGCGCTGTCCGGCAAGGTGCACGTGACCGACCTGGCCGCCGGCACGACGGCCGAGCTGGCCACGCCCGGCCCGGTGATCGACCCCCGGCCCGACCCCACCGGCCGGCACGTGGCCTACGCCGTCGCGGCCGGCGAGCTGCGGGTCGTCGCCGTGGACGGCACCGGCGACCGCGGCCTGGCCGTCCCCGACGGCGACGAGGTGACCTGGGGCGTCGCCGAGTTCATCGCCGCCGAGGAGATGGACCGGTTCCGCGGCTACTGGTGGGCGCCGGACGGGGACCGGCTGCTGGCCGCCCGCGTCGACAACACGCCGGTGCAGCGCTGGCACATCGCCGACCCGGCCAACCCCGGCACAGTGCCGGCCGAGATCGCCTACCCGGCCGCCGGCACGGCCAACGCCGACGTGCGGCTGGCCGTGCTGGGCCTGGACGGCTCGCGGGTCGACGTGGACTGGGACCGGGAGGCCTTCCCGTACGTCGCGACCGCGCACTGGTCGGCCGGCGGGGCGCCGCTGGTGCTGGTGCAGGCCCGGGACCAGCGCTCGCAGCGGATTCTGGCCGTCGACCCGGACACCGGCGCGACGACCGTGCTGCACGAGGACTCCGACCCGCACTGGGTCGACATCATGCCCGGCGTGCCGGCGTGGACCCGGGACGGCAGGCTGGTCCGCATCGCCGCCCAGGACGGCGCGTGGCGGCTGGTGGTGGACGGCGAGACGCTCACCGGACCCGAGCTGCAAGTGCGCTCCGTGACTTCAGTGACGACCGATGACATTCTGATCCGGGCGTCCGAGGGAGATCCGACCCAGGCTCACGTCTACCGGGTCGCCAAGGACGGCGTGGAGCGGCTGTCGGTCGGCGACGGCATGCACGCCATCGCCCGCGGCGGCGACGTGACCGTGCGGGTCGGCACCGGCCTCGGCTTCTTCGGCAGCGTGGCCGAGGTGTTCCGCGGTGACACCAAGGTCGGCGAGATCAAGTCGCTGGCCGAGACGCCGTCGATCACGCCCAACGTGCAGCTGCTGGAGCTGGGGGAGCGGGGCCTGCGCGGCGCGCTGCTGCTGCCCACCGGCTACACGTCCGGGAGCCTGCCCGTGCTGCTCGACCCGTACGGCGGCCCGCACGCGCAGCGCGTCGTGCAGACCCGCAACGCCTTCACCGCCTCGCAGTGGTTGGCGGATCAGGGTTTCGCGGTGCTCGTCGTGGACGGTCGCGGCACGCCCGGCCGGGGTCCGGCGTGGGAGCGGGACATCCACCTCGACTTCGCCGGCACCACCCTCGACGACCAGGTCGACGCCCTCCAGGCCGCCGCCGCGCAGTTCCCGTTCCTGGACCTGTCCCGGGTCGCCATCCGGGGTTGGTCCTACGGCGGTTACCTGTCGGCGCTGGCCGTGCTGCGTCGTCCCGACGTCTTCCGGGCCGGCATCGCCGGCGCGCCCGTCACCGACTGGCGGCTGTACGACACCCACTACACGGAGCGCTACCTCGGCCACCCCGCCGAGCGTCCCGAGGTGTACGACGCCAACTCGCTCATCGAGGACGCCCCCAAGCTCTCCCGCGACCTGATGATCATCCATGGTCTGGCCGACGACAACGTGGTCGCCGCCCACACCCTGCGCCTCAGCTCGGCGCTGCTGGCCGCCGGCCGCCCGCACACCGTGCTGCCGCTGTCGGGCGTCACCCACATGACCCCGCAAGAGCAGGTCGCCGAGAACCTCCTGCTCCTCCAGGTCGACTTCCTGAAGCGGTCACTCGGCAGCTGACCGATCTGAGCCTGTGCGCCGGCGTCGCTCGGCCGCGCCGGTGCCTGGACCGTCGCCGGATTTCACCCGCCGCCACTCAACGCAACCACCCACCAAGCCGATGCGGCGGGTTAAATCCGGCTAGGGAAGGCACCGGTCACGAGCGGCCGAGCCGTGACGCCGAAGGCGGCACCGAAGACACAGCGCGGCGCATGCCGGAGAGCCAGCGGTCGATGTCGTCGGCCTTGCGCTTGACGAACTTCGCCACCTCGGGGTGGGGCAGGATGTGGAAGCGCTCCGCCGCCAGGCCGTCGACGACGATGCCGGCGACGGCGTCGGGCTCGAGGATGTCGCCGAAGGCGGCGACGGCCAGGGCGGAGACCTCGCCCTGCTCGATGCCGGGCATGAGCATGTCGGTCCGCACGCCCATCGGGCACAGCACGCTGACCTTGATGCCCCGGTCCCCGTAGGTGGCGGAGAGCCACTCGGCGAAGGCGACGGCGGCGTGCTTGGACACGGTGTACGGGGCGTCGCCCGGCGCCATCAGCAGGCCGGCGGCGGAGGCGGTGTTGAGCAGGTAGCCCCGGCCCCGGTCCAGCATGGACGGCAGCACGGCGTTGGCGGCGTGCACGTGGGCCATGGTGTTGACGTTGAGGTTGAGCGCCCAGTCGGCGGGTGAGGCGTCCAGGCCGCGGCCGAAGGCGACGCCGGCGTTGGAGCAGAACAGGTCGACCGGCCCGAAGTTGGCCTCGGCGGCCGAGACGAGTGCGGCGACCTGGTCGGCATCGGTGACGTCGGCGGGCACGGCGACGGCCTGCGCGCCGATGGACGCGGCGACCGCGGCGGCGTTGTCGGCGTCCAGGTCCGACACGACGATGCCGGCGGCGCCCTCGGCGGCGAACCGGCGGGCCAGAGCGGCCCCGATTCCCCGGCCGGCCCCGGTCACCACGACCACACTGTCGCGCACCTGCATCCCGACGACCTCCCAGCTAGTGCCTGCGTACCGACTGGTCGGTATTGTACCGTGGGGTCACCCGAGACCACAGGAGCGACGAAGATGTCAGGTCTGACCGGCAAGACCGCGCTGATCACCGGCGCGTCCCGCGGCATCGGCAAGGCGATCGCCTTCGCGCTGGCCGCGCAGGGCGTGCACGTGGTGCTGTCCTCGCGCAAGCAGGACTCCCTGGACGAGGTCGCGGCCGAGCTGCGGGCGGCGCAGCCGGACGCCAAGGTGCTGGCCAAGGCGGCCCACGTGGGCGACCCGGAGCAGGCCCAGGCGTGCGTGGAGGCGGCGGTCGCCGAGTTCGGCGGCATCGACGTCCTGGTCAACAACGCCGGCACCAACCCGTACTTCGGCCCGATGGTGGACCTGGACATCCCGCGCGCGGAGAAGACGGTTCAGGTCAACCAGATGTCCATCGTGCTGTGGACCGGCCTGGCCTGGAAGGCCTCGATGTCGGCCACCGGCGGCTCGATCATCAACATCGCCTCGATCGGCGGCCTGGCCCCGGAGATCGGCATCGGCTACTACAACGCCACCAAGGCGGCGGTGATCCACCTGACCCGCCAGTTCGCCATGGAGCTGGCCCCGACCACCCGGGTGAACGCGATCGCCCCCGGCGTGGTGCGCACCCACCTGGCCAAGGGGCTGTGGGAGAACAACGAGGAGCGCCTGAACAAGGCGCTGCCGCTGGGCCGCATCGGCGAGCCGGAGGACATCGCCAAGGCGGCGGTCTTCCTGGCCGGCGACGACTCGTCCTGGATGACCGGCCAGACGCTGGTCATCGACGGCGGCGCCACGATTCGCCCGATGGTGGTCTGATCATGAGCGAGCTTGCGAGCGAATCATTCGGCACAGGTCGTGCGCGAACGCGCACGCCGAGCGCTAGCGAGGTGTGGAAGTGAGTCGTTGGGGCATCACCTTGCCGTTGGCCGGCATCCCGCTGCCCAAGCAGCGGGACCTGGTCAAGTCCCTGCCCGACCTGGGCTACACCGACGTGTGGTCGGCCGAGACGGCCGGCACGGACGCCTTCACCCCGCTGGCCCTGGCCGCGGAGTGGGCGCCGACGCTGCGCCTGGGCACGGCCATCGCCCCGGTCTACACCCGCGGCCCCGGCCTGCTGGCCATGCAGGCGGCGACCATCGCCGAGCTGGCCCCGGGCCGGTTCGCGCTGGGCATCGGCTCCAGCTCGCCGGTGATCGTGCAGGGCTGGAACGCCCGCGAGTTCACCGAGCCGTTCGCGCACGTCCGTGACACGCTGCGGTTCCTGCGGCCGGCGCTGGCCGGCGAGAAGGTGGACGGCGACTTCGGCTCGTTCACGGTGCGCCGGTTCAAGCTGGAGCGGGCGCCCGAGCAGGCCCCGCAGATCATGCTGGCGGCGCTGCGGCCGGGCATGCTGCGGTTGGCGGCCAAGGAGGCCGACGGCGCGATCACCAACTGGCTGGCCCCGACCGACGTGCCCCAGGTGCGGGCGGAGCTGGGCGCGGGCAAGGAGCTGGTGGCCCGGGTGTTCGTCTGCCCGACCGAAGATGTCGCGGCGGCAAGGGCTTTCGGGCGGATGCTGATCAGCAGCTACCTGACCGTGCCGGCGTACGCGGCGTTCCACGACTGGCTGGGGCGCGGCGAGGAGCTGGCCGAGATGCACCGGCTGTGGGCGGCCGGCGACCGCAAGGGCGCGAACGCCGCGATTCCGGACCGTGTGGTCGACGACCTGATCGTGCATGGCAGCCTTGACCGCTGCCGCGAGCGCGTCCAGGAGTACGTCGACCAGGGTCTGGACACTCCGGCGATCATGGTGTTGCCGACCGGCGCCGACCAGTTCGACGTGGTCAGGGCCCTGGGCAAGAGGTAACGGGAGGGTGGGGAAGAGCGTGACCAAGGCATCCCAGGGGCGCGGCGAGCTGACCCCGATGGAGAGCCGCATCCTGCGCGCGGCGGTGAAACTCTTCGCGGAGAAGGGTTTCGACGCCACCACGGTGCAGGAGGTGGTGGCCGCCGCCGAGGTGACCAAGGGCGCGCTCTACCACTACTTCGACTCCAAGGACGACCTGCTCTACGAGATCTACCACTCGCTGATCGGCGTGCAGACCGCCGACCTGGACGCGATCATCGCCCAGGACCTGGGCGCGAAGGAGACGGTCCGGGCCATCCTGATGAACCTGGTCGTCTCGACCGCGGCCCGGATCGACGAGACGGCGGTGTTCGTGCGGGAGATGCACAAGCTGAACTCGGAGCGGATGGCCGCCTTCCGGGCCGACCGCCGCCGGTACCAGAACACGTTCCGGGACGTGATCGCCAAGGCCCAGGCGGCCGGCGAGTTCTCGGCGCTGGTGCCGGCCGACACCTCGGTGCTGATCGCGCTGGGCGTGGTGAACCAATTGCCGAACTGGTACCGGCCGGACGGACCCAAGTCGCCAGAGCAACTGGGGGCCGAGATCGCCGATTTCGTGCTGGCGGCGCTGGCGACCTGACCGAGCGGGCGGAATCGACGCCAAAGTCTGGGTGTGATCCGGGTAGGCATACCATCATCTGCCCATGACGGTTTTGGACACCCCGATCGTCCGTGTCGTGGTCGCCGAGGACCGCGCCCCGGTCAGATCCGGCCTGGACGCCGCCCTCGGGCACTTACCCGGCGTCGCCGTGGTCGGCACGGCGACGCACCACGCCCAGGTACCCCCGCTACTGGATCGACACCGACCCGAGGTGCTGCTGCTGGGCCTGGCCCTGCCCGGCGGCGACCCGGTCGAGCTGACCCGCGCGGTGCGGGCCGAGCACCCAGCGACGGCGGTCATCGTGATCGCCGTGCTGCCCGCGACCAACGAGCAGGTGCTGCCGGCGCTCCAGGCCGGCGCGGCCGGCTGGCTGCCGCCGACGGCCGACCGGGACACGGTGATCCGGGCCCTGCGCTCGGTGGTCGCCGGGGCCGCCGCGACGCCCCGACGCCCGTCCGGCCGTGATCACCGGGGCGAGCTGACCGCCCGCGAGGCCGACGTGCTGGGCCTGGTCGCCGCCGGCCTGACCAACGCCGAGATCGCCCGCAGGCTCAGCGTCAGCGAGGCCACCGTGAAGACCCACCTCAACCACGCCTATACGAAGGTGGGGTTGCAGAACCGGGCCGAGGCCGTGGAGTATGCGAAACGCCAGGGACTCGGACCGGGCGACCAGGTGTGACTGGGTGAGTTTACCCATGCCGAGTGGGCATTACCGGTTCTGTCGGCGACCGGCCGCCGGCCGCGATACTTCTTCCCAGGGGGCCGTGCTGGGGAGGGTGAAGGCTGTGGAGGGTCCGGAGTTCGGCAGAGTCGCGTGACGCGAAGGGGCTCCCGGGAACGGGAGCCCCTCGCGGCGTCTAGGCCTTGATCCGAGCACCGCTCGGATCGAACAGCGGTTCCCGGGCGACCACACCGTCGACCCAGTCGCCGAACAGCTCCACCGACAGCTCGGTGCCGATGGCCGTGTCGGCCGGCAGATAGGCGTAGGCGATGGGCTTGTCCACGGTGTAGCCGAAGCCGCCGGTGGTGACCCGGCCGATCACCTTGCCGTCCACGCGCACCGGTTCCCCGCCCAGCGGCACCGCGTGCGGCTCGTTCAACGTCAGGCAGCGCAGCCGGCGGGTGATGCCCCGTTGCCTGGCGGCGAGCAGCGCTTCCCGGCCCAGGAACGGCTTGTCCTTCTTGACGCAGAAGCCCAGGCCGGCCTCGTACGGGTTGTGGTCGGGGGTGAGGTCGGATCCCCAGAGCCGGTAACCCTTCTCCAGCCGCAGGCTGTCGATCGCCTTGTAGCCGGCGGCGATCAGCCCGTGGTCCTGCCCGTACTCCCACAGCGTCGACCACAGCGCGGCCCCGTACTCGGCCGAGGCGTAGAGCTCCCAGCCCAGCTCGCCGACGAAGGTCACCCGCTGCGCGGTCAGCGGCACGTCGCCGACGGTGATCTGCCGCGCGCTCATGTACGGGAACGCCTCGTTGTCCAGCGCGGCCGGCGTCAGCTGGGCCAGGATCTGGCGGGAGTTGGGGCCCCACAAGGCAAAACAGGTGTACTGGCCGGTGACGTCGGTGATCCGCACCGAGCCGTCGTCGGGGGCGTGCCGGCGCAGCCAGGTCAGGTCCCGCGACCCGTAGGCGGTGCCGGTGACGATCCGGAACACCTGTTCCTCAAGCCTGGCCACCGTGAAGTCGCACTCGATGCCGCCGCGGGTGTTGAGCGCCTGGGTGTAGGTCACGGTGCCGACCTCACGGTCGACATCGTTGGCGCACAACCAACTTAGCAGCTCGGCGGCGCCCGGCCCGGCCACCTCGATCTTGGCGAACGAGGACTCGTCGAACAGGCCGGCGCCGGCCCGGGTGCCGCGGTGCTCGGCCACGATCGCCGGCGACCAGCCCATGCCGGCCCAGCCGCGCGGCTGCATGAAGTCGTCGCCGCCGTACATGTTGTTCTGGTAGTAGTCCACCCGCTCCCAGCCCGACTTCTCGCTGAAGTGGGCCTGCTGCTGGGCATGCCAGCTGTAGACCGGCGAGACCCGCAGCGGCCGGCCGGCCGAGCGCTGCCGGTGCGGGAACGGGATGTCGTAGTACGTCTCGTAGTTCTCGGTGACCCGGGCCAAGGTGTAGGACGGCGACCGGTACTGCTGGCCGAAGCGGCGAATGTCCATGTGGGACACATCCAGCTGGGCCTCGCCGGCCACGATCCACTCGGCCACCACCTTGCCGATGCCGCCGGCCCCGGCGATGCCGTGCGCGCAGAAGCCGGCGGCCACGAAGAAGCCGCCGATCTCGGTCTCGCCCAGGCAGAACTCGTTGTCCGGGGTGAAGGCCTCCGGCCCGTTGATCAGCTTGCGGATGCCCAGCCCGTCCATCACCGGCACCCGCATGGCCGCGTTCTCGCCGATCTCGGCGAACCGCTCCCAGTCGGCGGCCAGCAGCTTTCCGTTGAAGTCGGGGGGAATGCGGTCCAGGCCGGCGGCGTCCAGCGACCAGGCCCGCGAGTCGCGCTCGTAGCCGCCCATCAGCAGCCCGTCCACCTCCTCGCGCCAGTACACGAGGTTGTCGGGGTCGCGCAGCGTCGGCAGGTGGGCACCGTCCCGCTCCCGCACCGGCTCGGTGACCACGTACTGGTGGGACATCGGGATGATCGGGATGCGCACGCCGGCCAGCCGGCCGATCTCCGCGGCGTACATGCCGCCGCAGTTGACCACGATCTCCGCCTCGATGCGGCCCTGGTCGGTCCGCACGCCGGTGACCCGGCCGCGGTGCACGTCGATGCCGGTGACCCGGGTGTGCTGGTGGATCCGCACGCCGCCGGCGCGGGCCCCGGCGGCCAGCGAGTAGGCCAGCTGCGAGGGGTCCACATAGCCGTCGGTCGGCAGGTACGAGGCGCCGAGCACCCCCTTGGTGCTCATCAGCGGGAACAGCTCGCGGGCCTGCTCGGCGCTGATCTCCTCCAGCGGCACGTCGAAGGCCCGCGCCCAGCCGATCTGCCGGCGCAGCTCGGCCATCCGGTCCGGTGTGCAGGCCAGCCGGATGCCGCCGCACGGCACCCAGCTCGGCGGGTGCTCGCCCCGCTGGAGCTCGGCGTAGAGCTGCGCGGAGTACTGGTTCATCTTGGTCAGGGTCGGATCGGAGCGCAGCTGCCCGACCAGCCCGGCCGAGTGGAAGGTCGAGCCGCTGGTCAGCTCGTCGCGGTCGAGCACGACCACGTCGCGCTCGCCCAGCCCGGCGAGGTGGTAGGCGACGCTGGCGCCGCCCACCCCGCCGCCGATGATCACGATCTTGGCCCGGTCGGGGAGTGCCCTGTCAGCTGCCACGACGCCCTTGTTACCGCATTGGGTTGACGGTGGCCAGCCACGGACCGACACTTGCTGATCACGTCCCCGCGGATGGGAGGCCGGTTGCTGGACGAGATCGTCGCCAAGGTGCCGGAGTTCGCCGGACCGGTGGAGCTGACCGTGATCAAGGGCGGGCTCAGCCATCGGGTGGTGCGGGTCGACGCCGGCGGCGACCGGTTCGTGCTGCGGGTGCTGGACCCGGCCGTCACCGCGGCCGGCCTGGGCGTGCCGATGGAGCAGGAGATCGCCAACACCGTGCTGGCCGCCGAGACCGGGGCCGGGCCGCGGGTGCTGCGGGTGTTGCCCGAGCAGCACGCCCTGGTGCTGGAGTTCGTGGACGGCGTGACGTTGTCGGCGGCCGACGTGCCGTCGAGGCTGGACGGCATCGCCGCCGCCTGCCGCCGGCTGCACTCGGGGCGGCCCTTCGGCAACACCTTCGACATCTTCGAGAAACTGACCGAGTTCCTGGTCCTGTGCGAACGGCACGACCTCGGCCTGCCCGAGGGCTACGCCGACCAGCTGCCGCTGGTGGCCCGCATCCGCGAGGCCCTGGCCGCCCGGCCGCTGCCGCGGGTGCCGTGCCACAACGACCTGCTGGCCGAGAACTTCATCGCCGAGGGCGACCGGGTGCGCATCGTCGACTACCAGCTGTCCGGCCAGAACGACCCGTGCTTCGAGCTGGGCGACATCGCCGCCGAGGCGCTGCTGGACGCCGACGGCGTGGACCGCCTGACCGGCGCGTACTTCGGCCGGGACCGCTCCCCGGCGCTGCTTGCTAGGGTCCGGCTGTACCTGACGATGTCCAACGTGACGTGGACGCTGTGGTTCCGGGTCCACAGTGGACTGCTGGACGGCCGGGAGGTCGATTTCGACTACGCGGCCGAGTCGGCCGCGAAGTGGGGGCGGGCGCTGAGCGATCTCGGCGATCCCGGGTTGGGAGCACTGCTGGACACCGTGCGGAGGCAGCCGTGAGCGAGCAGGTCGACGGTCATATCGACGATGACGCCAGTACGCTGGCCCGACTGGGCTATCGGCAGGAGCTGAGCCGGACCTGGAGCGGCTTCTCCAACTTCGCCATCTCCTTCTCCATCATCTCCATCCTGTCCGGCTGCTTCACCACCTTCGGGCAGGCCTGGAACAACGGCGGCCCGGTGGCGATCTCCTGGGGCTGGCCGATCATCTCGGCGTTCATCCTGATCATCGGGTTGTGCATGTCGGAGCTGGTGTCGGCGTTCCCCACCGCCGGCGGGATCTACTGGTGGGCCTCGAAACTGGGCAAGCCGGTGCACGGCTGGTTCACCGGCTGGCTCAACCTGGTCGGGCTGGTCGCGGTCACCGCGTCGGTGGACTACGGCTGCGCTACCTTCATCTCCCTGTTCCTGTCCCTTGTGGACTCCGGCTGGGAGGGCACGCTCAACCAGATCTTCGTCATCTTCGTGATCGTGCTGGTGCTGCACGCCCTGATCAACATCTTCGGCAGCCACCTGGTGGCGTTGCTCAACAACGTGTCCGTGTACTGGCACGTGCTCGGCGTGGTGGCCGTGGTGGTCATCCTGGCCGTGGCCCCGGCCGACCACCAGAGCTTCTCGTTCGTGTTCACCGAGCGCATCAACAACTCCGGCTTCTCCGACGGCACGTACTGGTTCTACGTGCTGCCACTGGGTTTCCTGCTCACCCAGTACACGATCACCGGCTTCGACGCGTGCGCGCACATCTCCGAGGAGACCAAGGGCGCGGCCCGCACCGCCGCCCGCGGCATCTGGCAGTCCATTCTGTACTCGGCCATCGGCGGCTGGATCCTGTTGCTGGCGTTCCTGTTCGCCGCGACCAACGTGGACGAGATCAACAAGCAGGCCGGCTTCATCGGCTCGATCATCACCACCGCGCTGAACTCCAACCTGGCCATCGTGGTCGTCGGCATCTCGGCCATCGGCCAGTTCTTCTGCGGCATGAGCTGCGTGACCAGCACCTCGCGCATGGGCTACGCCTTCAGCCGTGACGGCGCGGTTCCCGGGCACCGGCTGTGGTCCCGGCTGAACTCCCGGCGGGTCCCCGTCAACGCCGTCATCGCCGCCTGCGTCGCCGGTCTGATCCTCACGCTTCCCGCTCTGTACAAGAGTTCCGCCGGCGTGCCCACCGCTTTCTACGCCGTCGTCTCGGTCGCGGTGATCGGCCTGTACCTGGCTTTCCTGATCCCCATCGCGCTGCGCCTGCGGGCCGGCGACTCGTTCGTGCCCGGCCCGTGGACCCTGGGCCGCAACTACAAGTGGATGTGCTGGGTCGCCATCATCGAGATCATCGTCATCTCGGTCTACTTCATCCTGCCGACCGTGCCGGCCGGTGTGCCCGGCGACAGCTCCTTCAGCTGGACCGCCGTCAACTACGCCCCGCTGGCCGTCGGCGGCCTGGTGCTGCTGATCGCGATCTGGTGGTACGCCTCGGCCCGGAAGTGGTTCACCGGCCCCAAGCACACCATCGAGATCTGACCCGGTCTGGAAGGTCGTCCGGTCCGCCATGGCGTCGAGCACCGTGCCCAGGCCCTCTGCTCGACCCGTGGCGGAATCTCCGGTACTGGCCGACGGCGTATTCGTCCACCGGGTTGTCCATCGCGCGCTTCACCGGGCCCGCTGTTGAGCCGGTTCCGCCTCCCTCGCGGCGCCGGTTTTGGCATCATGGGGAGATGGGGGCCGAAACCACCGAATCTTCCATTTTCGACGAGCTTGTCCTGGTCAGCGGGCGAGACGTCCATGAGCGGCGGCCCCGTCATCCGGTCCGCCGCACCGTGGCCTTCCTCGTCGACGCGGTCCTGCACCTGGCCTTCGCCTTGTTCTGGATGGTCCTGTTCCTCGCCGCCGTGCCTGGCGCCGGCGTCTGGGCCGTCCTCGGCGTCACCCTCGGCGCCTATGTGCTGTGCTCCTTCACCCATCGCGTGTTCTTCCAGAACGTCTGCCGCGCCACCGTCGGCAAGCTGCTCGTCGGCCTCCGCCTGCTCCGCGTCGACACCCGGGACCGGCCCTCGGTCGGCGAGCTGAGCCGGCACTGGGGCGCCTGCACCGTCATGGTCGTCCTGTTCGCGCCGTTGCACCTCATCCCGTGAGCTGGGCCAGGGTGGTGCTGGTCGGGGTCGGGTTGCGGAACAGGTCCAGCACCGGGCAGTGCTCGTCCACCTGCTGCTTCAGCTTCTCGTAGTCGGCCGCGTCGGCCGGGCCGGCCAGTTCCACCGTGATCCGCACGTCGGTGAATCCCGGCCTGGTGTCGGCGAAGCCGAAGAAGCCGTGCAGGTCGAGGTCTCCGTCCACGGTGACCTTGACCTGCTCCAGCGGGATGCCCAGCTTCGCCGCCCAGAACTGGTACGTGATCACCTGGCACGAACCCAGGGCCGCCAGCGCGTACTCCACCGGGTTGGCCGCCGTGTCGGTGCCGCCCAGCGGCGCCGGCTCGTCGACCGCGAACCGGTGGTCACGGACCCGGACCTCCACCGCCGTCGCCGTGCCGGGCACCAGTGTGTTGGCCACGCTGAACGACACCTGGGCGTTGGCGGGATCGGCGGCCGTGGCCTGCCGGGTCCCCTCGATGACATCGGTCAAGGACATGGTGGGCTCCCGTGCTCGATTGATGGGACGGCCCTAGCGTGGACCAGCCACATCCCGGGGGCGAGACCGTCCACCTGCTGAGAAGCCCTTGCTACCGGCCGGCGCCGCGGATCAGCGGGAGGTAGACGAGGTCGACGATCTCCAGGATGACCTCGTCCTCGACCGGGGTCATGCCTCGGGTCATGAACTCGTTGCGTAGCAAGGTGAGGGCGACGGTGGCGACGCGGGGGTGGAGGCATTCGGGCGGGGCCTCGCCGCGGTCGACGGCGTGGTGGAGGATGGTGAGCCACAAGGCGCTGGCCCCGTCGGCGACCGTGTTCCGGAGCTCGGCCAACAGGTCAGGGTCCTCGGCGGCGCCGGCCATCAGGCCGGCGGCGACGTTGGCCTTGGGGGTGGCCAGGTCGGCGTTCATCCGGCGCAGCACGGCCAGCACATCGGTCCGCAGCTCGCCGGTGTCGGGCGGCCCCAGAGCCGTCTGCACCAACAGTTTGTACGCGGCGACGCCGAGCGCGGCGCGGTTGGGCCAGCGGCGGTAGATCGCGTTCTTGTTGGTGCCGGCCCGCTGGGCGACGCGGTCCATGGTCAGGCCGGCGTAACCGGATTCGGTGAGCTCGTCGGCCGCCGCGCGCAGGATCGCCTCCTCCAGCACGGCCCCGCGCCGCCTCACCTGCGCCATGGTACTGAAAGTACCTTATTCGATTGATAGGGTACCGTCTGTACCCTATGGTTCGGCTCATGCGAGCCAACGGCATCAGCTACGACACCGGGTTCCTCGCCGGCGGGACCAGCACCCACGAGCCCTTCGATCCCGACACCGTCCGGCGGGAGCTGCGGGTGATCCGCGACGACCTGCACTGCGACGCCGTCCGGATCACCGGCGGCGACGTCACCCGACTCGACCTCGCCGCCGGCGCGGCCGCCGACCTCGGCCTGGAGGTGTGGCTCTCCCCGTTCACCTGCGACCTCACCCGGGACGAGCTGTTGGCGGTGTTGGCCGACTGCGCCGACGTGGCCGAGCGGTTACGCCGCGGGGGAGCGTCCGTGATTGTGCTGACCGGGGCCGAGTTGAGCATCTTCACCGTCGGCTTCCTGCCCGGCGACACCCTCGACGACCGCCTGTCGCTTATGGCCGATCCGGCTCGGCTGGGGCCGGCGATCGCCAAGGTTCCCTTGCTGCTCAACGAGTTCCTCGCCCGGGCGGTCGCGGTCGTGCGGGAGCGCTTCGCCGGGCCGGTCAGCTACGCCGCCATCACGTCCTTCGAGGGCGTGGACTGGACCCCGTTCGACTACGTGTCCGTGGACCTCTATCGCTCCACCCAGGTCGCCGCCGGCTTCGCCGACGCTGTCCGATCCCTTGTCGCCCAAGGCAAACCCGTTGCCATCACCGAGTTCGGCTCCGCCACCTTCCGCGGCGCCCCGGATCTCGGAGCCCATGCCGCTGGCATCGTCGTCCGGGACGGCGTCGTCGCTGTCGGCCTCGACGGCGACTACGAACGCGACGAGGCTGGTCAGGCCGCCCATCTGGTGGAGCTGCTCGACCTCTTCGACGCAGCCGGCGTGGACACCGCGTTCGCCTACACCTTCGCCAACTACCACCTGCCGCACCGCGACGGTCCCCGACGGGACCTCGACCTCGCCAGCTACGGCGTGGTCACGGTGTTCGAGGATCGCTTCGGCGTCACGTATCCGGACATGCGCTGGGAACCCAAGGCCGCTTTCACTGCCTTGGCCGAGCGTTATCGCTAGGGTTCAGACCTTGCGGGCCCTGGTGGCCACGAAGCGGAAGCTGTCCTGCTGTGCCGGCACGTAGTCGAACTCGACCTGGTCGCCGGCGTCGAAGGCACGAAACCCTTCGATCTCGATGGCGCTGAAGTGGACGAAGACGTCCTGGCCGGGCGGCAGCTCAGCGCAGGAGATCGCGCCCCACCCCTTCTCGACCTTGAAGAACTTCACGGTGCCATGCGCCATGTCCGGCAGCATGGCGCGCGGAGTCGGGAGGCACAACGGGATTACGGGTGCGGGGTCTTGGCCCGGCGTCGAAGCAGGGCGGCTGTCAGCTGTCGACAGAGATAGTTGACGGCGGAAATAAAGGGGGGCTACCGTGAATTTTCCCTGCTCAGCGTGGATCAGGAGAAAAGAGACTGCCCATGCCCAGTCGTCTCACGGTGTTCGCGGCGGTGGCCGCGAGCCTTGCCGTCCTGCTACCGGGCGCGAGCCCGGCGTACGCCAAGACCAGTTTCGGGGTTCCGGCCATGGGCTGGAGCAGCTGGAGCGTCGAGTCGTCCACCCGCGCCACCTACGGCACGAGCTGGCTGACCGAGTCCCACGTGGAGGGCGCGGCCGACGCGGTGGCCTCGAAGCTCAAGTCGGCCGGATACCGGTACATCGACATCGATTCCGGGTGGAACGCCGATCTGTCCTTCAACGGACACACCGACGCCAACGGGATCCCGGACCCCGACCCGACGCGGTTCCCGGACGGGATCTCGGGCGTGGCCAACTACGTGCACAACGAGGGCCTGCTGCTGGGCCTCTACACCACGGTCGGCCTGGACAAGGGCGTGTACGACAAGAACGCGCCGATCGCCGGAACCAGTTGCCACACCCAGGACATCGCCCAGCAGCCGCTGACATCGACCAACGGCTGGGGCAGCTCCTGGAAGATCAATTACGGCAACTCCTGCGCCCAGGCCTACATCAACTCCGTGGTGAACAAGTTCGCGTCCTGGGGCGTGGACCTGATCAAGATCGACGGCACGACCACCGACAGCGTGCCCGACGTGCAGGCCTTCTCCCGGGCGATCGACCAGTCCGGCCGCAGCGTCTGGCTGACCACCAGCGCCTGGCCGGTGCCGCAGTCCATCGAGTCCCAGCTGGCCCCGTACACCAACGACGTCCGCGTCGACACCGACGTCGAATGCTACTGCGGCACGCTGTCCACCTGGAGCAGCTCGGTCAGCGCCCGCTGGAACGACCTGCCCAACTGGCTGTCCGGTCTGCAGTCGGGCTACTTCCCCGACCTGGACTCGATGCCCATCTCCAACAACTCCGGCAGCGCCATCCAGGACGGCATCACCAGCACCGAGCGGCAGAGCGTGATGACCTTCTGGTCCATGGCCTCGGCCCCGCTCTACGTCGGCGGTGACGTCTACTTCCTCGACAACGAAGCCGTTTCCATCCTCACCAACCCGGAAGTCGTCGCCGTGGACCAATCCGCGCGCTTCCCGACCCGGGTCACCAGCGGCACCCTGCAGAAGTGGCGCAAGCAGCTGCCCGACGGCAGCTGGGCGGTCGCGGTCTACAACCTCGGCTCCTCGGCCGCCAACATCACCGTGAACTGGAGCGACCTCGGCATCACCGGCAGCCACCCGGTGCGAGACCTCGTCTCCCGCACGGATCTGGGCTCCGCCAACGGAAGCTGGACCGCCACCGCCGTCCCCGCCCACGGCTCCCGCCTCATCAAGGTCACCTGATGCGGTGACAGCAACGCTTGGAAGGGGGCTTTCCTCCACTCGGAGTGGAGGAAAGCCCCCTTCCAAACGGGTAAGGCTTGACCGGCGGGGTTCGCCTGGGGTGTCAGGCGGTCGGCGGTTGGGGACAGCTCAGATCAGTTGAGGGTCCAGAGTTGGTTGGCGGTGGCGGCGCAGGTCCAGATCTGCAGCGGCGTGCCGTCGGCGGAGCTCTGGTTGGTGGCGTCCAGGCACTTGCCGGAGCCGGTGTTCACGAGCTCCTTCTGCGTGTTGACGGTCCACTGCTGGGCGGCGGTGCCGTTGCAGTCGTAGAGCTGGACCTTGGTGCCGTTGGCGGTGCCGGCCGACGCGACGTCGAGGCACTTGCCCAGGGACTGGAAGGTGTTGCCGGTGTGGGTCCAGTTCTGGGCGGTGGTGCCGTTGCAGGTGTAGAGCTGGATCTGCGTGCCGTTGGCGCTGTTGGCGCCGGCGACGTCCACGCATTTGCCGCCGATGCCGGTGATGGTGTGGCCGGCCGGCGGGGGCGGGGTGGTGCCGCCGCCGGTGATCTGGTTGAAGATCCGCGAGTACGCGTAGCCGGTGCCCTTGTCGTAGGCGTCGACCTCCCAGAAGGCCAGCTCGGCCACGCCGTTCTGGGCCGCGAAGGTCTCCAGGGTCTGGGCGTCGGTCTGGCTGAACTGGGCGCCGTCGTCGTTGCGGCCGGCGATGGGGGTCAGGCCCATCTTGGCGTACGCGGCCGCGGTGGAGATGCCGTACAGGCTGGCGAGCTGGCTGGCGGTGGCGCGGGCGGCCGACAGCGCGTCGTTGATGACCGGCTGCCCGTCGTAGAAGTCCATCACCATGATGTTGACGACGCTGACGTTGACGCCCTTGTTCTTGGCGTCCACCAACAGGTTGTACTCCCCGCTGGGCAGGCCGCCGGGGCCGACGCCGAGCGTGAAGTCGACCTGCACGGCCGGGTTCTGCTGTTGCAGGGCGGCCAGCGCCTGGTCGCGCCGGGCGGTGGAGGCGGTGTCGTTGAGCACGCCGCCCTCGATGTCGAAGTCCAGGCGGTTGGTGCCGTAGGTGTTGACCACGTTGGCGTAGGCCGCGGTCAGGCTGGACACGTTGGTGCAGGTCTGGGCCAGCTCGCCGCCCTCGGCTCCGCCGAAGGAGGGGATGACGTTGCCGCCGGCCGCCTGCAACGAGCTGATCTGCGACGCGAACGAGCCGACGCCGGTGCCGTTGGCCTCCCAGATCGGCGTGCAGCCGGACTGGGGCGTGAAGAAGGCCAGCGTGTAGAACTTCGTGCCGGTGGCGCTCATGTCGGAGGCCATGTCGCCGGCGGTGGAGTTGCTGATCTGCAGGTACGGGGCGGAGTAGTGGGCAGGGAAGGCCGCGCCCGCGGCCGGGGCCGCCGTCGCGGTCGGTTGGAGCACCAGCATGGCCGCGGTCGCCACCGGCAACGCGGCGGCCAGCGCCGCTCTCGTTCTGGTGATGCGCATGGTCGATCTCCTACGGGTATCGCACGGCCGGAATCGTGCAGGCAGGGGTGGAAATCCGGCATTTCTCGGAAAAGGCCCGTGAACGGCGACGGCGGGGAAGAACGCGAGCGAATTCCGTGCGGTATTTATACCGACCGATCGGCCGCCGATCAATAGCGCGTTCGGGGCAAAACCGCAGGTCAGGTCGGATGTTTCGGGAACGTTGGAACCGTCCCGACCCGTCGCGGGCGGAACGCGCGACGGGTCGGGACGGAGCCTTTACTGTGCGGTCAGTACGTCAGTTGAGCGTCCACAGCTGGTTGGCCGTGCCACCGCACGTCCAGATCTGCAATGGCGTGCCGTCGGCGGAGCTCTGGTTGGTGGCGTCCAGGCATTTTCCGGAGCCGGTGTTGACCAGTTCCTTCTGCGCGTTCAGGGTCCACTGCTGGGCGGCGGTGCCGTTGCAGTCGTAGAGCTGGACCTTGGTGCCGTTCGCCGTCCCGGCCGAGGCCACGTCCAGGCACTTGCCCAGCGCCTGAAGCGCGCTGCCGGACTGGGTCCAGGACTGCGCGGTGCTGCCGTTGCAGGTGTAGATCTGGACCTGGGTGCCGTTGGCGCTGCTGCCTCCGGCCACGTCCACGCACTTGCCGCCGATGCCGGTGATGGTGTGGCCGCCCGGCGGCGGGGTGGTGGTGCCGCCCTGCGTGCCGGTCCAGGTGAAGGTGGCGCTGGTGGCCGCCGGGATCGAGTACGTGAAGGACTCGTTGCCCCAGTTCACCCGCACGCTCTGCGCGCTGCCGGAACCGTTGTAGGCCACCAAGGCCTTGGAGCCGTCCGGGTTGATCCACGCGACGTTGCGCACCGTGCCGTCGTTGGAGGCGATGCGGGTGGCGCCGGGCTTGACGAACTTGGTCAGCTGGCCCATGTCGTAGTACTCGATGTTGTAGTCGACCTGGCCGCGCCGGCTGTCGTTCTGGTGCACGGTGATCAGGCCGGTGCAGGTGTTGCAGCCGCCGTTGTTGGGGCCCATGGACTCGTTGACCGCGAGGCTCCACTTCACCACGCTACGGTCCCAGTTGCGGGTGTAGTCGATGATGTTGTTCATGTCCTCGTTCTGCTGGTTGCCGATCCAGGTGCCGCCCGAGTGCTCGGTCTCGTACATGTTCATCGACGGGTACTGGTTGTGCACCGTCGTCTGCTCGGAGACGTTGCCCTCGTAGCCGTGCCAGGCCACCCCGCCGAAGTTGGCGTCGCCGCGGATCGAGGCGTCGGTGACCGTCGGCGCGCCGAAGCTGTCGTAGCTGTCCCAGTTCCAGTCCAGGGCCAGGACCTTGGTCGACAGCCCGGCCGAGTGCAGCGCCGGCAGCAGGTTGTTCTTGGCGAAGAAGGCCAGCCCCGCGCCGTTCCAGTTCATGCCCGGGTAGTTGCCGCCCACGGTCGGCTCGTTCTGCTCGGACACGTAGTCGATCGGGATGCCCTGGGCCGCGTAGCCCTGGATGTACTTGACGAAGTAGTTGGCGTACGCCTGGTAGTACTGCGACTGAAGCCAGCCCTGGATGTAGGAGTTGTTGTCCTTCATCCACGGCGGCGCGGTCCACGGCGAGCCCATGACCTTCAACGACGGGTTGAGCTGCTTGGCCTGCTTGGTCAGCGGGATGACGTCGACCAGGTCGTGCGACAGCGTGAAGTTGTTCAGGTTCGGGTCGGCCGCGCCGTCGTCGTAGGTGTAGCTGTTGCGGGCCAGGTCCGATGCGCCCATGGGGTTGCGCAGGAAGTCCAGGCCGATGCCGTTGACCGGGTCGAACAGCTTGGTCATGGTGGCGTTGCGGGTGGCGGCGGACAGGGCGCCGCTGGAGTTCATCAGGTACGCCGCGGTGTCGGTGAACGACGCGCCGGCCCCCTCGAACTGCTGGTACCGGGTGTTCTCGTCGACGGTGATGGTCTGCTGACCGGTCCCGGTGCCGGCGGCGAAACTGATCGGGGTCTGCTGCTGTAGGCCGCGGGTGACGGTGCGGCCGCCGGAGTCATTGGTGGTGGTCAGCCAGATGTTCACGGATTCGTTGGCGGCGTTGGCAGTCGGGGCGGCCATCACTCCCGCCACGAGTAACAGGGGCACGACGAGCATCATTGGTCGCACGGCAGCACCTCGTTCGACAGGTTCACAGGGTCCGTCGGTGTGTGAGGCTCGATGGCGGTGCGCGCGTCACACCTTATTTCGAGTCATGATTTAAGAGGCGAACCCTTGGTGAGTCAAGGGGGCTGGGTGCCCCCGGTCACACCTGTACGAGTGGCGGACTTCCACCCTGCGTGTCCGATGTGGTTGACTGTGTGCGGTCGCATTCTGTGTTCGTGTCGTATCCACGCTCGCGGAAGAAGTCGCGGGCGGTGGTCCTCCTCGCAGGGAACCGGGTGAAGATCCCCGTCCGCGATCAGACCCGTAGCGTCGTGGTTGCGGCGAGACGTAGTACCTGTTTGAGGAGATAGATCAAGTGGCTCAGGGCACCGTCAAGTGGTTCAACTCGGAGAAGGGCTTCGGCTTCATCGCCCCGACCGGTGGTGGCGCTGACGTTTTCGTGCACTACTCGGAGATCCAGGGCAACGGCTTCCGTACCCTGGAGGAGAACCAGCTGGTTGAGTTCGAGATCGGCCAGGGCCAGAAGGGCCCGCAGGCGATGGGCGTCCGCGCCCTCTGAGATCGGCTGACCGATATCGGCTGGCTGTGTACTACTGAGCAGCTCGGCTGAGCGAGGCCCGTCACCATGGGTGGCGGGCCTTTCGTTTGTTCCGGTTGTTTCAGCCGGCATTTCGGACGACCCATTTCCGCCGAACGGTCGACATCGTGCGCGTTCGGCGGAACGGGTGGTTCGAGATGTGTGTCGGTGAACGCCGACAAGGCCCGGCCTTTGCCGCGCTCAGCGGTGGTTGCCGCGCAGGTCGTGTTCGATGGCCAGGGCGGCGGTCCGCAGCGGGGGCAGCAGTTCCACCCTGATGTCGTCGGAACTGCCGCGGCTGGCGTGGGCGGAGACGTTCACGGCGGCGGCGACGGAGCCGTCGGGATTGTGCACGGGCACGGCGATGGAACGCAGGCCCTCCTCCAGCTCCTGGTCGACCAGCGACCAGCCCTGCTCTCGGACGTGCTCGATGATGGCCCGCAGCAGGTGCTTCTCCACGGTGGTGTACCGGGTCAGGGGCCGCAGGTCGGCCTCCTTGAGGTAGCGGTCGAGCCACTCGTCGGTCTGCGAGGCGAGCAGCACCCGGCCCATCGAGGTGGCGTAGGCCGGGAAGCGGGTGCCGACGGCGATGCTCACGGTCATGATCCGCTTGGTGGGGACGCGGGCCACGTACACCACGTCCAGGCCGTCCAGCACGGACACCGAACTCGACTCGTGCACCTGGGACACCAGGGTTTCCAGGTGCGGCTGCGCCACCTCGGGTAGCCCCATGCTGGACAGGTAGGCGTAGCCCAGCTCCAGGATGCGCGGCCGCAGCGCGAACAGCCGGCCGTCGGTGCGCATGTAGCCCAGCTCCACCAGGGTGTGCAGGAATCGCCGGGCGGCGGCCCGGGTGAGGCCGGTGGCCCGGGCGACGTCGCTCAGCGTCAGCTCGGCGTGCTCGGCGTCGAAGGCGCGGATCACGGCCAGTCCCCGCTCCAGGGACTGGACGAACGCGGTGCCCCGCGTCGCCTCGGAGACTTCGACGGGCACGGGCGGCACCTGGACATCGGGCGCGGGTGTCTCGTTCATGGTGTGTCCAGGGTAGACAGCACCTGGTCGGCGATCCGGAACGCCCGGTTGGCGGTCGGCACCCCGGCGTACACCGCGACCTGGAGCAGCACCTCCTTGATCTCCTCGACGGTCATGCCGTTGCGCAGCGCGGCCCGCACGTGCATGGCCAGCTCGTCCTCGTGCTGCAACGTGGCCAGCATGGCCAGCGTGATCGCGCTGCGGGTGCGCCGGTCCAGGCCGGGCCGGGTCCAGATGTCGCCCCAGGCGTAGCGGGCGATGAAGTCCTGGAAGTCGGCGGTGAACGGCGTGGTCGCGGCCTGGGCCCGGTCCACGTGGGCGTCGCCCAGCACCTGCCGGCGCACCGAGGTGAAGTGCTCCACCAGTAGCGGAGTCACCGTTTCGGGTGATTCCACCGGGGCCAGGTGCGCCCCCGGCACGATCCGCAGCCGCGCGCCCGGCACCGCGTCGGCGATGGCCTGCCCGTGCTCGACCGGCGTGGCCCGGTCCGCGTCGCCGGCCACCACCAGGGTCGGGGCGGTGATGGAGGGCAGCGCCGCCCGCAGGTCCAGCGTGGCCAGCGCCTCGCAGCACGCCGCGTAGCCCTCGCTGTCGGCCGCGGACATCATCTCCACCAGCCATGTCCGGTCGCCGTAGTCGGCGGTCACCCAGCGGTCCACCACCGCGTCGGCGATGGCGGCCGTGCCGTTGGCCCGCACCGCCGCCGCCCGCTCCCGCCACGAGTCGGGGGTGCCGAAGTAGGCGGTCGTGCAGCACACCGCCAGCCGGTCGATGCGCTCGGGGGCGTTGGCCGCCAGCCACAGGCCGACCATGCCACCCAGTGACAGCCCCAGGTAGTGGGCCCGCTCCACGCCGGCCTCGTCGAGCAGGCGCAGGGCTCGCCGGCCGAGCTCGTCGAGGGAGTCGATCCCCTTCTCCGCCTCGGCATCGCCGTGGCCGGGGTGGTCGATCAGCAACAGCCGCAGCCGCTCGCCCAGGGCGGGCAGCTGTTCACGCCACATCCGGGCGTCGGCCCCGAGCGAGTTGCCCACGACCAGCACCGGCCCCTCGGCCGCGCCGGCCCAGCGGAAGTCGGTCACGCGTCCCTCACAGGTCGAAGAAGACGGTTTCCCCGTCGCCCTGGAGACGGACGTCGAACCGGAGCTCGTCGCCGTCCTGGTGGGCGATCAGGGTGGGCCGCAGCTCGGCCGGCACCGCCGACAGCACCGGGTCGGCGGCGTTGGCCTGCTCCTCGTCGGGCCAGTAGATCCGGGTGACCAGCCGTTGCAGCAGGCCCCGGGCCAGCACGGTGACGTCGATGTGCGGGGCCTCGGCGCCGCCGTCGGGCGTGGGCAGCGGACCGGGTTTGACCGTGCGGATCCAGAACCGGCCCTCGGCGTCGGTGGCCGAGCGGCCGAAGCCGCGGAAGCCCTCGTCCACCGCGCCGCGCGGGTCGTCGGGGTGGTCGAAGCGGCCGGTGGGGCTGGCCTGCCAGGTCTCGATCATGGCGTCAGGCACGGGCTGGCCGGCTCCGTCGTAGACGACGCCGCGGATCACCACCGCGCCGGGCGTGCCCTCGGCCACCACGCCGGGGCCGTCGGGCCAGGGCAGGCCGTCCGGCAGCGCGAAGAACGGGCCGACGGTCTGGGAAGGCGTCGTCATTCGTCGTCCTCCTCGTCCTCGAACACGCTGGCGTCGCTGCCGCGCAGCACGATGTCGAACTTGTACGACAGGGCCCACTCGGGCTGGGTGCTGTCCAGGTCGAAGCGGGAGATCAAACGCTGCCGGGCCTGCTCGTCGCGCACCGAGTTGTAGATCGGGTCGAACGGGAACAGCGGGTCGCCCGGGAAGTACATCTGGGTGATCAGCCGCTGGGTGAAGGCCCGGCCGAACAGGGAGAAGTGGATGTGCGCGGGCCGCCAGGCGTTGTGGTGGTTGCGCCACGGGTAGGCGCCGGGCTTGATGGTGACGAACCGGTAGTGACCCTGCGCGTCGGTGACGGTTCGGCCGACGCCGCTGAAGTTGGGGTCGAGCGGGGCGTCGTGCCGGTCGTTGTCGTGGGCGTAGCGGCCGGCCGAGTTGGCCTGCCACACCTCCACCAGCGTGTTCGGCACCGGCCGGCTGTTGGCGTCCAGCACCCGGCCGCTGACGATGATGCGCTCGCCCAGCGGCTCGCCGATGTGCTGGCGGGTCAGGTCGTGGTCGAGCTCGCCGATCCGGTCCGGGCCGAGCAGCGGGCCGGTGATCTCGGTGAGGTGCTGGGGGATCAGCTGTAACGGCCGGTGCGGCGCGCGCAGCACGCTGGACCGGTAGGGATCGCTGGAGTTCGGCGGATGCGACTCGATGTCGGACGCGTAGTGCGGCAGTTTCACGGCTTCTCCTTCACGCTTCGAGGACCACGGCCAGGCCCTGGCCCACGCCGATGCAGATGGCGGCCAGGCCCCAGCCGCCGCCGCGGCGGTGCAGCTCCCAGGCCAGCGAGCCCAGGATGCGGGCCCCGGAGCAGCCGAGCGGGTGTCCGATGGCGATGGCCCCGCCGTTGGGGTTGACGATGGTGGGGTCCAGCTCCGGCCACAGTTGCAGGCAGGCCAGGGACTGGGCGGCGAAGGCCTCGTTGAGCTCGACCACGCTCAGGTCGGACCAGCCGATGCCGGCCCGGGCCAGGGCCCGGTTGGCCGCCTCGACCGGGCCGATGCCGAAGAACTGGGGCTCCACGCCGTGCGCGGCCCGGGCGGCGATGCGGGCCAGCGGCCGGCCGCCGAACGAGTCGATGCCGGCCTGGTCGGCGATCAGCAGCGCGGCCGCGCCGTCGTTGAGCGGGGAGGCGTTGCCGCCGGTGATGGTGCCGTCGGGGCGGAACGCCGGCTTGAGCCGGGCCAGCTTCTCCACCGAGGTGTCGGGGCGGATGGTCTCGTCCCGTTCCAGCTCGGCCCCGGGCGCCGGCACGATCTCGTCCGCGAACACGCCCTTCTCCCAGGCGGCCGCGGCCTTGTGGTGGCTGCCCGCGGCGAACGCGTCCTGGGCCTCGCGGCCGATGCCGTGCTTGTCGGCCAGGATCTCGGTGGCCTCGCCCAGGCTGACCGTCCACTGCTCGGGCATGAGCGGGTTGACCATGCGCCAGCCCAGGGTGGTGGAGTGCAGCGTCTCGTGGGCGCGGTCGAAGGCGTGGTCGGGCTTGGGCAGCACCCACGGAGCCCTGGTCATCGACTCCACGCCGCCGGCCACGCAGATGGAGGCGTCGCCGACCGCGACCGCGCGGGACGCGCCGATCACCGCCTCCATGCCGGAGCCGCACAGCCGGTTGACCGTGCTGCCCGGCACCGACACCGGCAGCCCGGCCAGCAGCGTGGCCATCCGGGCCACGTCCCGGTTGTCCTCGCCGGCCCCGTTGGCGTCGCCCAGCACCACGTCGTCGACGCGGGCCGGGTCGAGCCCGGGGTTGCGGGCCAGCAAGGACTTCAGCGTGCCGGCGGCCAGGTCGTCGGGGCGGACCTTGGCCAGGCCGCCCGCGTACTTGCCGATGGGGGTGCGGACCGCGTCCGCGATGAAGACGTCGGTGGTCATGACGCCGCCTTCAGGGCCCGCAGCACGGACAGCTCCTGCTCGGTGGGCGCCTCCGACCGGCTGAGGTCGGGGGAGACGCCCAGGTCCCATCCGGTGGCGGCCTTCACGTCGGCCGGCTCCACCCCGGGGTGCAGGTGGGTGAGCACGAACTCGCAGGTGGTCGGATCCGGTTGCAGCACACCGAGATCGGTGATGATCCGGCGCGGGCCGCCGCCGCGCAGGCCGAGCTCCTCGCGCTGGCCGGGGCCGCGGCCGAAGCCGAACGAGGTGACGAAGTCGACCCGGTCCACGAAGGCGCGCTGGCTCTGCCGCACCACCACGATGACCTCCTTGCAGGAGGCCGCGATCTCGGGCGCGCCGCCGGCCCCGGGCAGCCGCACCTTGGGGTTGCGGTAGTCGCCGCCGATCAGGGTGGTGTTGATGTTGCCGAACTTGTCGATCTGCGCGGCCCCCAGGAAGCCGACGTCGATCCGGCCCGGCTGGAGCCAGTAGTTGAACACCTCGGGCACGCCGATCACCGCGTCCGCGGTCTCGGCCAGGATGCCGTCGCCGATGGACAGGGGCAGCCGGTCCGGCTTCGCGCCCAGCGTGCCCGACTCGTACACCAGCACCAGGTTGGGGGCGTGGGTGCGGCGGGCCAGGTTGGCGGCGGTGCTGGGCAGGCCGATGCCCACGAAGCAGACCACGCCGTCGCCCAGCGCCCGCGCCGCGGCGACGGTCATCATCTCGTCGGCGGTGTAGCTCACGCTGCCTCCTTGGTCGGCAGCGCGAGAAGCGTCGCGGTGCTCGATGGTTCGCTCGCTCACTTGAGGTCCTCCAGCCAGCGCGTGAACTCCTCGCGGTCCCTGCTGATCGCGTCCCATTCCTGGTAGAAGTCGTTGTCCCGGACCGAATAGCCGGCCGCGTAGGAAGGATGCGCGCCGCCGGGCACCGCCGCCACGTGGCCGACCGCCCAGGACGGCAGCACGATCGCGCCCGGCACCGGCGTCAGCTCGTCGACGATCTCCTCCACGGTGACCAGCGAGCGGGTGGCGGCCAGCACCGCCTCCTTCTGCACGCCGGTGATGCCCCACAGCTGCACGTTGCCCTCGCGGTCGGCGCGCTGCGCGTGGATGACCGCCGAGTCGAGCTTGAGGGCCGGCACCGCGGTCAGCACCTCGCCGGTGAACGGGCAGGTGATCGGCTTGATGTTGTCGGTCTGGGCCGGCAGGTCGGTGCCGCGGTAGCCGCGCAGCACCGCGAACGGCAGGCCCGAGGCCCCGGCCACGTACCGGTTGGCCATGCCGGCGTGGCTGTGCTCCTCCAGCTCCAGCGGGGCCGGCCAGTCGTGCTGGACGGCGTCGCGGAACCGGTGCAGCGAGCCCACGCCCGGGTTGCCGCCCCAGGAGAACACCAGCTTGCTGGCGCAGCCGGCGCCGATCAGCTGGTCGTAGATGACGTCCGGGGTCATTCTCACCAGAGTGAGGCCGCGGATCCGCTGCCGGATGACCTCGTGCCCGGCGGCGAACGGGATGAGGTGCGTGAAGCCCTCGAACGCCACCGTGTCGCCGTCGTGGACGACCGCCGACACCCCCTCGGCGAGGGTCCCGATCCGAGCCATCTGCGCTCTCCTCGGTGTTCGTAATGCGCACATCGGTTCTCTCTCCGAACATACTGCCGGGTGCGGGCGACGTCAATGTGGGGCCGCCGTTCCACCCGTAAGGACCTGCGATCTGCGGTAGCTTGGGTCGCGATGTCACCGATCGTCACTGTCTCGCTGGCCGCGTTCGACATGCTCTGGGAGGAGCTGCGGCTGGGCGCCCCGCCGTATCCGTTCCAGGTCCCCAGCTACGGGGAGACCTATGAGGAACGGTCGCGTATCCGCGCCGCCGTGCACGCCGACCTTGAGGAGCGGGGGGTGACCGAGCGGGGCCGGGTGGCCGGGCCGGTCGCCGCCGCGATGGCCCTGGTGGCCCGGCCGCACATCCAGCTCGACACCATCTCCACCGTGGACGTGCGCGAGCCGGCGGCCATGCTGCGGGCCTGCGCGGCGGCGCGGGGCCGGGACGCCGTGCTGGCCGTCCAGGAGGGGCAGACCGTCCGGCTGGAGTGGACCCGGGACACCGCGCTGGCGGCCAGCGTCGTCGGCCTGCTGCCGCCGACCAAGGCCGGCCCCGGGCGGGAGGTCTCGCTGCCGGCCGCCCTGGTCGGCGGGGCCGCGGACGGCCGGCCCTCGCTGCCGCCGCCGATGGCCGTCACCCGGCGCACCGCCGAGTCGGCGTCCAAGGACCAGCAGAAGGCCCTGGCCACCATGCTCGAGCCCGAGGTGCTGCGGCTGGGCCAGATCGGCGTCGGCCTGTTCGACGAGCGCGGACGGGTGCGCCGGCTGCCCGGCATGAGCTGGTTCGACAACGCCGGCGGCCGCTACTTCAGCGTCGTCTCCCGTGGCCGTGACGGCCAGAACTGGGCCACCGTCACCCCCGGCGACGGCTCCCGCATGGTCTACCGCCTCGGCGAGATGATCCGCACCGCCCGCTGATCGGCATACTCGTCGGCATGGCGATCACGATCAGGACGGCTGCCGTCGAGGACGTCCCGCGCATCACGGTGTTGTTGGGGCAATTGGGATATCCGACCGACGAGACGCGGGTGCGGACCCGGGTCGACACGTGGCTGGCCGACCCCCGCAGCGCGCTGCTGGTCGCGGAGGTGGACGGCCGGGTGATGGGCGTGGCCGCGATGCACGCGATGCAGCTGCTGGAGTACGACGGCTCCCAGGGCCGGCTGGCCGCGCTGGTGGTCGACGACTCCTGCCGTGGCCAGGGGGTGGGCCGCGAGCTGGTGGCCGAGGCCGAGCAGCAGGCGCGCGGGCTGGGCTGTTGGCGGATGGAGGTCACCAGCTCGCTGAAGCGGGACGGCTCGCACCACTTCTACCGCGCCATCGGCTACGAGGGGGCCAACGACAAGTCGGCGCGCTACCTCAAGCCGCTGGGCTGACCCGTCTGGTGGGGCCACTCGGCGTGGTGGAGGGGGTGCGGCCCAGGAGAATGTGAGGCATCGGCTACCCGGGGGCCGAGCCCCGCGCGGCACCTGACGCGCCCCACCACTCAGGCCGATGCGGCGGGCGAAATCCGGCAAGGGCGAGGCACCGGCTACCCGGGGGCCGAGCCCCGCGCGGCACGCGCGGCGAAACACGGTCTTGACACCTGTCACCCGTTTTGGTGAGCTCTGCCGAGTCGTGTTCGATTCCGTTCGGTTCTGGGCGGAGTCGTGCCGCTTTCACACCGGGGTGGAAGGAAACCGACACATGAGGAAACGTGTCCTGACCGCGGCGCTCGCCGGCCTGCTGACGATCACCGGCCTCGCCGTGACGGCTCCGACAGCTGCCGCCGGCGGCTCGCCGACGGTCACGCCGCCGCAGGGGTGGAGCAGCTGGAGCTTCGTCCGCAAGAACCCGACCGCCGCCGTCATCGAGGCGCAGGCCAAGGCCATGAAGGACAGCGGCCTGACCAAGGCGGGCTACCAGTACGTCAACATCGACGACTTCTGGTACCAGTGCCCGGGCGCGCAGGGACCCAACGTGGACCAGTACGGCCGCTGGGTGATCGACTCGACCAAGTTCCCGGCCAAGGGCGCGGAGAACGGCATCCAGGCCACCGCCGACTACGTGCACTCGCTGGGCCTGAAGTTCGGCCTGTACGCGACCCCCGGCATCTCCAAGCAGGCCGTCGCCCAGAACACGGCGATCGAGGGCACGCCCTACCACGCCGCCGACATCGCGACCTCGTTCAGCGAGGGCAACTACAACTGCGGCGGCATGGTCGGCATCGACTTCAGCAAGCCCGGCGCGCAGGCGTTCATGGACTCCTGGGCCAAGCAGTTCGCCTCGTGGGGCATCGACTACCTCAAGCTCGACGGCGTCGGCAGCCAGGACCCGCAGGACGTGCAGGCCTGGTCGACGGCGTTGCAGAACACCGGCCGCAAGATCCACCTGGAGCTGTCCAACAGCCTGGACATCAACAACGCCAAGCTCTGGCAGGACACCGCCGACGGCTGGCGCACCGGCGGCGACGTGGAGTGCTACTGCGGCGCCAACGAGTCCAGCTACCCGCTGACCACGTGGGCCTCGGTGGCCAGCCGCTTCGACCAGGTCGCGGCGTGGGCCCCGTACGGCGGGGCGAAGGGCTTCAACGACTACGACTCGATCGAGGTCGGCAACGGCGCGAACAACGGCCTGACCGTGGACGAGCGCAAGACCCAGTTGAGCCTGTGGTCGCTGGCCGCCTCGCCGCTGTTCCTCGGCACCGACCTGACCCACCTGGACCCGACCGACCTCGGCCTGCTGCGCAACGCCGACGTGGTCGCCGTCGACCAGGACGCCATCGACGCCAAGCGGATCTCCAGCGACGCCAACACCCAGGTGTTCGCCAAGACCGAGCCCAACGGCGACGCGATCGTCGGCCTGTTCAACACCGCAAACGCGCCGCGGGCCGTGTCGACCACGGCCGCCGCGCTGGGGCTGCCCAAGGCCGCCGACTACTCGTTGCAGGACCTGTGGAGCCACTCGACGACCGAGTCGACCGGCGTGATCTCCACCGACGTGCCGGCGCACGGCGTCGCCCTGTACCGGGTGCGGGCGCTGCGGCACGCCGACCTCGGGGCCAAGCCCAACACCTCGGTGTCGCTGACCTGGGACCCGGCCCCGTCCGACAGTCTCAAGCGGACCGGCGTGCTGGAGTTCGCCGACAACGGCTCGACCCCGGTTCGGGACGTTTCCCTTGCGCTGCAAGCGGCTCCGGGGGCCACCGTGACGCCGGCCCAGGCGCCGTCGCGCTCGGTGGTGTGGCCCGGCGGCAAGGTCCGGGTGCCGTTCACCGTGACGATCTCCCCGTCCGACAAGCTGTTCAGCACCGCGTCGATCAGCGCCAGCGCCGATTTCCGTTACCTGCTGGGCGGTTCGGCCACGCTGGCCGCCGGCGACTCGACCACCGTCAACCACGCGGTGACCGGGCCGTACAAGACGTTCGCCTCCACCGTGGCCCAGTTCAGCCAGCTCGGGGACAAGTTCGGGATCCAGGCCCAGGGCGCGGACCTGTGGAACACCACCAACGAGTACGGCGCGATGTACCTGCCGGGCAAGGAGCATGACGGCTCGGAGACGGTGGTGCGGATCGACTCCCAGGACTACAGCAACGTCTGGGCCAAGGCCGGCATCATGGTGCGCAACGACATCGGCGACGCCAACGGCGGCAAGGGCTTCGTGATCCTGGCCGAGACGCCCGGCAACGGCTTCCTGCTCGACTGGGACAGCGACGGCGACGGGCTGCTCGACCAGCAGGCCTCGGTGGCGACCGCGGTGTACCCGGCGTGGCTGAAGCTGGTGCGCAGCGGGACCACGTTCTCCGGCTACTACTCCACGGACGGCGTGGCGTGGACCCTGGTCGGCACCGGCGACGTGCCGTCGGCCGCGGCCACCCAGGACGTCGGCATCTACGCCATCTCCCACGCCTCCGGCACCACCGCCGAGGTCGACTTCTCCGGCTTCTCCACCAACTAACCGGATCCTTCCTCACGTGAGTGGCTCATTTGGCTTCTACGGCCACCTGAGCCACTCACGTGCGTCTGGGGCGGTGTAGGGAACGGCAAATGAGCCACTCAGGTGGGGCTGGGGGGCTACATGAGCCACTCACGTGGGTTGGGGGTCTGGGGGTGGTGGGTTAGTCGGGGATGCGGGTGGCGGCCCATTCGGACCAGTCGCGGGTCATCTCGACCATGCGGCGGCCCCACTCCATCACGATGACGCCGTAGCGGGTCGGGTCGTCGTCGCGCTCCCAGTCGATGCTGTTGGCGAGCGCGTCCAGCCGGGCGAGGTCGGCCAGGGTGCGCTCCCGGACGGCCAGCATGAACTCCTTGGCCTGCGCGCGGTCCACGGCGCCGAGCAGGAAGACCCGCAGCAGGGTCTCGCTGCGCTGGACCTGGTCGGGGACGGTCTCCAGCAGCCAGTGCCGCAGCTCGGCCAGGCCGGCCTCGGTCGGGGCGTACTCCCGGCGGCCGCGCGGGCCCTCGGCGGTGACCTCGATCAGCCCGGCCTCGTCGAGCTTGGCCAGTTCGGCGTACACCTGGCTCTTGGTCGCCGGCCACACCTGGCGCAGCGACTTGTCGAAGACGTTCATCAGGTCGTACCCGCTGGCCGGCCGCTCGCGCAGTAGCCCGATCAGGGCATGCCGAAGGCTCATCGCCGCAGCATATTCCACTGCTGACCGGTGCAGGGAGCAGTGTCGTGCGCCGACCGTCCCAACCTGGACCGTTCGACGGTCTCGGCCGCCCCGAACGCGAGCTGGTGTGGCAGGATCGAGGGCGTTAGTGCAAGCCGTGAAATATGTCGCCCGCCAAATGGTCTAAACCTATCGGTGAGAGCGCTTCCATCTGGGGCATTGCCGGGCTGTGCCGATCCGGACACACTCTGTTCAGTGGCTGGTCGTGGTCACGTGGCGGCGGGCCACGACCAGCCACCCCTTCAGTCCCGCATCACCGGGAGTGACTCAGCCCCGCTGGCCGACGCCCAGCGGGCAGTGCAGGGACACCTCCCGGGCGTACCGCCCGCTCCGGTAGCCGGCCTCGGCCAACCAGACCGTCAGGTGTAGGGGCTCACACCGTGTCAGGGTCAAGCGGCGGGAAGTTCGGGGGCCGCTTCTCCAGGTGGCTGCGCACGCCCTCGCGGAAGTCGTCCTGGGTGAACGAGGCGAGCATCAGGGCGACGGACTCGCGGCGGGCCGAGTCCAGGTCGGCTTCCAGGGCGGCGTAGACCTGACGCTTGATGACGGCCATCGACCGCGGGGAGCATGTCGCGGCCAGGTCGCGGGCATAGGCCAGGGCGGCCGGCAGGACCTCGTCCACGGGCAGCACATGGTCCACGAGGCCGATGCGGCCGGCCTCGTCGCCGAGCAGGATCCGGCTGGACAGCAGGAGATCCATGGCCCGGCTGACGCCGACCACGCGGGGCAGCACCCAGGCGATGCCGTGCTCGGCGATCAGCCCCCGCTGGGAGAACGACGTGGTGAACTTGGCGTTCTCGGCGGCGAACCGGACGTCGCAGTAGAGGGCCAGCACCAGGCCGATGCCGGCGGCGGCGCCGTTGATGGCGGCGATCACCGGCTTGCGCAGGGAAAGCGCGAAGCTGACGGGCTTGCCGCTGGGGTGGATGTCGGCCTCGGTGATGGCCGACGGGTCCACCGCGCCCAGCGCGGTCAGGTCGGCCCCGGCGCAGAAGCCCCGGCCGGCCCCGGTCAGCACGATCACCCGCACCGAGGGGTCCTCGTCGGCGGCTTCCAGCGCGGCGAAGAGCTGTTCCTCCATCGCCGGCGTCCACGCGTTCAACCGGTCCGGCCGGTTCAGGGTGAGCAGCAGCACCCCGTCGGTGTTCTCCGCCAGCACGACATCAGCCATCAGCTTCAACCCCTGCGAGTCCCGTCAGCGTCCTACCGAATGGAGGTCTGGGGCGCACCCGATCGGGTGCGCCCCAGACGGTCAAGGCACCAGCAGGGCCAGCGACTCGGCCACGCAGCCGGGCTTGGCCTCGCCCTCGATCTCCACCGTGATCAGGACCGTCACCTGGAGGCCCATCTTGTTCTCGGCGACGTCGGCCAGCTGCCCGTGGGCCCGGATCCGCTTGCCCACCCGCACCGGCTGCGGGAAGCGGACCTTGTTCAGCCCGTAGTTCACGGCCATCGACAGGCCGTCGACGTGCCACAGCTGCCCGGAGAACTTGGCCAGCATGCTCAGCGTCAGGTAGCCGTGGGCCACCGGGCCGCCGAACGGGCCCTGCGCCGCCTTCTCCAGGTCCACGTGGATCCACTGGTGATCCTCGGTGGCGTCGGCGAACAGGTTGACCTGCTCCTGCGTCACCAGGTGCCAGTCGCTGGACCCGAGGTCCTCGCCCTTGGCCGCCCGGACCTCGTCCAGGTTGGCGAACACGCGCATCGGGAACTCCTCGTCAGGCCGGCAGGTCGGCGAACACGGCCAGCGCGTCGCGGTGCTTCTCCGGCGTGCCCAGGGCCAGCTCGGAGCTCTTGGCGCGGCCCAGGTACAGGTGCACCGGGTGCTCCCACGTCATGCCGATGCCGCCGTGCAGCTGGAGCGCCTCCTCGGCCGCGTGCACGGCCAGCTCCGAGCAGAACGACCCGGCCACCGCGACGGCGATGTCCACGTCGGACCCGGTGGCCAGCGCGTCGGCGGCGGCCCGCGAGACGGCGACGGCGGAGGACACCGACGCCCACAGGTCGGCCAGCCGGTGGCGCAGCGCCTGGAAGGAGCCGATGGGCCGGCCGAACTGGTGCCGGGTGCTGACGTACTCCGCGGTGGTGTCCAGGCACCACTGGGCGACGCCGAGCTGCTCGGCGGCCAGCAGGCCGGCGCCGGTGGTGAGCGCGGACTTCAACGCCGCCGCGGCGTCGCCGGAGAGCTTGCGCGACTCCACGCCGTCGAGCTCCAGCGTCGCGATGCGACGGGTCAGGTCCAGCGGCGTGATCGGCGTGATGGTCACGCCGGCCGACGCCGTCTGCACCACGTGCAGCTCGGGTCCGTCGGCGCCGATTGCCGGCACCACAACGACATCCGCGACCTCGAGGTCCACGACGCTGCCGACCCGGCCGGTCAGCTTGCCGTCCTCGACCCGCACCGACGACGGAAAGGCCGCCTGGGGCGCGGTGGTCAGCGACACCGCCAGCGTGCCGATCCGTTGCCCCGCGGCCAGTTCCGCCACGGTCTCGGTCTCGCCGATGGCCAGCAGCGCGCTGGTGGCCAGCACGGCGCTGCCCAGGAACGGGGTCGGCGTCACCGCGCGGCCCAGCTCCTCCAGCACCACCGCGACCTCACGGGCCGACGCGCCGGCGCCGCCGAGGTCCTCCGGCACGAGCAGGCCGGCCAGGCCCATCTCGGTCGCCAGGGTCCGCCACAGGTCCAGGTCGTAGGGCTTGTCGGTCTCCACGCGGGTCAGCACCGACGTCCACGGCGACCGGTCGGTCAGCAGGTCCCGGACCGTCGCCCGAAGGTCGTTCTCGACCTCGCCGTACAGCAGGTCACTCATCGGGGCAGGTCCTTCCACGGGATGTCGACGTCGCCACGCGGTTCCTTGGGCAGTCGCAGGATCCGGTCGGCGATGATGTTGCGCAGGATCTCCGAGGTGCCGCCCTCGATCGAGTTGCCCTTCATCCGCAGGTAGCGGAAGCCGGCGTCGCGGCTGGACCAGTCGGCGTCCTTGGGCCGGCGCATCGTCCAGTCCGTGTACGCCAGGCCCTCCTCGCCGTGCAGCTCCACGTCCAGGCCGGTGATGGCCTGGTTGAGCGTGGCGAAGGTGAGCTTGGCGGCCGAGCCCTCCGGGCCGGGCTGCCCGGCGGCCAGGCCCTGGCGCAGCCGCTCGGCGGTCAGCCGCAGCGCCTCGGCGTCCACCCACAGCCGCAGCAGCCGGTCGTGCAGGCCGGGGGTGCGCAGCTCGGGGCGGTCCCGCCAGGTCTTGGCGGCCGCGCCGATCAGGCCGTCCTCGCGCTCGGCGGCGTGCGCGCCGATGGTGACGCGCTCGTTCATCAGCGTGGTGGTGGCGACCTTCCAGCCCTCGCCGACCGCGCCCAGCCGGTTGGCGTCGGGCACCCGCACGCCGGACAGGAACACCTCGTTGAACTCGGCCTCGCCGGTGATCTGGCGCAGCGGCCGGACGTCCACGCCCGGGTCGGTCATGTCGCACAGGAAGTAGGTCAGGCCCTGGTGCTTGGGCAGCGACGGGTCGGTGCGGGCGACCAGGATGCCCCAGCGGGCCACGTGGCCCATGGTGGTCCACACCTTCTGGCCGTCCACCACCCACTCGTCGCCGTCACGGACGGCGCGGGTGGCCAGGGTCGCGAGATCGGAGCCGGCGCCGGGCTCGCTGAACAGCTGGCACCACACCTCCTCGCCGGTGTAGAGCGGGCGCAGGAAGCGCTGCTTCTGCTCGTCGGTGCCGAACTTGAGGATGGTCGGCGCGGCCATGCCGTAGCCGATCACCGGCGCGGCCGGGTTGGGCTGCGGCGCGTTCGCGGCCAGGAACGCCTCGTCCACCGCCAGCTGGGCGGTGCGGGACGCGCCAAGGCCGCCCAGGCCGACCGGGAAGTGCACCCAGGCCAGGCCGGCGTCGAAGCGCGCGCCCAGCCACTGCACCGGGTCCGCGCCCGCGGTCGGGTGCTCGGCCAGGAACTGCTCGACCTTGGCCTTGAGGTCAGTCACGCGGGCCTCCAGCGACGTAGATGACCTGGCCCGACACGAAGCCCGCGCCGTCGCTGACCAGGAACGAGACGGTGTGCGCGATGTCCTCGGGCACCCCGACCCGGTTGACCGGGATCTGCTGCGCGGCCATCGTCTTGAAGTCCTCGAAGCCCACGCCCAGGCGCTGCGCGGTGGCCGCCGTCATGTCGGTGGCGATGAAGCCCGGGGCGATGGCGTTGGCCGTGACGTTGAACTTGCCCAGCTCGATGGCCAGGGTCTTGGTGAAGCCCTGCAGGCCGGCCTTGGCCGCCGAGTAGTTGACCTGGCCGCGGTTGCCCAGCGCCGAGGTGCTGGACAGGTTCACGATGCGGCCCCACTTGGCCTCGGTCATGTGCTTCTGCACGGCCCGGGTCATCAGGAACGACCCGCGCAGGTGCACGTTGATCACGGTGTCCCAGTCGCCCTCGGACATCTTGAAGATCAGGTTGTCCTTGGTGACGCCCGCGTTGTTCACCAACACGGTCGGCGCGCCCAGCTCGGCGGCCACCCGGTCCACCGCGGCCTGCACCTGCTCGGCGTCGCTGACGTCCGCGCCCACGCCGATCGCGCGGCCGCCGGCCTCCACGATCGCGTCCACGGTCTGCTTGGTCGCGGCCTCGTCCAGGTCGAGCACGGCGACGGCGAAGCCGTCGGCGGCCAGCCGCACCGCGGTGGCGGCCCCGATTCCCCGGGCTGCTCCGGTCACGATGGCGACCCGTTGGCTCGTCTCCGGCACGTGCTCCTCCTTGAGCTGGTCGGCGGTTTCCTGCGAGCATACCGACCAGGCGGTATGTCGACCAGTGGAGGCACGTCACGCCCGGACCCGCCACACGATCATCGCCCAGATCAGCAGCGCCGCCCCGACCCCGCCGACGGTCAGCTCGGTCCACTCCGGCGCGCCGGCCGCCCGCAGCAGGCCGGCCACGCCGAAGCTGCTGTGCCAGACGGCGTCGGTGATCGCCGAGCCGATGCCCTGCACGAACAGGATCAGGCCGACGGTGATCCGGACGCCCTGTGCGGTCATGATCATTCCCCCTAGGTTTCGATGCGCTTGCATCGGAACCCTAGCACCGTTCCGATGCAAGCGCATCGGTACACTGCCGGCATGCCCAGACACGTGGACCACGACGGCCGGCGGCGCGAGATCGCCGACGCGGTGTGCGCGCTGATCAGCTGGCGGGGTCTGGAAGGGGTGACGCTGCGCGAGGTGGCCGGGCACGCCGGCGTGTCGATGGGGGCCGTGCAGCGCTGCTTCCGCACCAAGGCGGAGATGCTGCTGTTCGCGCAGGAACACGTGAACCGCACGGCGACCGAGCGGGCCCGAGCACGGATCGAGGCGGCCGCGGAACCGGGCTCGGTGGCCACGATGCTGGCCGAGACGCTGGCCGCGCTGGTCGCCGTGGACGACCCGGACCTGACCGGCGCCCGGGTGTGGATCGCCTTCACCGCGCAGGCGGTGGTCGAACCGGCGCTGGCCGCCGCCCAGCAGTGGCACCACGCCGGACTGGTCGACCTGCTCACCGTCCTGCTGCGGACGGGACAGGACCGGGGGGAGATCCGGCCCGACATCGAGGTCGACCGCGAGGTGGACACCATGATCACCCTCGCCGACGGGTTGACCGTGCAGGTGCTGCTCGGCCGGCACACGCGGGAGTCGGCGATCGCGGCCATCCGCGCCCACGCCGGGCACCTCCGGCTCGGCCGGCCCTGACCGCTTGGAAGGGGGCTTTCCTCCACTCCGAGTGTAGGAAAGCCCCCTTCCAAGCGGTTAATCCAAGCGGAGGGTGGCTAGGAGGGCGCGGGCGGTGGCGTCGTTCTGGCGGAAGGCGGGGGCGTTGGTGCGGGGCCGGGCGAAGGCGGGGACGGCGCGTTCGGAGGAGTAGTAGCCGACGCCGAAGCGGCGGGGGTGGGGTTGGCCGGTCGCGGTGATGACGCGGCCGTCGGGGGCGATGCGGAGCAGGCCGGTTGGCACGGAGAAGTCGCCGTCGACCAGGACTTCCTCGACGCCGCCGAGGCCCCGCAGCAGGTCGGAGGCGCTGTCGGCGACCGACGGCTTGGGCTGGTAGGCCTCGACGAGCGCGGTGGCGGTGACGGTCTCGGAGCCGGAGCCGCCGGCACGGAAGACGCCGTCCTCGGCCCGCACCCACATGTCGGGACCGAGGAAGCGGACGATGCCGGCGTCGTGCAGGGCGAGCAGCTGCCGGAGGCGGTCGTCGGGCGGCCCGCTGGCCATGAAGCTGAAGAACCCGTGCCACCAGCCGTCGAGGTCGCGCACCTGGGACACGGGCCGCAGCGACTTGAGCGTGCCGAGCTGCCCGTAGCTGGACAGCAGTCCGAAGAACGCCCCGAGGTCGGCGCTGAACCGGTCGTCGGTCCGCCGCGCGATGTCGGCGGCGATGTAGTCGCGCAGCAGGGCGGGGCTGAACTCCAGGCCCTTCAGCGGGCGGTCCAAGCGTTCGAAGTCGATACGGTCGTCGGCCGACGGCACGGCCCGGCGGATCAGGGAGTCGAGGATGGGGCTGCCCCACGGCAGCGGCGCGAACCAGCGATCGAAGTCGACCCAGTCCATCCGCACCCGGTCGGGGTGCCCGTTGAACAGCTCGTGGTAGTACGCCCAGGCGACTTCCTTGGCCACCAAGGGCCACACGTCGGCGAAGAAGTCGGAGCCCGGCGGCAGGGCGGCGACGACGTCGGGGGTGAAGAACCGGGGCAGCGGCGGGCGGTCGGCGAGCAGGCGGTAGGTGGTCTTGGAGTGGTACGGCACGCCACGCCGCGAACCGACGTGCAGCACCGGCTCCCGGCCCGAGGGGAGGTACCGGTCGTCGACGAAGCGGCCGCCGCGGCCCTCGGTCAGCAGCACCATCAGGTCGATGAACGACAGCCCGAACCCGCGCATCACCACGTCCTCGCCGGGCCGGATCGCCGAGAGGTCGGCGTCGGCGGCGTAGTGCGGCGGCACGTAACGAAGATCGTGCTCGGCCGCGTACCGGGCCAGCTTCTGCTCGGCCTCGGTCAGCGCCGAGTCCAGGTGCCCCAGGGCCAGCACGACGATGTCGGCGACCAGGGTCTCGCCGTCGGCCAGCGGAATCACCTGCCGGCCGTCGGGGCCGTCCTCCACGCGCAACGCCGTCGTCCGGTGCACGGTGACCGAGACGGTGTCCGGCAGCTGCTTGACCACGGTGTCGAAAACCCATTCCAGGTAACGACTCTGGAGCTGTCGGCTGGGGAAACTGGTCCCGGCTATGGCGCGCGCCTGCGCGGTCAGCTCCGGGTCGTCGAGGCCGGCGGCCCGCGACTGCTCGGCCCACTCGAACAGCGACGGCCCGGGGCGGATCGGGCCCTCGCACACGACGCTGTCGTCGGTGAACATGGTGACGTCCTCGGCCATGGAGTTCATCCGCAGCAGCGGGGACTGCTCGTGCCGCCACACCCGGCCGGCGCCCGGCGGGTGCGGGTCGACGAAGTGGATGTCCAGCGCCTGCGGGAACTCCGGCAGGTTGGCGGAGATCCGCTCCAACAGGCCGGTGGCCCGCGGCCCGGCGCCGACAAACACCAGCGTGCTCACGAATCCAGCGTAGCCAGCGCCGCCGGTCCGTCCCAGCAACTGGGAAGTCCGACGCCGATCGTGGAAATGGGTTGGACTGGCAGGGACTTCGATCTCCGGCGAATCAGGGGGACTTCCCGCCATGCCTGTTGAGTTCCTGGGAATCGGCGGCACCAACGACGGCTCCGAGACCGCCGCCCGCAGCGGCGCGGCCTTCGACAAGGACTACACCCTGCGACTGGCCCGGGCCCACGAGGAGCACGGCTGGGACCGGGTGCTGTTCGCGTACGGCTCGGGTTCGCCGGATCCGGCCCAGGTGGCCGCGTTCGTGGCCGGCCGGCTGGACAAGCTGCAGATCCTGTTGGCCCACCGGCCGAACGTGTCGTACCCGACCTATGCCGCGAAAACCTTCGCCACCCTGGACCAGATCTCCGACGGCCGGCTGACCGTGCATTTCATCACCGGCGGCACCGACCACGAGCAGCAGCGCGAGGGCGACTATCTGGCCAAGGACGACCGGTATTCCCGGACCCGGGAATACATCCAGATCGTCAAGCAGGCCTGGACGTCTCGCACGCCGTTCGACCACGACGGCCAGCACTACCGGTTCGCCGACTTCGTCAGCGACGTCTTCCCGGCCCAGCAGCCGCGGCCCAAGGTCTCCTTCGGCGGCTCATCGCCCGCCGCCTACGCGGCCGGCGGCGCGGAGGCCGACATCTACGCGCTGTGGGGCGAGCCGCTGGCCGAGACGGCCGGGCAGATCGAGTCCGTGCACGCCGCGGCCCGGGCCGCCGGCCGGACCGACCTGCCGCGCATCCAGGTCGCCTTTCGTCCGATCATCGCGCCGACCGAGGAACTGGCCTGGGAGAAGGCGTATCGCACGGTCGACCGGATCACCGCCCGCACCGCCAACGGCCCGCTGACCCGGCGGCACTCGCTGACCAACCCGGAGAACGCGGGCTCGCAGCGGCTGCTGGCGGTGGCCGAGCGGGGCGAGCGGCACGACCGTGCACTGTGGACGCCCACGGCCGCGGCGACCGGCGGGGCCGGCAATTCCACCGCCCTGGTCGGCACGCCGGAGACGGTGGCCCAGGCGCTGCTGGACTACTACGACCTCGGTGTGACGATCCTGTCGGCCCGCGGTTACGACATGGTGAACGACACCATCGACTTCGGCCGGCACGTGATCCCGATCGTGCGTGAGGAAGTGGCCAAGCGGGACCGGGAAGCGGCGTGAAGTTCGTCTACACCAAGCCGTCCGACCCGGCGGCGCGACCGCTGTTCCGCGAGCTGGAGCACGAGTACAGCACCCGCTACGGGCGCGTCACCGTGCTGTCCAGCTATCCCAACCACGAGTTCGAGGAAGCCCACGGCGGCGCGTTCCTGCTGCTCTACGACGGCGACGAACCGGTGGCCGGCGGCGCTTTCCGGCGCTACGACGAGCACACCGCCGAGCTGAAGCGGATCTGGACCAGTTCCGGGCACCGCCGGCGCGGCCTGGGACTGCTCGTGGTCGAGGAGCTGGAACAGGAAGCGGCCCGCCGCGGCTACACCCGGATCTACCTCACCACCGGCCCGCGCCAGCCCGAGGCCCGCGGGCTCTACCTGCGGGCCGGCTACCGGCCGCTGTTCGACGTCGACGCCGATCCGGCCACCCTGACCGAACCGCTGCCGTTCGAGAAACCGTTGGCGGACAGTCAGGTGCTGTGAGCCACCACGGCCGCTTCCGCCGGCACGGGGTCGCGCCGCGCGGGGATCAGCAGCGCGCGGCGGGCCGCCGTGGCCCGCAGCACGTGCTGGCCGGCGACCAGCAGCATGCGCGCCTCGGCGAACTCCTCGTGGTCGGCGTGGTCGACGGCGGCGCGCAGCAGGCTCGGCGCGTCGCCGATGTCGTCCACCTCGGCGAATACGCAGGCCGACAGGGCCGCGGACAGGCCGGGGCAGACCCGGGCCGGCTCCGGCCGGGCCGAGAGCAGTTCGGTCAGGGCGGCGTCCACCGCGCTACGCAGGCCCGCGACCGTATCGAGGGGTCGAGCTGGGAATGCCGTCACGCCAACCAATGTTAGTCCGCCTTTCAAGTGGCGTCGCCGTGATCGACGACGCGCTCGCCCGTGGCCCGGTCGAGGAAGCGCAGCAGCTCCACCGGGAAGGGCAGCACCAGAGTCGAGTTCTTCTCAGCTGCCACCTCGACCACCGTCTCCAGCAGCCGCAGTTGCAGCGCGGCCGGCGTGTCCGACATGGTCGCGGCCGCCTCGGCCAGCTTGTGCGAGGCCTGCAGCTCGCCGTCCGCGGAGATGACGCGGGCCCGCCGTTCCCGCTCCGCCTCGGCCTGCCGGGACATCGAGCGCTTCATCGTCTCCGGCAGCGCGACGTCCTTGATCTCCACGCGGTCGATGTGCACGCCCCAGCCGAGGGCCGGGCTGTCGATCATCAGCTCCAGGCCCTCGTTGAGCCGTTCCCGGTTGGACAGCAGGTCGTCCAGCTCGCTCTTGCCGATGATGGAGCGCAGTGAGGTCTGCGCCACCTGGGACACCGCGAACTGGTAGTCCTGCACCGCCACGATCGCCTTGACCGGGTCCACCACGGCGAAGTAGACGACGGCGTCGACGCGGACGGTGACGTTGTCCCGGGTGATGCCGTCCTGGGCCGGCACCGGCATGCACACGATCTGCTGGCTCACCTTGGTCATCCGGTCCACCGCCGGCACCAGCATGGTCAGCCCGGGGCCGCGCGGGGCCTCGCGCACCCGGCCCAGGCGGAACACCACGCCCCGCTCGTACTGCTTGACCACCCGCGCGCTGCTGGCCAGCCCGACAACGCCGATGCCGAGCAGGCTGACCAGCAGATCGAGGAAGAGGCCCATCAAAAACCGAGGCTACGCCCGGACATCGATTCAGAGCCCCTTGAGGAACTCCACCAGCGCCGCGTTGACCTCATCCGGCCGCTCCTGCTGCGTCCAGTGGCCGCAGCCCTCCAGGTCCACCACGCCACGCAGGTTCGGCGCGAGCTCGGGCAGCTTCTCGATGAAGTCCGGCGCCCCGAAGGTGCGGACCAGGTCCCGGGTGCCGGTGAAGTACAGCGACGGCGGCGTGATCCGCGCGCCTTCCCACGCGGCGGTCAGCTCCCAGTTCCGGTTGATGTTGCGGTACCAGTTGAGGCCGCCGGTGAAGCCGTTGCGCGCGTACTGCTCGGCGAACGCGTCGATGTCGGCCTCGGTCAGCCAGGACGGCAGCTTCTCCGGGCGGGGCATGGCGCTGAGGAAGCCGCCGCCCTCCACCCGGGCCTTGGCCGGCTCGGCGTCGCCGGAGGCGGCGACCAGGAAGCGGCGGAAGGTGTCCTTGAGGTCGGCGGCCAGCTCGGCGTCGGCGACGCCGGGCTCCTGGAAGTAGATCTGGTAGAAGTCCTTGCCGAAGCGCTTCTCCAGCAGGTCCAGCGGGCGGGCCGGGGCCCGGCGAGTGGGCGGCACGCTCAGGCCGGCGACGCCGCGGATGATGTCGGGCCGCAGCAGCGCGGTGTTCCAGGCGACGGGGGCGCCCCAGTCGTGGCCGACGACCACGGCCTCCCGCTCGCCGAGGGCGTGGATCAGGCCGATCACGTCGCCGACCAGGTGCAGGATCGTGTACTGGTCGATGGCCTCGGGCTGGTCGGTGCCGGCGTAGCCGCGCTGGTCCGGGGCGACGACGTGGAAGCCGGCGTCGGCCAGCGGCTGGAATTGGTGCCGCCAGGAGTACCAGCTCTCGGGGAAGCCGTGCAGCAGCAGGACCAGCGGTCCCGTGCCCTGTTCGGCGATGTGCATGGTGAGACCGTTGACGCTCACTTCGCGATGATTGACCACCCGGCCAGTATGCCGGCCCTTGCGGAACTCGACCGTCTCGGGTTGAGTAGTGAGTCTCAAAGTGAAACTCAGCTGGGAGGGTTCCGATGTCGGTCACCGTGCAACGCCGCGAGCACCTGCTGCTGATCGGGCTGGACCGGGTGGACAAGCGCAACTCGTTCACCACGGACATGCTGGCCGAGCTGGCCGCCGCCTACGGCGAGCTGGAGCGGGACCCCGACGCTCGGGTCGGCGTGCTGTTCGCGCACGGCGACCACTTCACCGCCGGCCTCGACCTCGCCCAGGTCGCGCCCACCCTCACCGGCTCCGGCCTCACCTACCCCGAGGGCTCCATCGACCCGTGGGGCATCCGCGGTCCCGCGCGCACCAAGCCCGTGGTCGCCGCCGCCCAGGGCTGGTGCCTGACCCTGGGCATCGAGCTGCTGCTCGCCTCCGACATCCGCATCGCCGCCGAGGGCACCCGCTTCGCGCAGATCGAGATCCAGCGCGGCATCTACCCGTTCGGTGGGGCCACCGTCCGACTGCCGCAGGTCGCCGGCTGGGGCAACGCCATGCGCTGGCTGCTCACCGGCGACGAGTTCGACGCCGCCGAGGCCTACCGCATCGGTCTCGTCCAGGAGGTCGTGCCCGCCGGGCAGCAGCTCGACCGTGCCATCGAGCTCGCCGGCCGCGTCGCCGCCCAGGCCCCGCTCGGCGTCCGCGCGACCCTCGCCTCCTCGCGGGCGTCCCTCGACGACCCCTCCGCCGCCCTCTCCCGCCTCGCCCCCGACCTCCAGCCGCTGCTGTCCAGCGCCGATGCCGCCGAGGGCGTGCAGTCGTTCATCGAACGCCGCAAAGCCGTCTTCACCGGCAAGTAGCCGCTAGCTGGCCGGGAACCAGGTCATCTCGGGCAGCTGCTGGTCGCAGCTCTCGGGATCGGTCCGCTGGTAGTCGCCCCAGCCGCGAATGCACAGCTGGTTGTACTCGGACTTCCACTTGTAGCCGGCGGTCGCGTCCCCGGTGACCGACCAGACCAGCCGCGGGTTGGTGGTCGAGCAGTCGAGCATCGCGATGTCGTCGAGCAGATTGATCGCCGCGCACCCGTTCACGCCCTGGCTGAGCAGGAAACGGTTGTCGCCGATCTGGGTCGTGGTCCACGACTGGTAGTTGTCCCAGGCCGCCCCGCAGGTGTTCGTCACCACCGGCTCGATCGTGCCGATGGCGGGTGACATCGGGACGGCGAAGCCGGGGTCGTAGCGGTGGCTCAGGCACGTGGTCGGGTACTTCCCGTTGTGCCACTTCGTGGTGGAGCCCCACGGCGTCGCCGCGTGTGCGGTGGCCGGGACGGTCGCCGCCAGTGCCAGGGCGGCCACCGCGACGCCGATGCTCTTGAGGATTCGCATCTCCCCACGGTGGCCGCGCGGAGATCAAGGCGGCAACGGCGGTCGGCCGTCGCCGCCTCAAGAGGCAGCCACCCGGGAATGTCCCCGGCGATCCACACCGGCCATTCCGGGCCAGGATTCGCGCATGCAAATGCCACATGTGGCGCACATTCGACTCCCAGCGCCACATGTGGCGAAAAACGGGGGAGGGGGGAGGGGGAGATGGCCGGGCGAGGGTCAGCCGGCCAGGACTTCGGCGGCCGCTTGGCCGGTGACGAGGGTGGCGCCGTGGGTGGCGAGGTGGAAGGCGCCGCGGGTGGGGCCGTCGGGCAGGCCCATCTCGACGACGCCGGCGTCGGGGCGGGCGGCGAGGACCTGGTCGAGGGCGGTGCTCATCCACGGGTGCCGGTGGGCGTCCCGGACGACGAGCACGAGGGGACGGCCGGCGGCGGGGGCGAGGTCGACGGCGGCGTCGGCTGGGGTGAAGACGGCGACGGTGGTGCCGGGCATGAGCTCGGCGAGGGGAGCGCCCAGGCCCCAAGGCGTGGAGCTGTCGACGGCCTGGTTCATCTGGGGCCGGAACTCGACGACGTGCGGGGCGGCGGCCAGCGGCAGGGACCGTTCGCCGGGGGCGACGGTGACGCGGATGGCCCGGCGGGCGGCCTCGAGGCCGATGCCGGGGTCGGTGGCGGAGTCGTCGGTGACGGTGCCGACCCACGACGCCAGGGCGGCGACCCGGCCGGCGGCCTCGCGCAGCCGCTCCTCGGGCAGCTCACCGGAGACGACGGCGTCGACGAGGGCATCCCGAAGGGCGGTGGCGGTGTCCTCGTCGCACAGCCCGCCGCCGACGCACAGCGCGTCGGCCCCGGCGGCGATCGCCAGCACGGCGGCCCCGGTCAGGCCCCAGCGGTCGGAGACGGCCTTCATCTCCAGGGCGTCGGTGACCAGCAAGCCGTCGAAGCCGAGTTCGGTGCGCAGCAGGTCGACGAGGATGCGCCGGGACAGCGTGGCCGGCAGCTCGGTGTCGTAGGCGGGGACCATCAGGTGCCCGCACATCACGGCCTTGACGCCGGCGTCGAAGGCGGCGCGGAACGGTGGCAGCGCGACGCGGGCCATCTCCTCGGCGGAGGCGGCGATCTCGGGCAGGGCGAGGTGGGAGTCGACGCCGGTGTCGCCGTGCCCGGGGAAGTGCTTGACGCACGCGGCGACGCCGGCCGACTGCAGGCCACGGATCCAGGCGGCGGTCTGCCGGGCCACCAGCTCGGGGTCGGAGCCGAAGGAGCGCACGCCGATGACCGGGTTGTCGGGGTTGGAGTTGACGTCCCCGCTCGGCGCGTAGTTGAGGTTGACGCCGGCGGCGGCCAGGTCCAGACCGAGACCGCGGGCGAGTTCGGTGGTCAGCGCGGCGTCGTCGACCACGCCGAGGGCGAGGTTGCCGGGCCGGGTGCTGCCGGTGGCGAACTCGAGCCGGGTGACGTCGCCGGCCTCCTCGTCGATGGCCACGAGCACGTCGGGCCGGTGCTGGCGCAGCTGGGCGGTCAGCTCGGCGACCTGTTCGGGGGAGGCGATGTTGCGGGAGAACAACACCGCGCCGCCCAGCCCCTCGTCCAGCCGGCGGCGCAGCCAGTCCGGCGCGGTGACGCCGGCGAAACCGGGCTGGAGCACGGCATCGGCCAGGCGGAGCAGCTCCGGGCTGCGTTGTGCGACGGTCACCGGTCCTCGCCTCCAGGTTGACACTTATTGGACTAGACCAATATTGGGCAGGCTGCCACAGTGTGCCCGGCCCGTCAACAGCCGTCGGCGCCGGGCCCATTAGCCTGCATACGTGATCCGAACGGCCGCGCGCGCCGGCGCGCTCCTGGTTGCTGCCCTTGTCCTCGGCGGGTGCGGCGACGCGGGCGTGCCCGAGTCCGCGCTGCCGCCGATGACCGCGAGCATGCAGGATCTGTCCACCGCGCAGCAGCCGGCCACCACCACCGCCAGCACCACCACGACGACGAGCGCCGCGCCGACCTGTTCCGCGCCGGGCACGGACTTCGACTGCGACCTGCGCCACCGCATCCAGGCCGTGCAGGACTACATCGCCAAGCGGCCCGGCACCGTCGGCATCGTGCTGCGGGACCGGCAGACCGGGCAGGTGTGGCGCAACGACAAGGCCGACACCCTGGTCTGGACCGCCTCCACGATCAAGCTGGCCATGACGGTCAACCTCTTCCTGCGGGACAAGGCCGGCCAGATCACGTTGTCCGCCGGGGACCGCGACCTGATCCACCGCATGCTCAACAGCTCCGACGACAAGGCCGCGGACACGCTCTGGTTCTCCTACGCCGGGCCCGACCACATGACGTTCAACAACGCCTTCACCACCTACGGCATGACCTCGTTGCAGCCGCAGAAGGGTTTCAGCAACTTCTATCCCTACTGGGGATTCCAGAAGTGCACGCCGGACGACCTGGACGCGCTGATCAACTACGTGCTGGTGAAGATGCCGGCCGACCTGCGCGACTACATCGTCGGGCAGTTGCGGGCGGTCGCGCCGGACCAGCAGTGGGGCGTGTGGGCGGCCGGCCCGGCGGCCCAGCCCGGCAACAAGGACGGCTGGTCGCTGGAGCAGGGCGGCTGGGTGATGAACACCGTCGGCTTCGTCGGGCCGGACGCCCGCTACACGTTGTCGGTGATGAACAGCCTCAACGGCCAGGGCGGCTACAACGAGGGCCAGGAAACGGACAACCAGGTCGCGAAGATCCTTTTCGGTGGCCGGTTCTGAAACACGTTCTTGATCAATAAACGACCGTAAACGGCAGTATTTTCATACATTCGGCCGCGTTGGTGAAACGTGTTCTAGGTTCATCATGTGACGCATGCGCACGACAATGATGTCTCGCAGGCGGATGCTCGGGCTGACCATGCTCGGCGCCGCCACCGCTGTCGGCGCGACCGTGGTCGCGCCCCGGGCCGCACGCGCGGCGACCAGCACTTATGTTCCGGCCGTTGTGGTCGGGAGCGGCTACGGCGCCTCGGTGACGGCCCTGCGGCTCGGCGTCGCCGGCGTGACGACCCTGATGGTGGAAATGGGCCAGCTCTGGAACACGCCCGGCGCGGACGGAAACGTGTTCTGCACCATGGTCAATCCCGATCAGCGGTCCATGTGGTTCAAGACGATGACCGAGGCCCCGCTGGACACCCTGCTCTGGCTGCCGGTGATCAACAAGCCGATCAGCTCCTACGCCGGCGTGCTGGACCGGGTCGACTTCCCCAACATGAAGGTCTACTGCGGCCGCGGCGTCGGCGGCGGCTCCCTGGTCAACGGGGGCATGGCCGTCACCCCGACCCGCGACTCCTTCGCCGACATCCTGCCCGGGGTGGACGCCGACGAGATGTACGGCACGTACTACCCGCTGGCCAACCAGATGCTCGGCGTGAACAGCGTGGACCAGAACTGGTGGAACACCACCGACTGCTACCAGTTCGCCCGGGTCGGCCGGGACGACGCGGCCAAGGCCGGCTTCGCCACCTCCTTCGTGCCCAACGTGTACGACTTCAACTACATGGAGCAGGAGGCGCTGGGCCAGGTGCCCAAGTCGGCACTGAACTGCGAGGTCATCTACGGCAACAACCACGGCAAACGCAGCCTGGACAAGAGCTACGTGCCGGCCGCGCTGGGCACCGGCCACGTCACCCTCAAGACCCTGACCAAGGTCACCGCCATCGGCCGCAACGCCGATGGCACCTACGCGGTGAACATGTCCACAGTGGACACCCTTGGCAACACCACGTCCTCCCAGACGGTGAACTGCAAGTACCTGTTCCTGGCCGCCGGCTGCCTCGGCACCATGCAACTGTTGTTACAGGCCAGGGACACCGGCGCGCTGCCGGCGATCGGCGCGCAGTTCGGCCGGAACTGGGGCCCCAACGGCAACATCATGACCGCCCGGGCCAACTGGAAGGCCACCGGCTCGGTCCAGGCCGGCATGCCCACGCTGGGCATCGACGCCCGCAACCAGGCGGTGCCGGTGTTCGCCGAGATCGCCCCGATGCCGGCCAACTTCGAGCTCTACATCAGCCTCTACCTGGCCATCACCAAGAGCCCCGAGCGCGGCTCCTTCAGCTACGACCCGACCAGCGGGCAGGCCAGGCTGGCCTGGGGCCCCACCCAGAAGGACTTCGCCGAGAACGCCGCCCGCACCCTGTTCGACAAGGTCAACGCGGCCAACGGCACCATCTACCGGTACGACCTGTTCAGCGGCAACCGGGCCTTCGGCGACGACTTCACCTACCACCCGCTGGGCGGCGCGGTCCTGGGCTCCGCCACGGACATGTACGGCCGCGTCCCCGGCTATCCCGGCCTGTACGTCAACGACGCCTCGCTGATCCCGGGCTGGACCGGGGTCAACCCGTTCGTCACCATCACGGCCCTGGCCGAGCGCAACATGGCCCGCCTCATCCCCGCCGACTCGATCACCAACTGATCCCACCCACCCCCCCACCGCCCCCACCCCGCCCCAAGATCAAGGGACCGATCCTCTCGTTGAACGTCATGAAGGGCCCCTTCACAACGTTCAACGTCAGGAAGGGCCCCTTCATGACGTTGAACGTCAGTATGGGGCCCTTCATGACACCCCCCAACGCCAGGAACGGGCCTTTCCTGGCGTCGAGGGGTGGGGGTGGGGTCAGGAGTTGGGGTGGGACTCCCACCACGCGGCGTACACGGGGTGGTCGTGCACCAGGGTCTGGTAGCGCTTGACCACCTTGGCGTGCACCAGGTCGGCCAGGCCGGCCACGGCCGAGCTGGGTCGCCAGACCAGCTGCATGGTGCGCTGCAACGGGTTTCCCACCAGCGGGCGTAACACCATGCCGGGAACCGTGACGGCGCTGGGGTAGAACGCGGCGATGGCGTGTCCACATCGGACCATCATCGCCGCGGTCGCCATGTCCGCGCCGCGGTGCCGGCAGCGCGGCGTGAAGCCGGCCTCCTCGCAGGCCAGCCGCAGCGCGGTGGTCAGCCCGGACAGCTTCTCGTTGGGCAGCACCCAGTCCTCGTCGGCCAGGTCGGCCAGCCGCAGGGCCATCCGGTCGGCCAGCCGGTGCGAGGCCGACAGTCCGATGTAGGCGGTCTCGTTGACCAGGTTGCGGGTGCGCAGCCCGGTCGGCACGGTGATCGGCACCGACGGCTGCTGCCCGCACACGGCGACGTCGAACTCGGACGCCTCCAGGATCTCGTTGATGGTCTCGGGAGTGTGGGCGATCTGGGTGACCTGCTCGCGGTCGGGCAGCAGCTCGCGCACGGCGCCGGCCAGCATCGGGGTGATCGGGCCGAGCGGGCCGATCACCCGGATCGCCGCCGCCGGCTCGTCCCGCACGGCCAGCACCTTGGCGCTCTCCACCAGGTCGTCGAACTGGGCCAGCACGTCCCGGGCCCGCGCCACGACGTGCTCACCCAGCTCGGTGAGCGCGACGCCGCTGGTGGTGCGGCGGAACAGCGCGCCGCCGAGTTCCTGCTCGATCCGCTGCACCTGCGCGGTCAGGCCGGACTGGGCGATCCGCAGCTGGGTGGCCGCCCGGCTGATGCTGCCGGCGTCCGCCACCGACCGGATCACCTGGAGATGCCGCAACTCGACCTGCATGGTTTTGTTCCCCTTAGTCGGTTCTGCCACCCAGACACACGGCGATGAGGACCAGCCCGCTCAGCCCCAGGACGGCGCTGGCGCCGGCGGTGATCCGCATCGCATGGACAAACGCGGAGGTGGCGGCCTCCGCGAGGTCGGGCCGGCCGGCCGCGCGGGCGACGGCCAGCGCCGCTTGTGTGGAGCCGAGGGCCTGTCGGGCCTGGTCGTCGGACAGGCCGGACAACGCCGGCCGCAGCCCGGACCGGTACCAGGCGCTGAGAATCGTGCTGCCGACGGCGGTGCCGAGCGTGCCGCCGAACTGCCGCAGCCCGGACGTGACCGCGGAGCCGGCGCCGCTGCGGTCGGCCGGCAGGTCGTCCATCGCGGCGCTGGTCGCCGGCACCACCACGGTGCCCATGGCGAATCCCTGCACCAGCATCATCAGTCCAAAAAGGACAACGGGGGTACGGGCGTCGAACACCAGATAGCACGTCAACGTGCCGATGGCGACGATCATCCCGGCCGATGCCACCGCCCGCACGGAGAACCGCCGCACCAGCGCCGGGGCCAGGAGGTTGCCGGCGAGAATGCCGACCGCCGTCGGGGCGATGGCCAGCCCCGCGCCGAACGGGCTCAGCCCCAGCACGTCCTGGAGATAGAAGGACGCGTAGAAGAGCTGCCCGGTGATGCCGAAGAACGCCACCGTCAGCACCAGCCCGCCGCCGGCGAACCGCCGTCGCAGGAACAACCGGACGTCAAAACTCGGGGCGCGGGACCGGCTCTGCTGCACGGCGAACGCCGCGAGCAGGACAACGCCGGCGACCAGCGGGACCAGCGCCGACGGCGAGTCCCAGCCGACGTCGCCGCCGATCTGGATCACGCCGTAGACCAGTCCGAGCAGGCCGCCGAACGACAGCGCCAGACCCGGCCAGTCCAGCGGCCGCTGCTGGTCGACGTGCAGCCGCGGCACCCACAAAGCCAGTCCCACCAGGCAGATCGCCGTCACGGGCACGTTGAGCAGGAACACCGAGCCCCACCACAGCCGGCTCAGCAGCAGCCCTCCGACGATCGGACCGATCGCGATGCCGACCGCCGAGGCCGATGCCCAGATCGCCACCGCCTTCGGCCGCCGCGCCGGCTCCGAGGCCCGCAGCGCCACCGACAGCGTTGCCGGTGTGATCAGCGCCGCACCCACGCCCATGCCGCCGCGGCACAGCACGAGTTCCAGCGGTGTCACGGAAAACGCCGCCAGCGCGGACGTGACCATGAACACCGCCAGACCGGCGCCCAGCGCCCAGCGGGGCCCGAACCGGTCGGCCAGCGCGCCGCCGGCGAACATCGCCGCCGCGTACACCACGGTGTAGGCGCTGATCGCCCAGGCGAGCTCGCCGACCCCGGCGCCGAGCCCGGCCACCGGGTCGGCCAGCGTCTTCACGGCCAGGTTGAGCACCGAGCTGTCCATCGCCGCCACCGTCTGCGCGAGCACGGCGACGCCCAGCACGGCCGCCCAGATGCGCGGCCGCACAACGGGATCGGCGCTGACGGTCACCGCACCGGGGCCAGCGCCGCGCGGCCGGCCACGAAGATCGTCGCCTGCTCGGCCACGCGTCGGCCCAGGTGTTCGGCGGTCTCCAGATCGGACCGGTGGGCGTCGTCGGGCCGGGCGCCCAGTAGCGACTGCGCCGCCGCGCCGTCGTGGAAGCCAAGCCGGTTGATGTCGTGTTCGCTGCCCCGCAAGGAGTTCCAGCCCGACTTCAGGCCCAGGTTGACCCAGGTCATGCCGTGCTGGGCGGCCAGCGTCTGGAGGTAGCGCAGGGTCGAGGACTTGTCCCCGTGCTTGTCGCCGGAGTTGGTGAAGCCGGCGGCCAGCTTGTCCAGCCAGGTCTGGCGCAGGAAGCGCTTGGACGTGCTCTCGGCGAACTGGTGGAAGGCGGCCGAGGCGGTGCCCATGTAGGTGGGCGCGCCGAACACGATGGCGTGCGCGCCGTCCAGGGCGGCCCAGCCGGCCTCGTCGATCGTGTCCACGCTGACCAGCGTCGATTCGCAGCCGCTCACCGATGACGCGCCCGCGTGCACGGCGCCCGCAAATCTGGCGGTGTGCCCACTGCCTCCGTGGAAGGCCACCGCCAGCTTGACGGAAATTGCCACGATCGACTCCGATCATGTGAAGAATACGTGGACCGGCGAACCGTGCCGGCTCGCGCCCAGTCATGTTAGCGAGGCCCGGCAAGGTCAACCATAGGCCGTCTGCCTGGGCGTACATCCCACGTGTTGACACTTGACCAACTGCGCCGACCGCTCATAGCAGAGCATCTTCAAAGTCTCATCAGAGTTCTCCCGCGCGGTCATCGGAACAATCTCTGGCGGTGGACATAACTGCGAAGTTATCGCGAGGTGTTAGTTGTCCGGCCGTTCTTTCGGCGTCAATCATTCAATCGATCCCCGATCCGTATGAACAGGAGGTGCGCACCGTGGCCGATCCCGGGAAGGCGTTCCGCACCCGGCGCCTGTCGCGCGCCGGGGACGGCCGGCACCTGTTCGTCCCGCTGGACCACAGCGTGTCCGACGGACCCGTGGTGCCCAACGAGGACTGGGACGAGCTGATCCGGGCCGTCGTGCTCGGCGGGGCCGACGCCATCATCGTCCACAAAGGACGGATGCGGGCCATCGACCCGAGCCTGCTCGAGGACTGCGCGCTGGTCGTGCACCTGTCCGCCGGCACGTCGCACGCGGCCGACCAGCACGCCAAGGTGCTCGTCGGCGACGTCGAGGACGCGCTGCGGCTGGGCGCGGACGCGGTCAGCGTGCACGTCAACATCGGCTCCGACACCGAGGCCAAGCAGCTGGCCGACCTGGGCACGGTGGCCGGACAGTGCCACGCCTGGAACGTGCCGCTGATCGCCATGGCCTATGCCCGCGGGCCCCGCATGGCCAGCTCCTTCGACCCGACCGTGCTGTCCCACGTGGTGAACATCGCCGCCGATCTCGGGGCCGACCTGGTCAAGACGTCGATGGCGCTGCCGGCCGAGCGGATGGCCGAGGTGACCGCCAGCTGCCCGATCCCGGTCCTGGTGGCCGGCGGCCCCGCCGCCGAGGCCGACCCGGACGGCGACGGCCTGGTCGACTACGCCCGCGCCGCGCTCGACGCCGGTTGCGCCGGCCTGGCCGTGGGCCGCCGGATCTTCACCTCCCCGACTCCCCGTTCCCTGATGAACAAGCTCGCCGCCGTGCTGCACCCCGCCCAGGCCGCCGCCCGACTTCTGGAGACAGCGTGAAATTCGCTTGGATCGACCTGCGCACCGTCCCGCCGCAGCAGCTGGAGGCCGTGGTCGCGGCCGCGGTGCACGCCCGGATCGCCGGCGTGGTCTCGGACGATCCGGCCCAGCTGGCCACGCTGCCGCCGACCGTGCGGAAGGTGTTGCTCGGCAACGAAACCGGTGACGCCGACTTGGTCACCGTGAATGTGGACGACGCCGACCAGTTGGACCGGCTGATCGCCACCGGGCACACCGGCTCGGTGTTCGTGGAGGTGCGCGACGACCGCACGCTGCGGCTGGCCTGCACCGCGGCGGCCAGGCTGCCGTGGACGATCGTCAGCTTCACCGACCCGACCAAGATCCCGCTGGAGATCGTGATCGCCGCGGCCGACGCCGCCGACGGCAAGCTGATCTGCGTGGTCGGCGACATCGAGGAAGCCACCATCGTGCTGGACGTCCTGGAGCACGGCTCGGACGGCCTGCTGCTCGCGCCCCGCGACGCCAACGAGGTGTTCCAGCTGTCGCGGCTGCTGGAGGCCGGCACCCAGGACCTCAACCTGAGCACGCTGACCGTGGACCGCATCGAGCACGTCGGCCTGGGCGACCGGGTCTGCGTGGACACCTGCTCGCACTTCGAGCAGGACGAGGGCATCCTGGTCGGCTCCTACTCCTCGGGCTACATCCTGTGCGTCAGCGAGACGCATCCGTTGCCGTACATGCCGACCCGGCCGTTCCGGGTCAACGCCGGCGCGCTGCACTCGTATGTGCTCGGCCCGGACAACCGCACCAACTACCTGTCGGAACTGCACTCCGGCAGCACGGTGCTGGCGGTCAACACCGAGGGCCGGACCCGGCGGGTCGTGGTCGGCCGCGCGAAGCTGGAATCCCGGCCGCTGTTGCAGATCACCGCGCACTCGCAGGACGGCGTCGAGGTGAGCCTGACCGTGCAGGACGACTGGCACGTGCGGGTGCTCGGCCCCGGCCCCAAGGTGCGCAACGTGACCGAGCTGGAGCGGGGCGACGAGCTGCTCGGCTACATCGCCACCGACAAGCGGCACGTCGGCCTGCCGATCGGCGAGTTCTGCAAGGAGAGCTGACATGCGGCTCGTGTCCGACCTGATGGCCACCCATCCCGACGACCTGCCGTACCTCATCGCCGATCACGTTGTCACGCACGGAGAACTGCGCGAGGCGGTGGCGCAGGAGGCGGCGCTGTTCGCCTCCGCGGGCGTGCGCGAGGGCAGCACCGTGGCGTTGCAGGTGCCGCCCAGCTTCACCCAGATCGAGGTCCTGCTGGCCCTGTGGCGCCTGGGCGCGCAGGTGATGTTGGTGGACCACCGGCTCAAGCCGGCCGAGGTCGAGCAGCTGCGGGCGCTGTGCCGGCCGCAGCTGGTGGTCCGCGCCGGCGCGGGCGGCTGGTCCCGGCTGAACTTCCGGTCGCGGCACGAGCTGGTGACGGAGAAGCGGGCCGACGGCCGGCCGGCGAGCACCGCGCACCGGCTGATCCAGTTCAGCTCCGGCTCCACCGGGCGGCCCAAGGTGGTCGGCCGCACCGAGGAGTCGATCACCGCCGAGATCCGCCGGTTCAACCAGCTGGCCGGCATGCCGGCGCTGGGGGAGCGGGTGCTGCTGCTCAGCTCCACCGCGCACAGCTTCGGCCTGATCGCCGGCCTGCTGCACTCGCTGTACGCCGGCGTGGGCGTGGTGTTCTCGCCGCGGGTGGCCGCCGGCGACATCCTGCGGGCGGCCGCCGAGCACGAGGTCAGCGCGATCTTCGGGGTGCCGTTCCACTACGAACTCCTTGCCACCGCTGAGGATCCGCCGCTGCTGGCCTCGCTGCGGTGCGCGGTGTCGGGCGGCGAGCTGATGCCGCCGGCCGTGGCCGAGCGGTTCCACGAGGTGTACGGGGTGCGGGTCGGCGAGTCCTACGGCACCACCGAGACCGGCGTGATCGCCATGGACGTCAGCGGCCGGCTGCGGCCGACCGTCGGCCCGGCCACGCCCGGCATCTCGCTGCGTATCCAGCACGGCGAGGTGGAGGTGCGGCTGCCGGCGTCGCCGTACCTGACCGAGGACGGCCAGGACCGGTACGTGGACGGCTGGCTGCGCACCCGGGACCGGGCCGAGCTGACCGTGGACGGCACGGTCCGGCTGCTCGGCCGGGGCGACTCGCTGGTGGTCATCGGCGGCCTCAAGGTCGACCTGACCGAGATCGAGGACGTGCTGACCCGGCACGGCTCGGTGGCCGAGGCGGTGCTGGTGCACGGCGAGGTCATCGAGGCGTACGTGTCCACTGTGGACGAGAAGCTGGCCGCCGAGGACCTGGTCCGGTGGTGCGCCGAGCACCTGGCCGACTACAAGCTGCCGAAGCTGGTGCGGGTGCTGCCCCGGCTGCCGCGCACCCCCAACGGAAAGCTCATCCGCGACCGCGGCGCGCTGCGGGCCGCGGCCCTGGTCGCCTGAACCGGATTCCCTGAGAGGACAAGACAGACATGACCGCGACGCTGACCGACGCCGACGTGCGCGACTGGGTGCTGGACACCCTCATCGGCGAGATGAACGTGCCGATCGAACGGGACAAGGTCACCGACGACAGCCCGATCGGCACCAGCGGCATCGACCTGGAGTCGCTCAGCCTGGTCGAGCTCACGCTGCGCCTGGAGCGCGAGTACGGGGTGAAGATCCCCGACACCGACATCGAGGCCATCGGCGCGATGACCCTGGGCCAGCTGGCCGCGGACATCGTGCGGCGCAAGGGTGTCCAGTGACTGAGCAGGATGTCCGGGAGCTGCTCGCCGATCCCCGGATCTTTCCGGACCTGCCGGCCGATCTGGCCTCCGACGCCGAGCTGGTGATCGACTCGATGGCCCTGGTGTGGTTGCTGCACCAGGTGAAGGCCCGCTTCGGGGTCGACGCCGACCCCGAGGACGAGGACCTGGACGAGTTCACGTCCGTCGAGCGGATCACCAACTACTTGAATCGGGTCAAGGCGTGACCGGCGGGGTCGTCGTCACCGGGTACGGCGTGTTCACGGCGTTCGGCTGGGGCGAGAAGGCGTTGCGGGACGGGGTGTTCACCGGCATCCAGGTGTTCGCGCCGGCGCGCCGGTTCGATCCCACGCCGTTCCGGACGCCGATGACCGCCGCCGCGGCCGGCGACCCCGAGCTGGACGCGGTGCTCGGCGGCTGCGCCGACGACGCCGTGGACATGGCCGGCCTGTCCCCGGACACGGCCGCCGCGGTGCTGCTGGGCTCGGCCGGCGACTGGAAGTCGGTGACGCGGTTCTCCCGGGGCCAGGAGTACACGCCGGGGCCGGACGTTCCCGGCGTGCTGGCCTCGATGTTGGCCGACCGCATCGGGTTTCGCGGGCCACGGCTGGCGTTCACCAACGCCTGCGTGGCCTCGGCGACGGCGCTGATCCATGGCTGGCGGTTGATCACCGCCGGCCGGCAGGAGGTGGCCCTGTGCGCCGGCGCGTACCTGGTGGAGGAGGAGAACATGGCCAAGTTCGACTCCGGCCGGGCCTTCGCCAAGGACGGCGTGATCCGCCCGTTCTCCAAGGACAGAACCGGATTGCTGCTGGGTGACGGCGTCGCCGCGATCGTGCTGGAGTCCGAGGAGCACGCGGCGCGGCGCGGCGCCACGGTGTTGGCCCGGATGACCGGCTTCGGCGTCGCCTCGGACGCCTACCACATCGCCAAGCCGCATCCCGAGGGCCGGGGCATCACTTCGGCCGTGCGCCAGGCCTTGCGCCGGGCGAGAGTGTCCGATGTGGACTATGTCAACGCGCACGGCACGGGAACCCCGTTGAACGACGGCGCGGAGACCAACGGCCTGCGGACGGCGCTGGGCTCGGACACCCCGATCAGCTCGACCAAGAGCACCACCGGGCACATGCTGGAGGCCTCCGGCGCGGTGGAGTTCGTGGTGTCCCTGCTGGCTTTGCTCGACGGCGTGCTGCCGCCCACGGCCGGGTACACCACCCCGGACCCGGCCTGCGACCTCGACTACGTGACCGAAGGTCCGCGGCGCGCGCCGGTGAATCGGGTGTTGTCGCTCAACGCCGCGTTCGGCGGCATGAACACCGCGATCCTGTTGGAGCGGCCGTGATCACCGTTGCTCGGGCCGAGGCGGCCGGCGAGCTGGAGCCGGTGCCCGGCTTCATCGAGTCCGCCTTCAACCCGCTCGTGTACCACGCCGCGGTGGCATGCCTGCGGGGCCGGGAGTTCGACGGCTCCCGGCTGGCCGTGGTCGTGTCCAGCCTGATCGGCGACGCCACCACCACCGGCCTGGCCAGCCGGCTGCTGGTCGGCGGGCAGGCGCACAACGCCATCCTGTTCATGCAGGCCACCGCCAACGCCGTGCTGGGCTTCCTCAGCCGTGAGCTCGACCTGACCGGGCCGCTGCTCAGCATGTCCACAGTGGACGAGGATCCGCTGGACACCGCCGAGCTGCTGCTCGCCGACCCCGAACTGGACGCCGTGCTGCTGCTCAGCGTGGAGCTGGCCGCCGACGACCGCACCGAAGCCGTCTACCGGCTGCTCGGCCGCACCCCACCGACCACCGACGGCGCGTCAGCGCTCCTGCTGGAAAGGGAACCCCAATGAGGAAAGTGACCTCGTGATCACCAAACAAGAGCGCGCCCGAATCGCCGCCGACACCGAACTCGGCGCCGGCAACGTGCTGCACCGCATCAAGGAGTACGGGCGGCCGCTGGACGAGCCGGTGCTGTGGACCGACGGCACCTGGGCGGCCCCGGACGGCAGCCGGCCCGAGGTGCTGACCCTGGGCCAGCTGTACGAGATCGTCGAGACCTACGCCGGTTTCTACGCCAGCAAGGGCATCAAGCCGCGCGACGTGGTCGGCGTGCTCACCGCCTCCAGCACCGAGTTCGCCATCAACTTCATGGCGGTCAACTCGCTGGGCGCGATTCCCTCCTTCGCCAACGCCAAGCTGCGCCCCGAGATCGCCCGCGAGTACATCCGCCGGCAGGGCGCCTCCGGCGCGGTCACCGACGCCGAACGACACGAAACCCTGGCCTCCGGGGACGACCTGGGCTTCGTGATCACCTCGGCCGATGTCAAGCCCTCGCACCGTGATCACCTGCCGGCCACCGGCTGGCCCTACCGGCACGACAAGACCGACCCGATCATCATCTCGCACTCCTCGGGCACCACCGGCATGCCCAAGGCCGTGCCGCACACCCACGAGACCCTGCTCTACGCCCAGCTGCACCGGCTCAAGCTGTCGGTCGGCGGCTCGATGGGCCGGCTGCTGGTCGCGTTGCCGGGCAACCACAACGCCGCCATGTCGGTGATGATGTTCGGGCTGCTGCTGGGCTCGCCGGTGATGCTGCTGTCCAGCCAGAACGGCCACGACGTGCTCGACGCCGTGCAGAAGTTCAAGCCCACCACGGTGTTCGGCTTCTCCGGCACGTACGCCCAGATGGCCACGGCCGACCTGTCCCGATGGGACACCTCCAGCATCGAGGCCTACTACAACACCGGCGACGCCGCCCACGAGGCCCACATCCGCGTGCTGGTCGGGCTGGGCAGCCACGAGGAGATCGGCCGCGACCTCAAGCCGCACCGGGTGCCCGGCTCGGTGTTCACCGACGGCCTCGGCTCCTCGGAGACCGGCTACTCCATCTTCCACAATGGACACAAGCCGGGCAGCGCCTCGTTCGGCCGCTGCATCGGCAAGCCGATGAGCTTCGCCCAGGCCGCCGTGCTGTCCGAGGACGGCCGGCCGCTGCCGGCCGGGGAGGTCGGGCGGCTGGGCGTCAAGTCCCCGACGCTGACTCCCGGATACTGGAACGACTCCATCACCTGGCACCGGCTGCGACTGGGCGGCTACTGGCTCACCGGCGATCTGGCCACTCAGGACGCCGAGGGTAATTTTTATCACCTGGACCGGGCCCCTGACGCCATTCGGACCCGTCACGGCATCGTTTTCAGCACCCGCACAGAGGAATTGCTGCTGGCCAACCGGCCCGAGCTGGTGGACTGCACCGTCACCGCGATCGTCGAGGACGGGGTGCGGGCCGACTGGGACGGCGACGGGCTCGGCGACGCCTACGTGCTGCTTCAGTTCGCCGGCGCGCAGGACCCGGCCGATGATCTGACCGCGTGGGTCAACGACGTGTTGGCACAGCACGGATTCCCGCCCGTGACAAGGGCCCTGCGCATGGACTACGGCGATGTCACCGTGGGGGTCACCGGTAAGGTGCTCAAGCGCGTGATGCGGGAACGCGCCAAGGAGCTGGTCGCCCGCGCCGAGGGGAAGTGACGTGGGGGCTCCGATGGAGGTGTACCGGCTGTGGTGGCTGCACGACGCCCGCTGGTACCAGGGCGTCGCCAGCCGCTTCGGCCAGGAGGTGGCCAACGAGGTCAACGCCGAGGCGATGCGGTTCGTCGCCGCCCGGGTGGGCAAGCAGGTGGCCCGGGCCCACGGCGAACCGGTGGCGCAGGCCGATTCGGCCACCCTGGCCAAACTGTACGAGCGGTGCGCCGACATCATGTTCCCCAACGAGTTGCGGGACGGCGGCGTGACCGCCCTTGACGACGAGCTGCTGGAACTGACCATGCGGCAGAACTTCGCCGTGGTGATGGTCCGGATGGCCGGCTCGCTCGACGGATACCAGTGTCCCTGCACGGAAATCCACGCCGGCTGGTCCGATGGCCTCGGCGTGGCGCTGACCGAGAACAGGGCGACCGGCTGCCTGCGGTTCGGGGATCCCGAGTGCCGCCTGCTGATGCGGGTCGCCCCCGCCGGAGAGAGGAACTGACCATGCGGGTGCTGCTGGCCGGCGCGACCGGGGTGATCGGCCGCGAGCTGCTTCCCCTGCTGCGCAAGGCTGATCACCACGTCACCGCCCTGGTCCGCGGGCCCGCGCCGGACCTGGAGGCCGACGCGGTGGTGGCCGCCGACCTGCTGGACGCGCCGGCGGTGGCCGCCGCCGTCGCCGCCGCGCGGCCGGAAGTCATTGTGCACCAGGTGACCGCGCTGCGGCCGGTCAGCGGCGACACCCGCTGGGAGGTGTTCGAGCGGACCGCCGAGGTGCGCCGGGTCGGCACCGCCAACCTGGTGCGGGCGGCCCAGGCGGCCGGGGTGCGGCGATTCGTGGCCCAGAGCATCGCCTTCGCCGCCGCGCCGGTCGGGGATCCGGTGCTGGGCGAGGACGCGCCGCTGTATCTGGACGCCCCCGACGCGACGTGGGCCACCACCGTGCAGGCCGTCGCCGACCTGGAGCGGACCGTGCTCCAGGCCGGCGAGCTGGCCCCGATCGTGTTGCGGTACGGCAGTTTGTACGGGCAGCACACTGTGTACGACGCCAACGGGACGATCGGGCAGGCCGTGCACCTCGGCCGGCTGCCGCTGGTCGGCGACGGCGCGGGGCTGACGTCGTTCGTACACGTACGAGACGCGGCGCTGGCCGCCGTGCTGGCGGTCGAGCACGCCGCCACCGGCGTGTTCAACATCGTCGACAACGAGCCGTCGCCGGCGCACGCCTGGCTGCCGGGTTACGCCAACCTGCTCAATGCCCCCGAGCCCAAGCGGATTCCCCTCGAACTGGGGGAGCGGCTGCTGGGCTGGTACGGGGCGTTCCAGCAGACCCGGCAGCGCGGCGCGGACAACGCCAAGGCCCGCGACCAGCTGGGCTGGCAGCCGACCGTGCCGAGCTGGCAGGCGGGAGTGTGCCTGCCGTGAAGATCTGTGTCATCGGGGCTGGGCCGCGCGGAACCTCCGTGCTGGAGCGGATAATCGCCAACGCCGACGGCGCACCGGTCGACGTGCACCTGGTCGACCCGTTCCCGCCCGGCGCGGGCAACGTGTGGCGGATCAACCAGTCCGACATGCTGCTGATGAACACCGTGGCCTCGCAGGTCAGCCTCTACACCGACGAGAGCGTGGCCCTGGAGGGCCCGGTCGTGCCGGGGCCGAGCCTGTACGAGTGGGCCAAGGCCATCGCCGGCGACCAGTACCCGGACCAGGTCCTCACCGAGGCCTCCCGGCTGGGGCCCGACTCGTACCCCACTCGCGCGATCTACGGCTATTACCTGGAATGGGTGTTCACGCAGCTGGTCGCCAACGCCGGCGACGTCTCCGTGACCGTGCACCGGGGCACCGCCGTCGCGGTGGACGACCAGCCCGACGGCCGACAGAGCGTGCGACTCAAGAGCGGGTCCACTGTGGACTCGGTCGACGCCGTCATCCTGGCGCTGGGCCACGGCCCGGTGGCGCTGACCGCCGAGGAGATGTCCTTGCGGGACTTCGCCTCCGAGCGGGCCCTGACCTACATCCCGCCCAGCAACCCGGCCGACCTGGACCTGTCCCGCATCGAGCCGGGGGAGAAGGTCGCGCTGCGCGGCCTGGGGCTGAACTTCTTCGACTACCTGGCCCTGTTCACCGAGGGCCGGGGCGGGTGGTACGAGCGCACCGAGGACGGGCTGGTCTACCACCCGTCCGGCCTGGAACCCGCGCTGTACGCCGGATCCCGGCGCGGCGTCCCGCACCACGCGCGCGGCGAGAACCAGAAGGGCCCGGTGGGGCGGCACATTCCGCTGTTCCTCACGCCGCCGGTGATCGAGCGGCTGCGCCACTCCGGCCGGGTCCGGTTCATGCACGACGTGTGGCCGCTGATCGACAAGGAGGCCCGCGCCGTCTACTACTCGACCCTGCTGGCCGGCCGGCTGCTGCCGGCCCAGGTCGAGGAGTTCTCCCGGTTGTACGTCGAGGTCCTGCGTGATGATCTCGACGACGCCGAGCTGCTGGCCCGGTTCGGGGTGCGCGCGGACGAGCTGTGGAACTGGGAGCGCATCGCCAAGCCGTACGGCGAGAAGGCCTTCAGCGATCAGGCCGACTACCAGCGCTGGCTGCTCGGCTACCTGCGCTCCGACGCCCGGGAAGCCAGGCGCGGCAACGTTTCCAGCCCGCTCAAGGCCGCCCTCGACACGCTTCGCGACCTGCGCAACGAGATCCGCATGGTCGTCGACCACGGTGGCATCACCGGCAGCTCCTACCGGGACGAGCTGGCCCGCTGGTACACCCCGTTCAACGCCTTCCTGTCCATCGGCCCGCCGCTGCGCCGCATCGAGGAGATGACCGCGCTGCTGGAGGCCGGTGTGCTCCGGGTGCTCGGCCCCGGCGTGCGGGTCGCGCTGGACGACGTGTTCCTGGTGGACGCCTCCTCCGTGCCGGCCCCGCCGATCGCCGTCACCACGCTCATCGAGGCCCGGATCCCCGATGTGGACCTGCACCGCAGCGCCAACCCGCTGCTGCGCTACCTCAAGGCCACCGGGCAGTGCCGGTCGTTCCACATTCCCGACGAGGGCAGCGAGTCGTTCGAGAGCGGCGGCATGGCCGTCACCGCGCGGCCGTACCGCGTGATCGACGCCACCAACCGACCCCATCCCGCACGGTTCGCCTACGGCGTGCCCACCGAGTACGTTCACTGGGTGACCGCCGCCGGCATCCGCCCCGGCGTCGGCTCCGTGACGCTGGAGGACTCCGACGCCATCGCCCGCGCGGCCCTGGCCGTTCGGTCCGCGCCGATGGCGGAGGTTGGGAGACTCGCGTGAGCACCGATTCCGGCCTGCTGGCCCCCACCTGGGCCGGCACGCCCGTGGCTGCGATCACCGGCGACGAGGCGTGGGTGCAGGCCATGGTCGACGTCGAGGCCGCCCTGGCCCGGGCCCAGGCCCGGCTCGGGGTCGTGCCCGACAACGCCGCCAAGGCCATCTCCGCGGTGTCGGCCGACCAGTTGGACGTGGCCGCGCTGGCCGTGGCTTCGCGGGGCGCGGCCAACCCGGTCGTGCCCTTCGTGCCGGCGCTGATGAAGCTGCTGCCGGCCGAGGTCGCCGAGTATGTGCACCGGGGTTCCACCAGCCAGGACATTCTGGACAGCGCCACCATGGTGGTCGTCGACCGGGTCCGGGCCCTGCTGCTGGCCGACCTGCGGCGCTGCGCCGACGCCCTGGCCCGGTTGTGCGTGGACCACCGGGAGACCCTGATCGCCGGGCGGACCCTGACCCAGCACGCCGTGCCCACCACCTTCGGGCTCAAGGCCGCCGGCTGGCTCTCGCTCGTGCTCGACTCCGTCGACCGCCTCGAATCCCTTGTCCTGCCGGCAGAACTGGCCGGCGCCGCCGGCACCCTGGCCGCGTATGTCGAATATGGACGGTTGGCCGGGGTCGAGGCCGGCGTCGCCCTGATCGCCCCGTTCGCCGAGGAGCTCGGCCTCGCCGAGCCCGTCGCCCCCTGGCACACCGTGCGCACACCGATCATGGACGTCGGCCATGCCCTCCAGTTCGTCGCCGGGGCGCTGGGCAAGATCGGCCTCGACATCCAGGTGTTGTCCCGCACCGAGATCGGCGAGGTCGCCGAGCCCGCCGCCGACGGCCGTGGCGCGTCGTCGGCCATGCCCCAGAAGCGAAACCCCGTGCTGGCAACGCTTCTCGTCACCGCCGCCCGTCAGGTCCCGGCCCAGGTTTGCGTGCTGGCGCAGAGCATGGTCGCCGAGGACGAACGCCCCGGCGGCGCCTGGCACGCCGAGTGGCAGACGCTGCGCGAGGCCCTCCGCCTCGTCGGCGGCTCCGCCTTCACCGCCGCCGAACTCCTTGAGGGGCTTGAGGTCTTCCCCGATCGCATGGCCGCCAACCTGGCCCTGTCCGACGGCGCCATCGTCAGCGAACGCCTCAACGTCGCCCTGGCCCCCGTGCTCGGCAAGGCCGTGGCCAAGAAGCTCCTCGGCGACGCCTCCCGCGAAGCCGCCGCCACCGGCCGTTCGCTGCGCGAGGTCCTGGCCTCGATGATCGAGGTCGACCTCCCCCTCGACGACCTCCTCGACCCCGCCCACTACCTCGGCGACGCCCCGGCCCTAATCGACCGCGTCCTACATCGTCTCCATCGTTGATCCCCCGTCCCCCCAAGTGTAGGAAGGGGGCTTTCCTCCACTCCGAGTGGAGGAAAGCCCCCTTCCTACACTCTCGACGAGGGGGTTAGGGGGTGTTGTTGGCGAGGGCTAGTAGGCGGGTGGCGGAGCCGTTGAACTGGTCCTGGTCGCCGGGGAAGGCGCCGGAGTCGGCGAACTGCCAGAAGGTCCACGTCGCCCAGCCGGCGGGCAGGGTGCCGGGGCTGGAGCTGTAGCGGGCGATGAACAGCGGGTTGGTCTGGCTCAGGCCGCTCCAGTTGCCGGTGCACTTGGTCCACCAGTCGGTGGTGGTGTACACGGTGGCCCAGCGGGTGGTCTTGGCGTGCACCTCGTTGCTGAAGGCCTGGATCCAGGTGCGCATCGCGGCCTGGCTCATGCCGTAGCACTGGTCGCCGCTGGGCGCGTACTCGATGTCCAGCATCGGCGGCAGGGTCTTGCCGTCCTTGGACCAGCCGCCGCCGTGGGCGACGAAGTAGTCGGCCTGGGCCGCGCCGGTGGACAGGTTGGGGCGGGCGAAGTGGTAGGCGCCGCGGATCAGGCCGGCGTTGTACGAGCCGTTGTACTGGTGAGCAAAGGTCGGGTCCACATAGGTGGTGCCTTCGGTGGCCTTGACGTAGGCGAACTTCGCGCCCTTGGCCGCTACCGAGGCCCAGTCCACGTTGCCCTGGTAGTGGCTCACGTCCAGGCCCGGCAGCCCGGCCAGCGGTGCGAAGCCGGCGCCGCCGGCGCCCTCGTGCTTGGCCACCTCCGAGCCGGCCCAGTGCAGGGCCGGGTCGTCAGGGTCGGTGGCCGCGGCGGCGGTGGTCGTGGCGGTGGTGACGAGTAGCAGGCCGGCCAGCACGCCGGCGATTCGACTGGTGCGCATATGCGACTCCCCAGGTCCGGCGCGGCCGGCAGGGGTGTGCGGCCGCGTTGATCGCATCGTGGCCGATCTCCAACCGCCATACCAGGGTTTCGGTGAATGAGTCACCATTCGAAGAAGGTGATATCTACATGCTAGATTCGGAGTATCACTCGTCAGTCCGAGGGGGCGTCGTGGCCGAGCGCAAGGGCGTGCTGCTGAGGTTGGACCCGGCGGTCCACGACGCCCTGGCCCGCTGGGCCGCCGACGAACTGCGCAGCACCAACGCCCAGATCGAGTTCCTGCTCCGCAAGGCCCTGGTCGACGTCGGCCGCATGCCGTCGGGCGTCGGCGGCATCCCGCGCCGCGGCCGTCCGCCCAAGGACACCCCGGACGGGTCCGGCTGAGGTTGCCTGTGGGTCAGCCGATGGCCGCCAGGGCCGCCTCGTAGTCCGGCTCGCGCATCTGGTCGGCGACGTATTCGGCGTGGGCGATGCGGTCCTGCGCGTCGATGACGAAAACCGCCCGCTGCAACAGCCGCCACTCGGCGATCCCGACCCCGTAGTCGAGGCCGAACTGTTCGCTGCGGTGGCTGGACAGCAGCTGGTGCTCAACGCCCTGCGCCACCCGCCAGCGCTCGAGCGCGAACGGCAGGTCCATGCTGATCGTGTAGATCCGGACCGACGGGCCGGCGGCCGCCAGGCGCTGCTGCCAGGCCAGGGTCTCGACGTGGCACACCGGCGTGTCGATCGAGTTGATCACGTTGAGCAGCCGCACCGACCCCGCCGAGTCGGCCAGCCGCACCTGTCCGATCGCGCCCTTGTCGTCCAGCCAATCCAGTTCGAACTCCGGCGCCGCCGCCCCGACCGGCAGCTTCCGCCCCGTCACGGTCAGCTGCTCGTCCAACTCGAAGGCCTCGCCCGTGCGCTCGTGCATGGAGTCGCTCCCTCATGGCCGTGTCCAGCGGCAACCGCACGAGAATACGGCCCGCGAGCCGCCGGCGCGGGCCTTTCAGCTCGGCCGGACCAGTGCCGCTGCCGGCACCCGGACCTCGGTCAGGCCCTCCTCGGTCTCGCACCAGACGAGTCGGACCAGCGCGATGCCGTCCGTCACATCGAGCACCTCGCACGGGACTGTGACCGGCGCGGGATACTCGGTGGTGAGGCCGATGTCGCCGCCGAAGGCGACATCCTTGTCGATGATGTCGTGCTGCCGTCCGCCGGCGTCGGTGAGTCGCACCAGGACGATCAAGGGGTAGTTGCTTTCGTCCACGCACTTGACGGCCGTGGCTGGGATCTCCAGGCGATCACCTGGGTCGGGAATTTCGTTCACGTCGGTCAGTGTGGCCATGTGGGGCGGCGCCGTCGTTCGAATATCCCCGGACGGGGGTCGGCCCCCGGCGCCGGGGGCGTCGGGGGCCGACCGATCGGCGGTCAGTTCCTGGTTATGGTGAAGGTGCTGGTCGTGTTTCTGATGTCGATGAAGTTGTTGGACAGCTTCAGGTTGGTGAAGGTCGCGGAGCCGACGGCCGGGCCCTGGCCCGCCTCCGGCAGCTCGTTGGCCCAGATCCCGAAGCCGGACTTGGCGTTGTAGGTGTCACCGCTCTGCTGGGCCCCGCTGATGGACACGTTGGTCAGCACGGTGTCGGTGATCGGTTGCAGCGGCGCCCCGCCGACGTAGTCGGTCTGGAACATGATGCCGCTGTAGGTCGGGTCGACGATGTCCACGTCGCTGACCCTGATCCCCTGGAACTTCTGGTTGGCGGAGAACATCCATATGCCCGGGAAGGTCTGCGCGCCCCAGAAGTGGCCGCCGGCTCTGACGATCGACACGTTCTGGATCGTCGTGGGATCCGGCCCGAAGTCCCGCATGGGGTAGCCGAAGTTGAGCGAGCTGACGGTGATGCCGGCGTAGGTCAGCATGTCGGCCACGTACAGGTTGCGGAAGGTGTTGTCCTCGCCGCCGTACACGGCGAAGCCGGCGGCCCGCCAGGTGAGCACGGCGGTCAGGTTCTCGAACACGTTGCCGGTCTCGTTGCCGCCGCCGGCGTCGGTGGCGGCGAACATGGCGAAGCTGTCGTCGCCGGTGGACCGGGCCTCGTCGTTGACGATGTGGTTGTTGGAGCTGCCGTTGGTCATGTTGACGCCGTCGGCGAAGGTGTCGCGGATCCGGGAGTTGCTGATGGTGATGCCCTGCACGTTGGTGCCCCAGAACAGGCACATCTGGTGCTCGATCCAGATGTTGTCCAGCGTGATGTTGGAGACGCCGGTCAGGTTGAACACCTTGCCCGGGCCGTCCTGCCGGCTGTTCCAGTTGCCGAAGAAGGCGAAGCCAGACAGCTTGGACCCGTTGGCGCTGCTCTGGATGTCGATGCCGACGTCGGTGTTGGTCTGGCCGCTCGGCGAGTTGAACCGGGTGTACCAGGGGCCGGCGCCGACGACGGTGATCGCCTTGCCGTAGATGGTCATCTTGCCGGTGACCGAGTAGTCGCCGGCCGGCAGGTAGACGCCGGTCAGAGTGGTGCTCTGGCGCACGGTGTCGAACGCGTTCTGCACGTCCTGCTGGGTGAAGCCGGTCGGCACGGCGTAGTGCGTCGGGTCCGGGTTCGCCTGCGCGGTGGCCAGTTCCAGGTTGATGAAGTCGATCCAGAAGTTGCCGCTGTTGGCCGAGTCCTTCTGCAGCCTGATCTTGTGGCCGGCCGGCACGGTGGTGCCGAGCAGCATGTTGGCCTCGTCGTAGATGTGCCGCGGCGAGCCGGCGCCGGCGTCGTTGCTGGGCGAGGCCTCGGCCCCGTACAGCCAGGCGTACTGCGAGGTCAGGCTGATCGGCTTGAGCAGGGCGCCGTCCACGTACACGTCCAAAGTGGACGTCGTGCCGTCCGGGATGGCGAACCGGGTGACCAGGGTGTTGGTCGCGGCCCTGGTGGTGAACTCCACCGAGGCCCCGGTCTGGGTCAGCGCGACGGCCTGCCGGCCGGACGCCTCGCCCGCGTAGTCGCCGATCGTCCTGTTGGGACCGAGGACCGTGGCCCCGCCGGCCAGCACACCGCTCTCCGCTTCGTAGGAGTCGTACGGCATGTTGGCGCCGCGGCCCACGAACAGGTTGGAGGTGCTGGTGTTGTTGCCCTGCTTGACCGGCAACTCGTTGGCGTCGTTGGCCACCGTGGTGGTGATGGTGTAGTTGCCGTTGGCCGCGGTCCAGCTGCCGACGTTGACCGGGCTGGCCGTGGCGCCGGCGTTGATCACGCCGCTGTACGAGCCGCTCAGCGTGGCCACCGTGGAGCCGCTGGACGCGTCCTTGACCGTCACGGTGATGCCGTGCGCGCCGCTGGCCGACGCGACCGTGCCCTGGTTCTTCAGCGTCACCGAGAACGCGACCGGGTTGCCGGCCGACGGGTTGCCCGGCGTCCAGTTGGTGGTGGCCACCAGGTCGCTGCTCTGCACCGGCGTCACCACCAGCGCCGTCGGGTTGGTGTAGGCGTTGTTGGCCTCGTTCTGCTCGATGACCTTGTTGGACTCGTCCACCTTGGCCGTCAGCTGGTACGAGCCGGCGGTCTGGGTGCCGATCGAGGCCGACACGGTGCTGGACGCGCCCGCGGCCAGCGCGCCGACCTGCGCGGTGCCGACCTTGGTGGTGCCCAGGTAGAAGTTGACGTCAGTGGCGCCCGCGGCCAGCGTGCCGGCGTTGCGCACCGTGGCGCTGGCGGTGATCGAGTCGGTCTCCACCGGGGAGGCCGGCGTCCACGAGGACCCGGTGATCGTCAGGTCCGGGTTGGGCGCGGGCACGCCGATCACCTGGAACTCGGCCGCCTGGCCGCCGCCCGCGCCGGAGTTCGCGGTGAACTTCAGCTGCACGTCGGCGACCCGCGCGGTCACCGGGATGGTGACGGTGTTGCCGCTGGCCGGGTCGAAGGAGTACGTCGTCGGCGCGACCAGGCTGGTGAAGCCGGTGGCGCTCTGCTCGCGGCCCAGCACCTCGATGGTCTGCGTGCGCGGACCCCAGATGCTGGCCGGGTTCAGCTTCACCACCACGGAACTGGTGTCGGCGTTGGACCCCAGCTGTGTGGTCAGGGTCTGCGGGTAGGTGCCGCCCGCGCCCTCCCAGTAGGTGGTGGTGTCGTTGTCGTTGGCGTTGGTGGCGACGAAGTTCAGCGTCGTCGAGGACGCCGTGATCGGCTTGCCCACGGCCAGGTTGGTGCCGGGGTTGCCGCCGCCGGTGCCGGTGCGGGTGACGCTGTTGCTGTTGCCGGACTGGTTGCCGGCGGCGTCGTGCGCCCGCACGAAGTAGGTGACGGTCGCGGTGTCCGGCTGGCTGTCGGTGTAGTTCAGCGTGGTGCCGGAAACGCTGGTGCGTAACGCGTTGTTGGCGTAGATGTCGTAGCCGGTGACGCCCACGTTGTCGGTGGACGCGGTCCAGGTCAGCGCGATCTGGCCGGAGGCGGGCTGGGTGTAGGCCAGACTGCCGGGCGCGGTCGGGGCCTGGGTGTCGCCGGTGGCCGGGCCGTACACCTCGAACTCCGAGATCTGGCCGGCCGGCCAGCCGGTGTTGCCGGTGATGTTCAGCCGCAGGTACCGGGTGGTCAGCGGGGTGTAGTTGATCGTCACGGTGTTGTTCGACGCCGGGTCGAAGGTGTAGCCGGCGGACGCGACGAGCTGGGAGAAGGTGCTGCCGTCGGTGCTGCCCTGCACGGTCAGCGTCTCGGTGCGGGCACCCCAGTTGGCGGTCGGCAGCTTGAGCACGATCTGGGTGCTGCTCACCGCCGCGCCGAGGTCGACCTGCAGCCACTGCGGGAAGGCGTTGTTGGTGCTCTCCCAGTAGCTGCTCTGGTTGCCGTCGTTGGCGTTGCTGGCCGGGAAACCGCCCTGCGTGCCGCTGGCCGCCATGGTCTTGCCGGCGGCCAGGTTGGTGGCCGCGACCGCGGCCGGCACCACCTGGAGGTCGGACAGCTGGGCCTGGGAGCCGGCCGAGTTGCCGGTGATCTCCACGCGCACGTAGCGCGAGAGCACCGCGCCGAAGCCGACCCGGACCGTGTTGTCGGACCTGGGATCGAAGTCGTAGGCCTTGGACTCGACGATGGTGTTGAAGGTCTTGCCGTCGTTGCTGCCCTGCACGGCCAGCGTCTCGGTGCGGCCGGTCCATGTGGCCGGCACCTTCAGCACCACGCCGCCGAAGCGGGTGACCTTGCCCAGGTCGACCTGCGCCCACTGCGGGAACGCCGGGCCGGAGCTCTGCCAGTACGAGTCGGGATCCGAATCGATGATCTTGCTGGCGGCCTGCGCGCCGGTGGCGCTGGAGGCCGACGCCGCGACCGTCGGGGTCGTCGTCGCGGCGGGTCTGGCGGTCGGCGCGCCGGCGGCGATGGCCGGCCCGCCCATCGCTAACAGGCCGAGACCGAGCAGCGCCGCTGCCAGTCTCCGCAGGGGTCGGGGTGCGCTCATCGAGTGGTCTACCTCTCGTCTGGCGGCAGGGGAGTGGCGAGAATCTTCCGGGCTCATGCCAGGAATTAACGGCAGCCTGTTGAGTTTTTGCGTGACAGGACTCACAGCGTTACAGACCGGCTACGCCCCCGTCAACGGGTAGTTAGGGCTTTTCGGCGGTTGTCGAGCTGAGCTGGCACGATGCGGCCGTGGATCGGATCTGTCTGCCCGCGCCGGTCGGGTTCGTGCTCGGGGGCGGCGGCAGCCTGGGGGCCATCCAGGTCGGCATGCTGCGGGCGCTCGCGGAGCGGGGCGTCACCCCCGACCTGGTCACCGGCACGTCCGTCGGCTCCGTCAACGGATCGCTGCTGGCCCTGGACCCCGCGCACGCCGCCGACCGGCTGGCCACCCTCTGGGCCGGCATGACCCGGACCCGGGTGTTCCCCGGCGGGCCCATCGCCCAGCTGCGCACCCTGCGCCGGGAGCGGACCTACCTGTTCCCCAACACCGGCCTCGTCGACGTGCTCGTCGAGGGCCTCGGCGGCGCCTGCGACTTCGCCGAGCTACAACTGCCCTTCGGCGCCGTCGCCGTCGACGCCGTCACCGGGCTGCCCGTGCTCATGACCTCCGGCGAGCTCGTGCCCGCCATCCTCGCCTCCGCCGCCATTCCCGGCGTCTATCCGCCCGTGCGGCGGGAGGACAAGGTCCTCTACGACGGCGGCGTGCTGGCCAACGTCCCCATCCGCCAGGCCCTCGCCATGGGCGCGAAGTCCTTGGTGGTGCTCGACTGCACCTTCCCCGGGCACCTGCCCGAGGTTCCCGGCTCGCTCGCCGAGACCCTCCTGTTCTGGGCCACCCTCGGCATGCGCAACCAGGCCGTCCTCGAAGCCGACCTCGCCGCCGAGGCCGTCCCCGTCCTCTACCTCCCCGGCGCCCCCGTCCAGGCCGTCACCCCCCTCGACTTCGGCCACACCGCCGAGCTCATCGCCTCCTCGTACGCCGCTTCGACGGGCTTCCTCGCCACCGTGGAGATCACCGGCCCCGGCCTCTACGGCGGCCCCGCCGGCCCCGTGCCCGCGTGATGCGCCGGTGACGCCGGTCGGCTAGAAGTCGTCCGGTGAAGACGATCTCCGTGCTGGCGTCCACCGTCGACTACACCGTCGTCGGGGACGGCCCCGGCCTGGTCCTGGCGCACGGCACGAGCATGACCGGACAGGCCAACTTCGGGCATGTCGTCGACCGGCTGGCCGATCGGTGGCGGGTGGTCGTGCCCGACTACGCCGGCAGCGGCGCGACCGTCCTGCCCGACGGGGAGCTCACCCTGGACCTCGCCGTCGCGCAGCTCGCCGCCGTGATCCGCGACGCCGGCGCCGGGCCGGTCGACCTGGTCGGCGATTCCCTCGGGGCCATGGTCGCCACCGCCACCGCCGCCCGTCATCCCGACCTGGTGCGCCGCCTCGTGCTGATCGCCCCGTGGTCCGACAGCTCCGACCCTCGACACCAGCTGGCCTTCGGTCTCTGGGCCCGCCTGTTGACGGACGATCCGACGCTCAGCAACCGCTTCGGCCTGCTCATGGCGTTGAGTCCAGGCTTCGCCGCCACGCTGACCGCCGACATGCTGGCCGGGTTCGCCGCGCAGGATCCCCCCAAGGACACCGCGCGGCGCATCCACCTCGACCAGCACCTCGACATTCGCGCGGACGCCTCGGTGATCACCGCGCCCACGCTGATCATCGCGGGCCGCAACGACTATCTGGTGCCCGAGTACCAGAGCCGTGGCCTGCACGACCTCATCCCCGGCAGCCGCTACGAGTCCGTGACCAGCGGCCACGCCGCCCTGCTGGAGCAGCCGGACGCCGTCATCGCCCTGATCCGAGCCTTCCTCCTCGACAGCTGACGGTCACGTTTGCTGTGCGAGGAAGCGCAGTGCGTCAATTCGCTGGCGATGAAAGAAGGTGTCGGTGGGGTTCGACGTGGCCCACTGCTGCCAGAGTCCCCCCGGCTGCACGAATTCGGCGGCGTGATCGGTCGCCAGGTCGGCATCGATGCGCTCAAGCGCCACCAGCGCCCAGGTCTGGTCGTAGTAGAGGTCCGGCCGACGGAGATAGCGGTCCAGATAGGCCGTGAGGATTTCGGCGTCCTCACTCGTGCCGAGCCGGGCCAGCGCTGCGCAGTACCCCTGCCCGGCGTAGATGAGTCCGCTTTCCAGCAGCAGCGCGCCTATGCGCTCGCGGAACTGGTCATGCCGGCCCGCCGCGATCAACCAGGCCGCGGTGATCCGGGAGCGCCATTCGCTCTCGAGCAGGACCCCGAGTTCGTGGTCGGTGATCTGGTTGGCCGCCTCGGCCAGGGACCGGAGGAACTCTGCTCGCTCTCTCTCCTCCAGTCGCGCGAAATTCCCATGGAGGAGCTGGAGATACCGCTGGGCGGATCCCGCTTCCGGGATCACGTAGCGGTGGATGACGTCCAGCAGTTCGGGGTCGTCGGCGCGGGGAAATCGCATGAGCCGATTCTCATCGGGGCATGGCCGCCGGTCCACTGCGTTCTGGCTGGTCGACTTCGTGTCCAGGCGGTCGCCGCAGCAGGGCGATGGCGGCGGCTTCGATGGGGTCGATGTCCGGGGCCGTGGAGTCTGAGGTGTCGACGGTGATGGTGGCGTCGACGCCGCTGGGCGGGGTGAAGATGGACGGGGCCAGGTCGCCGCGGTGGAACTGGGCGGCGAGTTGCTGGGCGATGGGGCCGGTGCGGGCGCGGAGGCGTTGGCCGACAACGGGTTCTGCGGCGGTGACGTGGACGGCGAGTACGCGGGTGTCGGGCAGGGCGGCCAGGAGGGTGGGGGAGAGCACGGAGGACTCCACGACGAAGCTCACCCGGGAAGCCGCGAGCAGCCGGGAGGTTTCGACCAGCACGGCCTCGGCCTGACGACTCACGGGACCGCCGGCGATGTGGAAGTCGGCGGAGGCGGACGAGAGGCCGATGCCGGTCTTGAGCTCGTCCCGGGACAGCAGGGGCAGGCCGAGGCGAAGGGCGGTGGCCCGGGCGACTGTGGTCTTGCCGGCCCCGGGGGAGCCGCACACGGCCACGACGAGCGGTCGATCCTCGATCTCACGGATCACGGGGATCGACGCTACCGGGCCGGCCCTGGCCGCAGGCTGCCAGCTCGGCCGAGGGCGCGGTGGCCAGGGCGACGGCCTGGTCGAGGGTCATGGCCCGGCCTTCGCGGTACAGGGCGTCGAAGGCGGCCCGGCCGATCTCGGCGCTCACGCGGCTGGTGGCGCGCCGGCTGGGGAGCCGGGCGATGTCCTCGGCCATCGACGGCCCGAAGCGGTCCACAAGCAGGGCGGCGGCGCCGGCCAGCCGAGCGGACCGTTCGGGGCGGCCGGTGTGCGCGGCGGTGACGGACAGGTGGTGCAGCGCCCACAGCATGACGAAGCCGGAAGCGAGGCCGAGCCGGCTCACGATCTCGACCGCCTCGCGCAGGAGCCGCTCGGCGTGGTCCCAGGCGTCGAGCCGGATCAGCACGGTGCCGCGGTAGACGAGGGTCATGGCCAGAGCCCAGCCGCCGCCGGCCCGGCGGCCCTCGGCCTCCAGCTCGGCCAGCGCCCGGTCAGCCTCGCCGGCCCGGCCCTGCATCACGGCCATGTGGGCCTTCGCGGCCCGGGCCACAGCCAGATAGCCCGAGCCGCCGGCCGCCCGGAACGCCGCATCGGCCTCGTCGAACAGCGCCGCGGCGAAGGCGTCGTCCCTCGACCACACCGCCACGTTGCCGCGTAACAGCAGCGCCAGCGCCAGGGTCCTGGGGTCGCCGGCCAGCCGGGCGAGTTCCATGGCCTCGTCGGTGACGCGGATGGCCTGCTCGCTGCGACTTCCGTGCGACACGTAGCCGTGGATCGCGAGCACACCGGCCCGGGCGGCGAGGCTGAGCGAGTCGCCGGCCAGGACCTCGTGCGCCCAGCGCCGGTACTCCGCGATGTGGCCACCGATGATCCAGTGCGTCGGAAACACCAGAATGGCCGCACATCGGTCCAGTTCGCCCCGGTCGAGCAGCCAGCGCAGCGCGGCCCGGATGTTGTCCTGCTGCCACCGCAGCCGGGTGAACCACTTGTGCTGGTCCGGCCCCTCCACTCCCCACCGCGCGGCCGCGACGAAGGACTCGACGTGGACGGCGTGCCGCTCCCGGAGCTCGGGCAGGACGCCGGTCGCCTCGGCTTGCGCCATCGCGAAGACCCGGACGGTTTCCAGCAGTGCGAACGAGTTCACGTCGCCGCACGGCCGCCGGAAGATGAGGCCGGCGTCGAGGAGCCCGCCGAGCAGCCGCCACGCGGTCGTCGGATCGACATTGGCGGCGGCGGCCGCCGTCGCTGCGTTCCAGCCGCCCGCGAACACCGACACGGCACACAGCAGCGCCTGTTCCTCCGTGCTCAACAGGTCGTAGCTCCAGGCGATTGCCGCCCGCAGCGCCTGGTGGCGCGGCGGTGCGTCGCGGGCGCCGTCGGTCAGCAGGTCGTGCGACCGCTCCAACTGGTCGAGCAGTGCGGCCGGAGACAGCAGGCGGGTGCGGGCGGCGGCGAGTTCGATGCCCAGCGGCAGCCGGTCGACCCGGCCGCAGATCGCGTCGACCACGGCCGGATCGTCGCCGTCGGCATATCCGGCCTGCCTGGCCCGCTCGACGAACAACTCGGCCGCGGACCGGGCGTCCAGCGGCTTCACCGGCCACACGTGTTCGCCACCGAGCCGCAGCGGCGTGCGGCTGGTGGCCAGCACCGTGAGCCTGGGTGAGACGTCCAGCAGCCAGGCGATGTCCGGCGCCGCGTCCAGCAGATGCTCGACGTTGTCCAGCAGCAGCAACAGGTTCAGGTCCCGCAGATGCGCACGCAGGGCCGCGCGGAGCGGAACCCCGGCCATCTCCCGGAGCTCCAGGCCGCTGGCCACGGTCGGCAACACCAGGCCCGGATCCCGGACCGACGCGAGCGACACGACGGCCACGCGGTCGCCTGTCCGCCGGGCGACCTCCGTGGCCAGGCGGGTCTTGCCGACCCCACCGGGTCCGGTCAGCGTCAGCAGCCGGGCCTCGCCCGTGGCCAGCCGGTCGACGAGGTCGGCGACGGCACGGTCGCGCCCGATGAGCCGGGTGCGGTGCGCCGGCAGCGGCGTGGCCGGCTCCGTGACCGGGTCGAGGTCGCGGTCGTCGCGCAGAATGGCCAGCTCCAGCCGACGGAGTTCGGCCCCGGGGTCGATGCCCAGCTCCTCGGCCAGGCGGGATCGGGCGCGCTGCGCGACCTCCAGCGCCCGGCTGGTCTGACCACTGCGGTGCAGCGCGAGCATCAGCTGGCCAACCAGCCGTTCCCGGGTCGGATGGGCCTCGGCCGCCGCGGTTATCTCGCCGAGGACCTCCTGGTGCCCGCCCAGCCGGAGGATCCCGTCGAACCGGTCCTCCACGGCGGTCAGGCGGGTTTCCTCCAGCCCGCCGCACAGCCGCTCCCGGATCTCGGGCGACGCGGTGTCGGCCAGCGCCGGCCCGGTCCACAGCCGCAGGGCCTCGTCCAGCAGGGTCACCCGGGTCCGGTCGCCGGCCGAGGCCCGGGCGCGGGCGACGGCGTCGGTGAACCGGTGCACGTCGATACGTCGTGGATCGGCGTGCAGCACGTATCCCGTGCCCTCGGTGGAGATCGTCATGCCGGCGCCGGCCTCGGCCAGGATCGAGCGCAGGTTGGACACCAGCACGTGGAGCGCGTGCGTGGCGCTGCGCGGCGGATCCGCGGGCCACAGCCACTCGAACAGCCGCTCGGTCGGCACCACCCGGTTCACCTCCCAGGCCAGCACCGCCAGCACGAGCCGCTGCTGGCGCGGTCCGAGCTCCACCACCGTGTCCGCCACCCGGGCCCGCACCGGTCCCAGCAGCCGTAATTCCACGTGCATCCCCCCAGATGAGCCGGGCCGCCGACCCCGAGCATGCCGACCGCGGCCGATCACCTCAATGGCCGCTCCGAGCGGGAGCCGACTCCGCTCCGAGGTCCCGGCGGCACGGTGACCAGGCAAGATCGCGACGATCGCATGGGGAGTGGGACGTGAACGTCAGGACTGTGTTCGCCCGAACGGGCCGCACGTTCGGGATCATCGCCGCGCTGCTGGCCGTGGCGGCCGGCGTCGCGGCGCCGGCGCAGGCGGCCCCGGCCGCCACCGTGCAGGCCACCGACGGCTTCGAGGGCAACCCCTGGAGCCACTGGCAGGGGATCACCGACGGGGACGGTGTCGCCGGGGCCGACATCAACCAGGGCCTCGCGCGGTCCGGCGCCAACGACGGCTGGCTCTACACCGGCACCGGCTACGCGGCCGAGCGGCTGGCGGTGCCGGTCTCGGGCTGGGCCAACCGGCGGTACTGCACCGCGCAGATCTTCGCCCAGACGGTCAGCTACGCCGCCCAGGTCGGGTTGGAGATCTGGAGCCCCGCCAACGGCTGGGTCAAGCTCACCGGCGCCACCGGGTGGATCACCCCCGGCGGCTACCAGCCGATCACCACGTTGCCGATCGACCTGAGCGGCCAGAGCACCGTGTACGTCCAGGCGATTTACGGCAACAACGGCGCCGTCCCGCAGTTCGTGCGGCTGGACGACGCCAGCCTCACCTGCGTGTCCTCCTGAGCCACCGAAGGTCGGGGGCGGGCGACTCGCCCGCCCCCGGCTTGGTTTCAGCCCCAGATGTCGGTGATGGGGGTGGCGGTGGCGGCGGAGCCGGCGTGGGGGAGGCCGTAGGCGTCCTCGATGGTGCGCAGGACGCTGTAGTGGTTGATGTTCTCCCCGTACGTCCCGGTCTTGACGCCGGCGCCGGTGATGACGGTGGGGATGAGGTTGGCGGTGGTGTTGTCGTCCTCGTCGAAGGTGAGCACGAAGACGCTGTTGTGGGTCTTGGCCCACTGGATGTAGCCGTCGAGGTGCTGCTTGAGCCAGGTGTCGCCCTGCTGGATGGTGCCGTCGTGCATGTCGTCCTGGAGGTTGGGCACCACGAAGGACACGGCGGGCAGCGTGGTGTAGTCGGTGGGGAAGTCGGTGAACCGCAGGTTGGCCGACGCCGGCACGTCGGCGAAGTCGACCCACGGGTTGTGCTTGCGGGCGTAGGTGCCGGAGGTGCAGGCGGTGGAGCCGACGGCGGGCAGGCTCTCGGAGTAGCCGGCGAAGCCGATGCCGGCGGCCAGGGCCTGGCCGCCGAGGTCGGGCGTGGTGAAGGCCTTCTTGGGGCAGGTGTCGTTGGTGACGCCCTGCGTGCTGCCGGAGAACAGGGCCAGGTAGTTGGGCTGGCTGGGATGGGTCTCGGCGTGCGAGTTGGTGAAGTTGGCCCCGGCCTTGGACAAACCGGTGATGTACGGGGCGTTGGCACTGCCGACGATCTCACCCTGGGCGTGGTTCTCCTCGATGACGACGAGGATGTGGTCGGGGCGGGGCACGCCGGCGGCGGACGCGGTGGCCGGCAGGGCCAGTCCCGCGGCGACCACGGCGGCGGCGATCGGGACAAGCGCGGAGAATCGGGACATCGAGTGCTCCTCGGGTCGGCTCCCGGGGAACGGTAGGCAGGTCACGCCCGGGCTGGGAACCGTCTGCTTTTCACAGACGGCTCCCAGCCTGTGAACCCGAACAGTCCACTGTGGACCTAGTTCAGGAACTGGCCCTCAGGTCGTAAACCGTGGTTCCGCCAACGGTCTGCGCCGTGTAATGCGCGGCGACCCAAGTGGCGATGTCGCTGGTGCCGCCGCCGCCGAAGCCGCGGCCGCCGCTGAGGTAATAGCTGATCTTGCCCTCGGCCACGTACTGCTGGAACTGGGCCAGGGTCGGGGCCGGGTCGGAGCCGGTGAAGCCGCCGATGGCCATCACCGACTTGCCGCTGGCCAGGGCGATCGGCGCGGAGGCGTTGGCGCCGTCGATGGCCGCGGCCCACTCGGTGGTGGTGGCCTGGAGCAGGCTGACCAGGGCGGCGCTGGTGGCGCCGTCCTCCCCGCCGCCGGGGCCGCCGCCGTTGCCGAAGCCGCCGCTGCTGGACGGCCCGGAGATGGGGATGGCTCCGGTGTGCGGGACGGACGCGGTGGCCACGCCGAACGAGGCGGTGCCAATCATGCCGGCGATCGCGGCGACGATGATCAGACGGCGGAACTGGTTGCCCTGCAAGAGAACCAGGGCGCCGACGGCGATGCCGGCGACCAGCACGAGCCAGCGCAGCCACGGCAGCCAGCTGGAGTCCTCGGACAGCAGCACGAAGTCCCACACGCCGGTGCCGGCGATCATGGCGGCCAGCCAGGCCCGCACCGAGAACAGCGCGCGGCCGCGCCAGAGCTGCTGGCCGCCAATGGCCACGAGGGCGGCGATGGCCGGGGCCAGCGCGACGGAGTAGTACGGGTGGATGGTGCCGCCCATGTAGCTGAACACCAGCCCGGTGACCAGCAGCCAGCCGCCCCACAGGATCAGCGCGGCCCGCGTCTGGTCGGTGCGCGGGGCCCGGCGGGTGAACCAGAGCCCGGCGACCAGCGCGATCAGCGCGGCCGGCAGCAGCCACGAGATCTCCGTGCCGAAGGACTGGCCGAACATCCGGGTGATGCCGGGGGTGCCGCCGAACGACAGGTTGCCGCCGCCGCCCGCGGCCGCGCCGGTGAAGCCGCCGCCGCCACCGCCGCCCCGGTTGCCGTCGCCGCCGAAGATGCGGCCGAGGCCGTTGTAGCCCAGGGCCAGTTCCAGCAGGCTGTTGCTGGTCGACCCGCCGATGTACGGCCGCGAGGACGCCGGCCACAGGTCGACAAGGGCGATGAACCAGCCGGCCGACACGATCAACGACAGCAGCGCGCCGCCCAGGTGCAGGATCCGCTTCCACAGCGTGGTCGGCGCGGCGACCAGGTACACCAGCCCGAACGCCGGCAGCACCAGGAAGCCCTGCAGCATCTTGGTCAGGAACGCGAACCCGATGGCCGCCCCGGCCAGCGCCAGCCAGCGCCAGCTGGCCTTCTCGGTGGCCCGCACCACGCAGTACGCGCCGGCGGTCATCAGCAGCACGAGCAGCGCGTCCGGGTTGTCGAACCGGAACATCAGCACCGCCACCGGCGTCAGCGCGAGCGCGGCCCCGGCGGCCAGGCCGGCCCCGTTGCCGAACCGGCGGCGCACGGCGGCGTAGAGCAGCCAGACCGCCAGCACGCCCTCGATCGCCTGCGGGGCAAGCAGACTCCACGAGTTGAAGCCGAAGATCCGCGCGGACAGACCCATGATCCACAGCGCCGCCGGCGGCTTGTCGACGGTGATGATGTTGCCGGGATCCAACGACCCGAACAGCAACGCCTCCCAGTTCTGGCTGCCGGCCTGCACGGCCTGCGCGTAGAAGTCGTTGCCGTAGCTGGAAGCCCCCAGGTTCCACAGGTACAGCACGGCGGTGCCCAGCAGCAGGGCCACCAGCGCCGGCCGGTGCCAGCCGCGTTTGCCAGGCGCGTCGGCCGCCGGGGCAGCCGCGGGCCGGGTCATCGTCGTTGTCATGGCACCAGCCTCGGGGTGGGCGCTGTGCCGGTTGTGTGCGCTCACTGTGCGCCGGCTGTGAGCCGCACGGTGAACACGGTGCGGCCCGGCCGGCTCTCCAGCGCGACCTCGCCGCCGTGCGCGTCGACGATGGCGGCGACGATCGACAGCCCGAGCCCGGTGCCGCCGGAGGCCCGCGACCGGGAGCCGTCGCCGCGGGCGAAGCGCTCGAACACTTCCGGTTGCAGCTGCGGGGGAATCCCCGGCCCGTCGTCGAAGACCTGGAGCACGACCTCGGCCGGCCGTCCATTGTGGATTCCGGTGACCACGGTCGTGCCGGGCGGCGTGTGGGCCCGGGCGTTGCCCAGCAGGTTGAGCAGGACCTGGTGCAGCGCCTGGCTGTCGCCGAGCACGAACACCGGCTCGGCTGGGATCGCCAGCTGCCACCGGTGATCCCGGCTCGTCACGTGCGCGTCGCTGACCGCGTCCACCACCAGCCGGGACAGGTCGACGGGCTCGCGCGCCAGCGGCCGCCCCGCGTCCAACCTGGCCAGCAGCAACAGTTCCTCGACCAGCGAGGTCATGCGGGTGGACTCGGACTGGATGCGCCGCATCGCGTGCGAGACGTCCGGCGGCACCCGGCCGTCGTAGCGGCGGGCCAGTTCGGCGTAGCCGCGGATGGAGGCCAGCGGGGTGCGCAGCTCGTGGCTGGCGTCGGCGACGAACTGCCGGACCCGGGTTTCGCTCTCCTGACGGACATTGAGCGCCGTGGCCACGTGGCCGAGCATCCGGTTCAGCGCCGCGCCGACCTTGCCGACCTCGGTGCGCGGATCGGTGTCGGCGTCGGGAACCCTTACGGACAAAGCGACTTCGCCCCGGTCGAGGGGAAGGTCGACCACGCGGGTCGCGGTGGCCGCCACCCGGTCCAGCGGCCGCAGCGCGGTGCTGATGATCACCGCGCCCGCCGTGCCGGCCACGACCAGCCCGATCGCCGCGATCACCAGCAGCGCGATGTTGATGCTGTCCAGGGTGTCGTTGATCTGGGTCAACGGCAGCCCGACGATCGCGCTGCCGTTGTTGGTGGAGATCACCCGGTAGTCGCCGAGGCCCGGCACGGCCACGGTGGTCGGCCGCCCGTCGGAGCGCACCGCCAGCAGCGCGGTCAGCTGGTTGGGGAGCAGGTTCTGCGGGCACACGTTCTGGTCGAGCACGAACGCCGCCTGCCCGTTCACGGCCAGCGCCCCCGGCCCCTGACTCGGCGGCGGCGCCTGCGACTGGTTGTTGGCGCACCAGGTCTGTTCCGGCCGGGGTCCGTGGTCGCCGCTGCCCGAGCCCTGGGGGCGGACCCGGTTGCCGGCCTGTTGGAGCTGGCTGTCGACCTGGGCGACCATGGTGGTGCGGATGAACACCTCGCCGATCAGGCCGATCGCCAGCGACACCACCGTGAGCAGCAGGACCACGGCGACGACGAGCTTGCGCCGCAGCGTCCACCGGCGCCGCGGGCGGTCAGCCCGTCGGACGGAGGACATAGCCGGCGCCGCGCATGGTGTGGATCATCGGCTCCCGGCCGTGGTCGATCTTCTTGCGCAGGTACGAGATGTAGAGCTCGACGATGTTGGCCTGGCCGCCGAAGTCGTACTCCCACACCCGGTCCAGGATCTGGGCCTTGCTCAGCACCCGGCGCGGGTTGCGCATCAGGTAGCGCAGCAGCTCGAACTCGGTGGCGGTCAGGTGGATCTCCTGGCCGTCCCGGCGCACCTCGCGGCTGTCCTCGTCCAGGGTCAGCCCGCCGACCACCAGCTGCGAGCTGGCCACCGAGGCCACCGAGCTGGAGCGGCGCAGCAGCGAGCGCACCCGCAGCACCAGCTCCTCCACGCTGAACGGCTTGGTCACGTAGTCGTCGCCGCCCACGGTCAGGCCGGCGATGCGGTCCTCGATCGCGTCCTTGGCCGTCAGGAACAGCACCGGCACCTCGGGCTGGTCCATCCGGATGCGGCGCAGCACCTCCAGGCCGTCCAGGTCGGGCAGCATGATGTCGAGCACGACGGCGTCCGGGCGGAACTGCTTGGCCTCCCGCACCGCGGACCCGCCGTCGGCGGCGCAGCGCACGGCCCAGTGCTCGAAGCGCAGAGCCATGCTCACCAGCTCCGCGAGCGCGGTCTCGTCGTCCACCACGAGCACCCGCAGCTGGCTGCCGTCCGCGCGCCTGAGTTCGCCGTTCATCGCTCCATCCTGTTGGCCTCGACTTTGCACTCACTGTGTGAATCCTGTGTATCACCTGTGCGCCGTGCTCACAGGATGTGCCCACAGTGCGCACAGCTCGCGCACAGGCCGGCTCGCCAGGGTGGCTGTCACAAGCCCGAACCAGGAGGAAACCGATGGACACCCAGCAGCCCGCCGAAGGTTCCGAGCCGGTCTGGGGTGCAGCGCCGCAGCCGCAGCCACAGCCGGCCGCCACGCCCGACGGCGCACCGCAGCCGCCGAAGCGCTGGTCGGCGGGCAAGACCGCCGCCGTGGTCGCCGTCGCCGCCGTGGTCGCCGCGGGTGGTGGCTACGGCATCTCCAAGCTGGTCGAGACCGGCACCGCCAGCGCCGCCACCCAGGGGCCGGGCGCCGGCGGCTTCGGGGCCGGCGGGGCCGGCGGCCGCGGTGGCTTCGGCGGCGGGGCCGGCGGCATCGGCGCCCTGATGACCGCCCTGCACGGCGACTTCACCGTCTCCGAGAACGGCAGCTACGTCACCGAACGGCTCCAGACCGGCGAGATCACCGCGATCAGCGCCACCTCCGTCACCGCCAAGAGCACCGACGGCTACACCCAGACGTACGTGATCGACTCGTCCACCCTGGTCGACAACGGCGACGAGCAGGTCAGCGCGCTCAAGACCGGCACCACGGTGACGATCGTGGCCAAGCTGTCCGGCGACACCGGCACCGCCACGTCCATCAGCGACCAGCAGCTCCCCGGCCGCGGCGCCGCCCCCGGCACCGGCATCTGACCGCCCCCCCGGTGCTTGGAAGGGGGCTTTCCTCCACTCGGAGTGGAGGAAAGCCCCCTTCCTACACTTGCTGGGGGGTGGGGGCACTTGCTGGGGGTGGGGCAGGGCGGGTGATGCCACATGCGCTTCCTATGTGGCTTCCAATGCCACATAGGAAGCGCATGTGGCATCAGCGGGGGTGTCAGACGAGTTCGGCTAGGGGGAAGGCGCGGTGGCGGCGGGGCGGGATGAGGTAGTTCTGCCGCCGGGTCGCGGTGATGAACCGTTCCAGCCCGTGGTCCTCCTCGTCCAGGTTGTACTTCTCCAGCAGGTCGACCGCGGACTGGTTGGCCCGCATGGTGGCGAAGAAGTCGGCGCTGGGGAAGAAGCCGGAGAACTGGAGTTTCGGCGTGTTGCGGCCGGTGGTGGTGTCCATGGCGTCGAAGCCGGGGCCGTCGATGCGGATGTGGATCGGCCGGCCGTCGGGGGTGCGGGCGGAGCGTTGCAGCGTGGACAGGTGGCCCATGCGCTCGAACTGCTGGGCGCTCTGCTCGGCGTAGCCGGCCCCGTGGAACTGGTTGCGCACGATCGCGCCGCGCATGGTCAGGTTCATCGGGCCGCCGCCGTTGTAGAACGGGTCGGCGGGGTTCTGCTCGACCGGCGCGGGGGAGTGGAACATGTACTGGATCCGCTCGTCGAACGGCTCCCGGGTGTCCGGGCCCTCGTCCGGGTCGCGCCCGTTGAGATAGAACTGCTCCAGGTCCAGCAGCACGTGCGAGAGGTGCTGGATCGCCCCGTTGTCGAAGTACGAGCCGGCCGTGGCCGTGCTCAGGTGGATGCCGCCACCGCCGACGAAGGTCACGTTCTGGGCCGGCGCGGCCGCGTCGACCTGCTGGTCGGCGAAGCCCATCCACATCGGCGAGTCGGAGTTGACGAAGGACTGCCAGGCGAAGCCGGCGTTGGCCGCGACGTAGCGGGGCAGGCCGATCTGCACGAACATCGCGCGCGACGAGGTGATCCGCATGCCGGCGTCGAACTGCGGCGAGGCGACGGCCCGGCCGATCAGCTTGTTGCTGCCCGACAGCCACGACACCACGTCGGCCACGTACGACGAGTCGTCGCCGCGCACCGTGAACAGCAGGTCGTTGCTCTCCATCCGCACCGGCACGTTGAACGCCGGCCGGCGCAGTGCCAGCACGTGCGAGCCGGGGGCCACGTCGGTGGGTGAGGGCACCGCGCGCCGCAGCACCGGCTGGTTGTCGGACAGGGTCCGCGGCATGTTCGCGCTCACGACCGACGCCGGGAACCGGGCGAAGTAGTTGTCGCTGTAGGAGACGTGCGTGAAAATTCCCCCCGGCGCGTACGGATAGTTCGCCTCGATGGTGCGCAGCGCCGATTCCATTCGCGACACGTCGGCCCGGCTGGGCCGGGCGGTGAGGGTGGCGGTGAGGAAAACCGTGTGCACCGGCGGCATGCCGATCGGAATGCCGTCGTAGGTGACGGCGGGCGGCATGAACGGGCCGAGATCGAACTGGATGTCCGGGAACGCAGCCGCCGTGTCGGCCATCGCCAGCCGCTGCGGCACGATCGCGCCGTCCTGCAACAGGGCCAGGGTGCCGAGCGCGCCGGTGAACGCGCCCGCGGTGCGCAGCAGGGTGCGCCGCGAGACGGGCTTGCCAAGGATCGGCGCCATCGGGGTGGCCTGCGCCGCGGATCTCGGGTGGGCCACGGGACAGCGGCCGGGGACTATTTTTTCGGACACGGAAACCTCCGCGACGGAAAGGTTGTACAATTCTTCCCGGGGGTAGTCAGGGCGGGGAAATTGCACCGCCGAGTCTACGTCTGCCGCCGTTAGGGACAAACCCCCGAAAGGCCCGTAGAATGCGTCCGTTCAGGCTGGTCACAATTACTTAGGAACCGGTGTCGTGAATACCTAGTATTCCTAGGTAGGGTGGCCGGCATGCCCGTCACCGCAGCCGATCTGCACGCCGCCACCGAAGCCCTCGAAGCCGCCCTGGGGCCCGTCGTGGACCGCGACTGGACCGCCACGAGCGGAACCGGCGACCTGAACGCCTACCGCACCGCCGAGCACGTCGGCGACTGCGTGCTGTCCTACGCCGCCCAGCTCGTGACCCGCCGCGACGACCGCTATGTCGCCTACGAGGCCGCGCTCATGAAGGACGCCACCGTCGCCGACGCCCTGGAGTTCGCCATCACCGGCGGGCGGCTGCTGGCCGCCACGGTCGCCGTGACCGGCCCCGAGGTCCGGGCCTACCACCCGACCGGCATGGCCGATCCCGAGGGTTTCGCCGGCATGGGCGTGGTGGAGATCCTTGTGCACGGTGAGGACATCGCCCGCGGGCTCGGTGTCGCGCTGGACCCGCCGGCCGACGTCTGCGCCCGGGTCCTGGCCCGGATGTTTCCGGAGGTCACCGTGGACGCCGATCCGTGGACGGCGCTGCTGTGGGCCACGGATCGCGTCGAGTTGCCGGATCTGCCGAACCGGGCAGGCTGGCGGTGGCGGGGGGCGCCGATCCTGGACTGAGTTCGGACAGTTCGCCCACAGCTGTCAACTCGTCCACTACGCAGCGTAGAAGACCGCCATGATGAGACGAAGGGCGCGTGCGACGGAGGTGCGTTGATGACGGCGGCAGGTGCGGTCTTCGGGGTCGAGGTCGGGGCCGACTCGGTCCGGGTGGCCGTGCTCGGCGATCACCTGGCCGTGCTGGACCACGTCCAGCTGCGCTACCCGCGCGGCACCCTCGACCCGTACGCCGCGCTGGACGTGGTGTTCGCGGCCATCGACCGCTGCGTCCAGCTGTGCGCGACCAGACAGCTGCCGGTGCGCGGCATGGCCCTGGCCGGATCCGGCGACACCTTGCTGGGCCTGGACGAGCTGGACCGGCCGATGACCCCGGTGTTCCACGGTCCGGATCCGCAGACCCGCGCCCTGGCCCAGCGGATCGGCCCGGAGGTGCGGCACGCCACCGGCGCCACCGCGCACGGCGGATCGCCGCTGGTCCGGCTGGCCTGGTTCGCCGAGCACGGCCCCGACCTGCTCACCCGCGTCGCCCGATGGTGTGAACTCAAGGACTTCGTGCTGTCCCGGCTGACCGCCCGGGTGCTGGCCGACACCTCGTGCGCCTCGGCCGGCGGCCTGCTGGCCGTGGCCGAACCCCAGTGGTCGGCCAAGGCGCTGGAGCTGGCCGGCATCGGCACCGCCCAGCTGCCGCCGCTGGTCGACCCCACCGACCAGGTGCCGCTGGTGACCGAGGCGGCCCAGCTGCTGGCGTTGCCGGCGCTGCTGCCGCTGGTGGTCGGCGCGGCCGGGCTGCCGCTGGCGGCGCTGGGCATGGGCGTGACCGACACCGGCACCGCCGCGCTCTGGCTCGGCTCCCGGCTCGTGCTGGCCGTGCTGAGTCCTCGTCCCGTCGCCGACGACGTGCTGTTCACGCAGCGACTGGCTGACGGCGTCTGGGCCGTCGGCGTGGACCTGTCCGACGGCCACGCCCCGCCGGCCGTGCGGATCGACGGCCTCGGTCGGCTGCTGGTCGCCGCCGGGGAAGCGCTCTCCGCCGCCGGCACGCCGATCAGGCGGGTCCGGGTCGACCCGGCTGTGCTCAAGGTGCCGATGGTCGCCGAGGTCGTCGCCGCCGCGCTGGGCGTGCCGGTGGAGATCGCCCCCGACGAGCCGCCGGCCGCCGTCGGGGCCGCCCTGCTCGCGGCCCGCACGCTGGGCTTCGCCCCCGGCATCGAGGCCGCCGCCCGCACCCGGCCCGCGGTCCGCACGGTGGCCCCGGATCCCCAGCTCAGCGCGGCCGACGTGGAGCGGCTGAGCGGGACCAGTCGCTGAACGTTTGGCGAACCGGGAGCATCCCTAGGCGAAGTCTTGGCAGGATGGAAGGCGTGCCGACTCAGACCCTCCCGTCCCGGACTCGCCTGGAGCGCCTCGGCGACGTGCTCACCTCGTGGGCGACCAAGCTGCCGAGCCGACTGCGCTTCATCACGCCCGAGCTGGTCGGGTTCGTCATCCTGGGCACCTTCACCTTCGCCATCGACATGGCCATCCTGGCCGCGATGAACATCTGGTTCCCGGCCGTGCCGCTGCCGGTCGACGTGGCCCTGGGCTACCTGTGCGCGTTCGGCCTGAACTACGTGCTGAACCGGACCATGAACTTCAAGTCGCACGCCCCGGTGGGCAGCCAGCTGCTGAAGTTCGTGGTGATCACGCTGGCCGATCTGGGCTTCACCACGCTGGCCACCACCTGGCTGGCCGACATCGGCGTTCCCTTCGCCGTCGCCCGGGTGATGGCCGCCTGCTGCGTCGGTTTGTTCACATATGTGGCCGCGCGGTTCTGGGTTTTCCGAAAAGAGACCGTGCAAGATTGACGAAAGTGGTCTGGACCTCTAAGACTGACATTCCCCTGCAAGTTCTCGGTCAGGCACCGCCGCCATCCGAGGAGTGTCATGTCGAAACGTGTGACCACCACCCTGCTCGCGATCGTGTCGCTGCTCGTCAGCCTGCTGGCCGTCGGATCGGTTAGCCAGCCGGCCTGGGCCGCGCCCGCCGCGTTCACGCATCCCGGCGTGCTGGTCAGCCGGGCGCAGCTGGACTACATCCGGGCCCAGGTCAACGCCGGCGCGCAGCCGCAGACCCAGGCGTACCAGGCGATGATGTCCGACGCCCTGTTGTCGCAGAGCAGGCAGCCCACCCCGCGCTCGGTCGTCGAGTGCGGTCCGTACTCCAACCCGAACCTCGGCTGCACCAACGAGCGCCAGGACGCGCTCGCGGCCTACGGCAACGCGCTGGCCTGGTACATCACCCAGAACGCGACGTACGCCCAGAAGGCCATCGCCTACATGGACGCCTGGTCCGGGACGATCACCAGCCACACCAACAGCAACGCCCCGCTGCAGACCGGCTGGGCCGGCTCGGTGTGGCCGCGCGCCGCGGAGATCATCCGCTACACCTACACCGGCGGCTGGGCCAACCTCAGCCGGTTCCAGACCATGCTGCGCAACGTCTACCTGCCCGTCGTCATCAAGGGCAGCTTCAGCAACGGCAACTGGGAACTGACCATGATGGAGGCGGCCGTCGGCATCTCCGTCTTCCTCGACGACAAGACCAGCTACGACACCGCCATGGCCAAGTACATGCTGCGCGTGCCCGCGTACGTGTACCTGTCCACCGACGGCGCGCTGCCCAAGACCGTGCCCGGCGGCCCCACCGGCAGCTCCGCGCTGATCAGCTACTGGCAGGGCCAGAGCACCTTCGTCAACGGCCTGACCCAGGAGACCTGCCGCGACTTCACGCACACCGGCTACGGCATCGCGTCCATCTCGGACGTCGCCGAGACCTCCCGGATCCAGGGCACCGACCTGTACGGCGGCGACATCGGCACCCGCCTGCGCTACGCCCTCGGCTTCCAGGCCCAGTACGAGCTCGGCGCGGCCGTGCCGTCCTGGCTGTGCGGCGGCGCCGTGAACAAGGGCCTCGGCCCGGTGACCGAGGTCGGCTACAACGCCCTGGCCTACCGGGGGACCAACGTCATGACCAACACCAAGACGCTGGTCACCAACAACCGGCCGGCCGGCGACAACATCCTGTTCGTGGCCTGGGAGACCCTGACCCACGGCAACCAGCCCAACTGACACCCCCTGTCGCACGTGAGCGGCCCGCTCCGGGCCGCTCACGTGCTTGTGCTGTTTACGTCAATTCCGTGTCGTGTGCTTCCCGTTCCCCATGGTGTAGACCAAAAAGGGACGCTCTGGCCGCCCGCCCAGACGTAGGGGAGTCACATGTTCCGTGCCTTGTCGGGGGTTCTGCTCGCCGCCGCGGTGGCCGTTCTCGGCGCACCGGCGCCGGCCAACGCATCGACCCCCGCTTCCTACCAGTCCGTCTGCGACGCGCCGAGCCCCGGCACGTTCTCCTGCTTCGCCTTGCGCCGCACGGGAATCCAGCCGCATGTGCAGGCGTCCCCTGCCGGCTTCGGCCCGTCCGACCTGCAAAGCGCGTACTCGCTGCCGGCCAGCGGCGGGACCGGTCAGACCGTGGCCATCGTCGACGCCTACGACGACCCCACCGCCGAGGCCGACCTGGCCGTGTACCGCCAGCAGTACGGCCTGCCGCCGTGCACCACCGCCAACGGCTGCTTCCGCAAGGTCGACCAGCGCGGCGGCGCCCAGTACCCGGCGCCCAACGCCGGCTGGGCCGGGGAGATCTCCCTCGACCTCGACATGGTCTCGGCCGTCGCCCCCAACGCCCACATCCTGCTCGTGGAGGCCGACGACTCCGCCGACACCAACCTCGGCGCGTCGGTGGACGAGGCTGTGGCCCTGGGGGCCAAGTTCGTCTCGAACTCCTACGGCACCGAGTATTCCGCCACGCCCGGCTCCGGCGAAGACCCCTCCGAGACCACCACTCTCGACGCCTCCTACAACCATCCCGGGGTCGCGATCGTCGCCTCGTCCGGCGACTCCGGCTACGGCGTGTCCTACCCGGCGGCCTCCCAGCACGTCACCTCCGTCGGCGGCACGAGCCTGACCCGCACCGCCGTCGGTTGGTCGGAAACCGCTTGGGGCGGCGCGGGTTCCGGCTGCTCGCTCTACGAGCCCAAGCCGGCCTTCCAGCACGACACCGGCTGCGCCAACCGCACGGTCGCCGACGTCTCCGCCGTCGCCGACCCCGCCACCGGCGTCGCCGTCTACCAGGACGGCATCGGCTGGAGCGTGTACGGCGGCACCAGCGTCTCCTCCCCGGTCATCGCCGGTGTGTACGCCGACGCCGGCACTCCGGCAGAGGGGACCTACCCCAACTCCTACCCGTATACCGCCGGCGCCGGCCTGCACGACGTCACCAGCGGCATCAACGGCGCCTGCACGGTCGGCGCCCTGTGCAACGCCATGACCGGCTATGACGGCCCGACCGGCCTCGGCACCCCTGCTGGCCTTCAGGCTTTCCGCGCCGGCCCGCACGGCACGCTGACCGGCACCGTCACCGACCGCGCCGGGAAACCGCTTACCGAGGCGGCCGTCAGCGACGGAACCGACGTCGCCCGCACCGACGGCCAGGGCCGCTACACGCTCATCCTTCCCACCGGGACAAGGGATCTCACCGTCACCGCGTACGGGCACGCGACTGGGAAAGCCACGCTGACCGTCCGCGAGAACGCCACCATCACGAAGAACTTCGCGCTGGCCCAGGTGCCGAGCGAAACCGTCTCGGGCAAGGTCACCGACGGCTCCGGCCAAGGGTGGCCGCTGTACGCGAAGGTCACCGTCGACGGCGATCCCAATGCCGTGTGGACCGATCCGCTGACCGGCCGCTACCAGCTGACCCTGCCGGAGAACACCGACTACACCCTGGCCTTCGCGCCCGCAGCGCCCGGCTACAACCAGGTCACCAGGACCGTGCACGTCGCCCGGTCCCCGCTGTCCGTGGACGCCACGCCGACCGCGGATCCGTGGAAGGCCGACGCCCCCGGCTACCGGCTCGCCCTGGCCGGTCCGACGGTTCCCTTCGACTCCACCACCTCCGCGCCGGCCGGCTGGAGCGTGGTCAACGCCCCCGACACCACCGCCGGCTGGCAGTTCGACGACCCGGACGGCCGGGGCAACGCGACCGGCGGCGACGGCGCGTTCGCCATCGCCGACAGCAACCACTGGGGATTCTCCAGCAACTTCGACACGTCCCTGATCACCCCGGTGTACGACCTCAGCGGCGACACGCAGCCGGAGGTCGCGTTCGACAGCATGTGGACCATCAACCCGACCTACGAGTCGTTCGAGGTGCAGGCCACCGCCGACAACGGGGCGACCTGGACCACCGTGTGGGCGCCCGATCTCAGCGGCAACGACTACTTCCTCAACCGGACCCGTTTCGACGTTCCCCTCACCGCCTACGCCGGCAAGTCCGCCGTGCAGCTGCGTTTCCACTACAAGGCGCACGGCGGCTGGTACTGGGGGATCGACAACGTCTTCGTCGGACAGCGCAACTTCACGCCCGTCGCCGGCGGCCTGGTCGTCGGCGCCGCGCGGGACGCGAACACCGGCCGGGGCGCGGTCGACGCGACGATCACCGACCAGGGCGACTCGTCCGTTCGGGCCAAGACCGTCGCGACCCCGGAGAGCGGGGGCTACTACTCGCTGTTCGTTCCCGGGCCGGGAAAGCACGTGCTCACCGCGGCCAAGGTCGGCTACTCCAGCACATCGCGAACGGTAGACGTCCGCGCCCACAACACCGTCGCGGCCGACTACCGGCTCGAAGCCGGGCAGCTGCGCGTGGACCCGGGGTCGATCACCGCGTCCGTCGGCAAGAACGGGCACACCACCCAAACCCTGACCGTCACCAACACCGGCGACGCGCCGGCCACCCTCGACATCGGTCGCCAGGCCGACGCACCCTTGGTGGCCGCCACTTCCGCGCCGCTGCAACGGATTCCGGGCGTCTATCCGACCGGTCATATCACCGGGCAGCCGCAGGCCTCTCGACCCGCGGCCACGGTTCCTGCCGACGCCGCCTGGCACAACGTCCAGAGCCTGCCCGGAATTCTGATGGACGACGTCGCCGAGGCCTACCACGGCAAGATCTACGCCGGGCTGGGCGACACCGGGCTGACCATCGGCGATCCCGGCCCCGGCAACCTTTTTGTGCTCGATCCGGCCGCCGGCGTCTGGACCCAGCTCGCCTCCACCGCCGACACCCACCAGGCGCCCGGACACGGCATCGTCGGCGACAAGCTCTACGTCGCCGGCGGCTGGGGCGTCGACGGGGCCATGGATCCGAAGCTGGAGATCTACGACTTCGCCAGCGACACCTGGTCCACCGGCGCCGACGACCCCGCTCCCTATGCGGCCGCCGGCAGCTCCGTCCTCGACGGTCAGCTCTACCTCGTCGGCGGCTGCGGGCCCGCTTTCTGCGGCACCGTCGATGTTTCCGTCTACAACCCGACCACCAACGCCTGGCACAAGGCCGCTTCGTATCCCGAGCCCATCTCCTGGGCCTCCTGCGGCGGGATCGAAGGCAAGCTCTACTGCGCCGGCGGCGCCACCGACAGCGCCGGGGCGATCCGGCACGCCTACGTCTACGACCCCGCCACCGACGCCTGGTCCGCGCTGCCCGACCTGCCCATCCCCCTGTGGGGCTCGGCCTACTCCGCCGCCAACGGCCTGCTGGTCGTCTCCAGCGGCGTCACCGCCGGCAGCACCCTGACCAACCAGGGCTTCACCTACAACCCTCGAACCGGCTCGTGGAATGCCCTGCCCAACGCCAACACCGCCACCTACCGCGGCGCCGGCGTCCTCGGCTTCTACAAGGTCGGCGGCTCCCCGTACAGCGTCTTTCCCACCGCTGCCGTGGAATACCTGCCCGGCTACGCCGTCGACCCCAGCGCCGGCGTGCCCTGGCTGGCCGCCAGCGCCACGCACCTGACCTTGCGACCCCACCAGCGGGTGACCTTCACCGTCACCCTCGACAGCTCCCCGATCAGCCAACCCGGCAAGTACACCGCTGCCCTCGTGTTCGGCAGCAGCACCCCCTACCCGATCCCCGCAGTACCGGTCACCCTCACTGTCAACCCCCGCTGACCCTCTTTGTCGCACGTGAGTGGCTCATTTCGCCTATACGCCCACCTGAGCCACTCACGTGCCTCCCTTTGTCGCACGTGAGTGGCTCATTTCGCCTGTACGCCCGCCTCAGCCACTCACGTGCCTCCCAAAGACGCACGTGAGTGGCTCAGGTGGCTCTGGAGCGCAAATGAGCCACTCACGTGCGGGCGCGTCCGGTGGAAATGGGCTTGCCGGGCGTGTGAGGCTGGAGGGCATGGACACCTTCGAGGAGCTGATCGCCGAGGGCGCGGCGGTGCCGGTCGAGGGCTGGGACTTCTCCTGGTTCGAGGGCCGGGCGACGGAAGCCCGCCCGTCCTGGGGCTATGCCCGCATGATCGGCGAGCGGATGGCCACGGTGGAGTCCGTTTTGGACGTTCAGACCGGCGGCGGCGAGGTGCTGAACACCGTCGAGAAGCTGCCGGCCCGGACGGCGGCCACCGACGGTTGGCCGCCGAGTGTGGCGGTGGCCCGGCGGCTGCTGGAGCCGCGCGGGGTGGAGGTGGTGCAGGCCGGCAACCTCGATCCGCTGCCGTTCCCGGACGCCTCGTTCGAGCTGGTGGTCAGCCGGCATCCCACCGAGGTCGGCTGGTCGGAGATCGCGCGGGTGCTGCGACCCGGCGGCACCTATCTGTCGCAGCAGGTGGGATCCGGTTCCATGCACGAGGTCAGCGAGGCGTTCCTGGGCCCGCTGGAGATCGACAACTCCCGTGATCCCGAGCTCGCGGCGGCCGACGCGGAGCAGGTCGGACTGGAGGTGGTGGACCTGCGGCACGAGTCGCTGCTGGCCACCTTCGACGACATCGCGGCGGTGGTGCACTTCCTGCGCAAGGTGATCTGGATCGTCCCTGGGTTCACCGTGGACGGTTATCGCCCGCAGCTGCGGGCGGTGCACGACCAGATCCGGCGCGGCGGCCCGTTCGTCGCGCACACCAAGCGTTTCCTCATCGAGGCCCGCAAGCCGTGAAGGGCCTCGATGAGTCCCGGGAGCACTACGAGGCGGAGCTGGCGCCCAAGCTGCAAGGCATTCCGCACGCCGCCGCCCGCATCGGCCACGGCTCGGAAGTGCTGGGCTTCGACACGGAGCGCTCCCGGGACCACGACTGGGGCCCGTTCGTCCAGATCTTCGCGCCGGACCCGGAATCGTTGCCGGTCAAGGCTTTTCGAGTGGGGGACTGGCTGCGGGGGCACCTGGGCTTCGACCCGCTGGCCGGGGTGACGACCTTCGACTGGCTCGCCACCTCGTCCCAGGGCTTCGCCGAGGTCACGGCGGGCGCGGTGTTCCACGACGACCTTGGCGACCTCACCCGGGCCCGGGCGTCGCTGGCCTGGTATCCCGACGACATCTGGCGATACCTGTTGGCCTGTCAGTGGAAACGCCTCAGCCAGGAGGAGGCGTTCGTCGGCCGGACGGCCGAGGTGGGCGACGACCTGGGCTCCGCGGTGATCGCCGCCCGGCTGGCCCGGGACGTGATGCGGCTGTGCTTCCTGATGTCCCGCCGCTACGCCCCGTACGGCAAGTGGTTCGGCAGCGCCTTCGCCCAACTGCCTTGCGCGGCAACACTTTCACCCATGCTTCGAGGCGCGTTCGGACCCGACCGCGAGGAGCACCTGGCCGCCGCCTACCGGCACGTCGCCGGCTGGCACAACGAACTCGGCCTCACCGAGCCGCTGGACCCGGCCATCCGCCCGTACCACACCCGGCCCTACCAGGTCCTGCACGCCGAGCGCTTCGCCGAGGCCCTGCTGGACACCGTCGCCGATCCCGAGATCCGCGGACTTCCCTGGCACGGCAACGTCGACCAGGCCTTCGACAGCACCGATGCCCTGCGTAATCGCGACCTGTGCCGGGCCCTGTTCAGGAGGTAGACCGTGACGAGGTTGGACGGCCGGCGCGCGCTGATCACGGGCGGCACCGGCGGCATCGGACGGGCGATCGCCGCCCGGCTGGCCGATGCCGGGGCGGCGGTGGTGATCACCGGGCGGGACGCCCGGCGCGGTGAGGAGGTGGCCGCCCGCCTGCGCGACAGCGGCGCCAAGGCGGACTTCGTGCCAGCCGACCTGTCCGGCGGCGGCGCGGCGGTGCGCGAGCTGGTCGACCGGGCCGGCGAGATCGACATCCTGGTCAACAACGCCGCGGCCGTGGTCACCGGCAACCACTCCATGCTGGACGCCACCGAACAGCAGCTCGACACCGTGCTCGGCATGAACGTCAAGGTCCCGTTCCTGCTGGCCACCGCGCTGGTCCCCGGCATGATCGCCCGCGGCGGCGGCGTGGTGGTCAACATCGGCTCCATCGCCGGCAGCACCGCGCCCCTGGTCACGCCCGTCTACGGCGCCAGCAAGGCCGCCTTGCACCTGCTGACCAAGTCGTGGGCCGTCGAACTGGCCGCCAAGGGCGTTCGGGTCAACGCCGTCGCCCCCGGCCCCGTCCGCACCGAACTCGACGACGACGCCCGCCTCGCCCGAGTCGCCGAAGTCGGCGCCGGCTTCCCCTCCGGCCGCCCCAGCACCGCCGACGAGGTCGCCGCCGCCGTCCTGTTCCTGGCCGGCGACGAGGCCGCCAACATCCACGGCGTGATCATCCCGGTGGACGGCGGCGGCTCAGTGATCTGAGGGCTAGGCGCGGTGGACGCGCAGGCCGATTCCGCCGGCGGCCAACAGGACCGCGCCGGCGATCAGGACCAGGAGGGCCCCGTTGATGGCGCCGTGGGTCCAGTCCCACACGGCTTCCGGCACGGCGATGGTCACGCCGATCACGCCGCCGATGAGCAGGATCGGCATCCGGTCGGCCAGGTAGCAGCCGAAGCACACCAGGGCCACCACGAACGTCGTCGAGTAGACGATGAAGGCGTGCTCGGGGAACTGCGCGCCGATCAGGGCCAGGGCGGCGGCGACGCCGGCCCCGGTCGCACGGTGCCGAACGACCTCTGAACCGACCAGTACAGCCCAGACCACGGCGAGCACCAGCAGACCGGCGCCGATCCACGAGGGCGACCAGCCGCCCAGGTCCACCAGCCCGACCACCGTCGAAGCACCGGCCAGGCCGGCCACCGGCAGCGCGAACACCGCCGGCCAGGCGGCATAGCCGGCGACCGCGAGCAGCAGCCCGGCGACCCCGCCGGCCAGCGCCGGATGGGTGTCGAAGGCGACCGAGCCGGCCAGGCCGCCGGTCAGCGCGCCCAAGGCCAGCAGCACACCGGTGACCTGGTTGCGCAGTGCGACAGCGGCCCCGATCAGCAGCACGGTGACGCCGACCAGCAACCACACCCGGCCGGCATGGGAGAAGGACTCCCACGAGTTGCCGACCACGAGCGCGGCCCCGGCCAGCAGCAGCGCGCCGCCGACGTAGCCGACGACCTCGGCGATCCGCCGGCGCATCGGGGTCGCCGGCTCCGCGTCGGTCAGCGCCTCACGCACCGCGTCGGCCTCCTGCCGGGACAACGTGCCGGCCGAGACCAAATCACCCAGTGCCCGTTCCTGACCATGCGCGAGCCTCGTCATGCTTGCCGGGTACCCGTTTCCCCGATCCGCAACCGCACCACCGTGCCGAAATCCGGCGAGGACCGCACCTGTGCCAGGTCGCACAGTTGGTTGACCATCCACATGCCCCGACCGCGCGGCTGGGCCAGCGTCGGCCGGCGGCGGCCGACCAGCGGATCGCTGATCACGCCCTCGTCGCGCACCTCGCACACCAGGTCGCCGTCCTCGGCCCACAGCCGCAGCATGCCGCCGCCACCGCCGTGGTCGACGCTGTTCACCATCACCTCGTGCACCGCCAGCGCGAGCCGCTCGACGGCGTCGGCGTCGAGGCCGTGCCGACGCGCCTTGCCGGCGACGTACTCCCGCACGCCGGTCACGCTGTCCAGGTCGAACCGCAGCAAGGCGGTGGGGCCGAACGGCTCCGGCAGCGGCTGGGCCAGCGTGCAGCCGCGGTGCCGCGCGTCGAAGGCGGGATTCGATGCGCCGTCCCACCACGGGTGGCTGGCCCGGGACGGGGCCGGCTCGGGCCGCGCGTACGCGCACAGCAGCCGCCAGTCGGTGTCGGCGAAGGCGACGTTCAGCAGCACCTCGTGCTGGTGGCACTCGACCAGCGCCGCGGTCCCCCGACCCTCGTGCACCGGCTCGCCGACCCCCCGGCACGGCCGACCCGCGTTGCGGTTCAGGAAGTCCTGCCACAGCGGGATGATCCGCGCCGGATTGTGGCCGACGTCGAGCATGTCCAGGAATTCGACGCCGTCGGCGTCCGCGCCGAGCGCCTTGCGCGCCGGGCCCAGGCGCTGGGCCGGCGCCACCACCAGCACGGCGGCGTCCTCGGCCAGCCCGCCCCGCACGAACTCGGTCACCCGGGCGACAAAGCCCTCCTCGCCGTCGTAGCCGAAGGCCTCGTGCCGGAACCCCACCGCGTCACCGTATGCCTAGCGGGGCGAGATCCGCATCCAGAGCGGCAGGATGAACCACAGCATGAGGAAAAGCAGCCCGAAGCCGGCGGCGAGCAGGGCGCCGAGCAGAGCGCCGAACACCACGTAGCCGACCATCAGGATGGTGCCGGTCATGGCCGCCGCCAGCAGGATCAGCCCGACCAGCGCCGACACCGACGCGGTGCGGATGATCTGCTCGCGATGGCCGTGCCGGAACAGGATCCGGTGCCACGCGGCCGGCGCGATCAGGAACGCCGCCGAGCCCGCGGCCAGCGAGGTCGTCACCACGTGGGTCACGTGCACCAGGTGGCCGGCGTTCGCGTAGCGGTCGGTGAAGGCCAGCGTGAGCAGGAAGCCGAACAGCACCTGCACGCCGTTCTGCGCGACGCGCAACTCCTGGAGCAGCTCGGCGAGATTGCGGGCCAGCCGTTCCGGTTCGGTCTCCTCGGGCGCGATCACGCCCCGCAGTACACCACGCTAGGCGGCGACGAACTTGGCCAGCCGGTCGGCCAGCCGCTCCCGGGACCGGCAGCGCGGCGGGTTGGGCTGGCCCGGGCAGTTGCCCACCACCACCTCGTCCACGAAGTGCCGGATCCGGCCGGGCGTGGGCAGCGGGTCGGGGCCGAGGTAGCTGAGCACCACCGGGCCGTCCAGGGTGTCGATCTCCAGGCCGATCGACCAGCCGTGCCGCTCGTCCCAGACCAGCATCAGGTCGAACTCGGCGAACAGCGGATGCCGGCTGGGCAGCGCGATGTAGGCCGAGGCCAGGTCGCCGACCTCGTGGTACATGGCGTCCGGCGGCACGCCCAGTAAGCGGGCGACCGTGGTGATGTACCTGCCGAGGCCGAGAGCCGCCTCGCTGTTCGGTGCGACGTTCATGCCTCGCCCCCCGCGATCGGTGGTAAGTCAATCGTGGATACCCGGGACGGCGCTAACTCAAACGTGTTGTGACCCAGCTCACATAAGTGGCATGGTGAAGGACACCTCGGTGCCGTCCGACCTGCGGTTCAGGCTCATCCGCGCGGCCAGCGCCTTGATCAACATCAGCCCCCGGCCCCGGTCGCCCGGATCGTCCGGCTGCTGTCGCCACGTTCCGTAGTCGCGCACCCGGCCGTGCACCGCCCCCGCGTCGTCCACGGCCAGCCACACGTCCACCGACCCCGGCTCGCCCGCGCGGTACCCGTGCTCGATCGCGTTGGCCGCGGCCTCGCCCACCACCAGTTGCAGGTCCTCCAGCAGCTCCCCGGACAGGCCCGCCGAGGCCGCCCAGTCCTTGACCACCTTGCGCATGCCGGCCAGCTCCCCGGGTAGGCCGCTGAACCGCAGGGCCAGCGGGACGGCGTGCGTCCGCGCCCTGTCCACGTCCTCGCGTCTAGACCCGTTCACCTGACCTCCGGCGATCAGGCTATCCAGCACCGGGTCGGGCTGCCAGTGAACCGGGGGCGGGTCGCGCCGGTATATGGGGGCGCAGTCGCCGCCTGGACGAGTGGAGCCGGAATGCTCAGTCAGCACGAACGCCGCCAGCTGGAGGAGATCGAGCGCGGTCTGACCGCCCAGTATCCGGCGCTCGCCACCCGCCTAAGCGGCAGTGTGCTCGACCGGTACCGGTGGGTGCTGGAGGTCATGTGGGTGTTCGGGCTGGGCTGCTTCGTGCTCGGCATCGTGGTCAACAGCGGCCAGCTGGGCATGTCCGGCCTCGGCTTCCTGATCGCCGGCCTGCTGCTGCGGCACCGCAAGTACCTGTTCACCCTGTTCAGCGGCTGACCAACCCCCGCGCCCACCGAGAGCAGGTTTCGGGCCGGTCATCGAGCCCGGGACGGCCGGAACCCCGCAATTGCCAGGTTCGTCTGCTTCGATGGATTCGGGGGCTGCTCAGTCAGCTTCCGCCCTTGAGCCGTTCGACCGTCTTGCCCAGGCGGTTCTGGCGGGTCTCGGGCTTCTTGGCCTCCTCGATCCAGCGCACGTACTCCTTGCGGTGGGAGAACGGCAGGCCGTCGAACAGCTTCTGGGCCTCGGGGTCGGCGGCGAGGACGGCGGCGAGGTCGGCCGGGACGGCCACCTCGCGAGGAGTGGTGTCGAGGGTGATCTCCACGTCGACCTCGTCCCCGGCGGCGACGCCGGCGGCGGTGCGGTTCTCGGCGCTGAGGGGGATGAGGAACTGGCCGCCCCGGACCGCGACGGAGCTCCGGTAGGTGTGACCGCCGATGGTGACCCGCACCTTGGGCTGTCGGCCGGCGTCGAGGGCCTCGACCACCTCGACCGGCACGGGCAGCCCGGTGGCGGTCTTGCCGCCCAGCTGGACTGTGGTCCGGAATCTCATGCCGGCAGTATGAGCCCCATGACCGTCTTCACGCCCGAGGATCGCGACCGCCTGCTGACCGTGCTGATCGACCGGGCCCGCGGGGACGGCCGGGTCGGCGGGGCGGCGCTGACGGGGTCGGGGGCGCTGGGCGGGGCGGACCGGTGGTCGGACATCGACTTCGCGCTGGGCATCACCGGCGACCGCGACGAGGTGCTGGCCGACTGGACGGCGTTCCTGTACGAGGAGCACGGCGTCGTCCACCACATGGATGTGCCGTTCCGCTCGGCGATCTACCGGGTGTTCCTGCGGCCGGACAGCCTCCAGGTGGACATCGCCTTCGTGCCGGCGGCCGAGTTCGGGGCCACCGCCCCGACCTTCCGGCTGCTGTTCGGCGCCGCCGCCGAGCAGCAGCCGACCACGCCGCCGAGCGCCCGGGCGGAGATCGACATGGCCTGGCTGTACGCCCTGCACGTGCGTTCCAGCATCGAGCGCGGCCGGGAATGGCAGGCCGAGCACATGCTGGGCGGCCTCCGCAACGCCGTGCTGACGCTCATGTGCCTGCGCCACGGCGTCCCTGCCAGCCAGGGCCGCGGCCTGCACCTGCTCCCGCCCGACGAAACCAAGGCCGCCTTGGCAACACTCGTCGGCACGCTGGACGAGCCCGAGCTGCGCCGGGCCTTCCGCGCGGCGGTGGAGCTGCTACTGAACGAGACGGTTCAGGTCGACCCGGCCCTGGCCCGGACCCTGACCGTCCCCCTGCAAGCAATGCTCGCCTGACCAGGCCCCCCGAAAGCGGGGGTGTCAGCGGGTGAGGTTCAGGCGCTGGTCGCGGGTGTCGGTGGGGGTGCAGCCGAAGCGGGCCCGGTACTGGCGGGAAAAGTGAGCGATGTCCGTGATGCCCCATTTGGCGCAGATGGCGCCGATCATCAGGTCGGGGCGGGCCAGCAGGTCGGCGTGGCAGCCGTCGAGGCGGCGGTTCTTGATGTGCGTGGACACGGTCTCGCCGCGCTGTTGGAAGAGGCGGTGCAGGGTGCGCACGGAGATGTGGTGGGCGGCGGCGATGCGCTCCACCGAGAGCTCGGGGTCGCCGAGCCAGCTGTCGATGTAGGCGCTGATCTGGGCCTCCAGCGCCGGGGAGAGAGGCTGGGCGCGCCGGGACAGGGTGCCCACCAGCAGATCCGAGACGGCCTCGGAGGCGGCGGCCAGGCCCGCACTGTCCAGGCCGGACGCGACCTTCATGGTGGCGAGCACGTGCTGCACCAGCAGTTCCCCGACGCCCTCGACGGCCAGCGCGGTGCCCAGCAGCCGGTTGACGCCGGGGATCTGGCTGTCCAGGCGGGCCGAGTCGAGATAGATGGTGAGCAGCCGGTTGTGCGTGGAGTGCCGGGCCTCCAACGGGTTGACGGTCGAGCAGAGGGCGGCCCGCCCGGGCTTGAGCAGCAGGTCGGCGCCGCGGTGGCGGATGCGGGTGGTGCCTTCCACGCAGATGCACAGATAGGTCAAACCGTTGGGAGACAGTCGGATCAGCGATTCGGTCCGTTCGGTGTGGGCCCCGGTGCCCTGATAGGTCCAGTCGAACGTGGTCACGCCGCCGATCAGCAGGCGGGTCACGGTCCGGAATCCGGTGCCGGGTCGGCCCAGCGTGCCCGAGTACTGCAGGCTCTGGCCACCGACCGGCAGCGCGAATGTCTGACGGCCACTGGCCTTCTCGACGACGCCCTCGTCTACGCGATGGTGAAAGGCGGCTGCCGGCGGCATGGCGCGAGTGTACGCGCGGGCGGATCTTGGGCCCTCGACACGGCCCGGTAACGGCTGAAACACGACCCATTGACACCCGGCAAAGCCACGTTAACAATCACGTACCACCGATCGTATAGGATCCATGAAGACCGAACCCAATGGAGGGCGAGGCGTGGCGACAGTCCGCAAGGCCGAGGCGTTCCTGGTGGACCTCGAGGTCGAGCAGGTGCGCACGGACGCCGTGCAGGCCTTCCTGTCCCAGGAGACGGTCTTCGTCGAGCTGACCACCGATGACGACGCCGTCGGCCTCGGCTACACCTACACCATCGGCACCGGCGGCACGGCCGTGCTGGCCCTGCTGCGGGACCACCTGCTGCCCCGCCTGGTCGGCGCGGACGCCACCCGGATCGAAGCGGTCTGGCACGACCTGTTCGCCTCGACCAGGGCCACCACCGTCGGCGCGATCACCTCGCTGGCCCTGGCCGCCGTCGACACCGCGCTGTGGGACCTGCGCTGCCTGCGCGCTGGCCAGCCGCTGTGGCGGGTGGCCGGCGGCTTCCGGTCCCGGGTTCCCTTGTACGACACCGAGACCGGCTGGCTGCACCTGAACACCGACGAGTTGGTGGCCGGCGCGCTGAAGGCGCGGGACGCGGGCTGGCAGGGCATCAAGGTCAAGGTGGGCAAGCCCAGCGGGGCCGAGGACGCGGCGCGGCTGGCCGCGGTGCGCGAGGCGGTCGGCCCGCACTTCCCGGTCATGGTCGACGCCAACCAGTCGATGACGCTGGCCGAGGCGCTGCGCCGGGCCGAGCTGTTCGCGCCGCTGGGCCTGACCTGGCTGGAGGAGCCGATGTCGGCCGACGACGTGGCCGCGCACGAACGGCTGGCCCACGCCACCAACATTCCGATCGCCGTCGGCGAGTCGCTGTACTCGGTCGCGCAGTTCCGCGAGTACCTGCACCGGGGCGCGGCCTCGGTGGTGCAGGTGGACGTGGCGCGCATCGGCGGCATCACGCCGTGGCTGAAGGTCGCGCACACCGCTGAGACGTTCAACGCGGAGGTCTGTCCGCACTTCTTGATGGAGCTGCACGTGAGCCTGGCGGCCGCCGTGCCCAACGGCCGGTTCGTCGAGCACATCCCGCAGCTGCGGGCCATCACCACTGGGGAGATGTCCGTTGTGGACGGTCACGCCGTCGCTCCGGACACGCCGGGGCTGGGCATCGCCTGGAACCGGGACGCCATGGACGACCTCCGGGTCGCCTGACCAGCAGTGTCCCTTTTGGACAGTCAGCAATGATGCGACTGAGATGGAGTTTTCGATGAGTGGGAGAACGACGCGGCTGCTGGCGGCGGCAGCCGCGGCCCTGCTGGCGATCGCGGTGGCGCAGGCCCCGTCGGCCGCCGCCGCCCCGGACGCCAAGCCGGCCAAGGCCGACAGCGCTGACAAGCCCTACATGGGCTTCAGCACCTGGAGCCTGGAGTCGACCAACTATCCCGGGGTCAATCCGACCGGCCCGGCCAGTTGGCTCAACGAGGCCAATGTCATCAAGCAGACCGACGTCGTGGCCAGCACGCTCAAGTCGCATGGCTACCAGTACGTCAACGTGGACGCCGGCTGGATGGGCGGCTACGACAGCTACGCGCGGCCGCTGTCCAACGCCACCACCTTCCCGCACGGCATGAAGTACCTCGGCGACTACATCCACGGCAAGGGCCTGAAGTTCGGCGCCTACCTGGCCGTGGGCTTGGACATCCGCGCCTACAACAACGGCAACACGCCGATCTACGGCGCCAAGAACTGCTACACCCGCAACCTGGTCTACCCCGACCTGCGCACCACCAACGGGTGGAACAGCTCGTACAAGATCGACTTCAGCAATCCCTGCGCCCAGGCCTACATCAACTCCGTGGCCAACGAGCTGGCCGGCTGGGGCGTCGACTTCCTGAAGCTGGACGGCGTCGGCCCTGGCTCCTTCCAGGGCGGCGCCAACTACGACAACACCAGCGACGTGCAGGCCTGGAACACCGCGCTGGCCAAGACCGGCCGCAAGATCCAGTTCGTCATCTCCTGGAGCCTGAGCCACCGCCAGGCCGACGTGTGGAAGGCCAACAGCAACGGCTGGCGGGTCGACACCGACGTCGAGTGCTACTGCGACACCATCGTCACCTGGAACAACTCGGTCAAGGCCCGCTTCACCGACGTGGTGCAGTGGATCCCCGACGCCGGGCCGGGGCACTGGAACAACCTCGACTCGCTGGACGTCGGCAACGGCAAGATGGACGGCATCACCGACGCCGAGCGCCAGACCTACATGACGCTGTGGGCGATCGAGGCGGCCCCGCTCTACGCCGGCGACGACCTGACCAAGCTGGACTCCTACGGTCTTTCCCTGCTGACCAACGACGAGGTCATCGCGGTCGACCAGGCCGGCATCGCGGCCAAGCCGCTGAGCCAGTCCAGCCAGCAGCAGACCTGGTACGCCCGCAACGCCGACGGCAGCTACACCGTCGCCCTGTTCAACCTGGGCGACGCCACCGCCACCGTCTCGGCCAACCTGGCCCAGCTGGGCATCACCGGTTCGGTCAAGGTCCGGGACCTGTGGAGCCACAAGGATCTCGCCAACGCATCCGGCACGATCTCCGCGCAGCTGCCCACCCACGGCTCGCAGCTGCTGAAGATCACCCCGACCGGCAAGGACAACGTGCCCAACCCGCCCGGCGGCCTGCACGCCACCGCCGCGTCCGGCACCACCGCTGCCGGCAACAGCGTGACCCTGGCCTGGGACCCGGCCTACAACGGCACCACCCCGGCCACCAGCTACGAGATCTACAACGGCACCACCCGCCTGCTGACGACCAGTGGCACCTCGGCCACCGTGGCCAGCCTGGCCCCGTCGGGCACGTTCGACTTCACCGTCGTCGCAATTGACCGCAACGGCAAGAAGTCCCAGCCCAGCACCACCTTCACGGTGTCAACGGCGGACAAGAACGGGTCGATCAACTACGAGGCCGAGGCCTCGGTCAACACCGTGGCCGGCGGCGCGTCGGTCAACGACTGCGGCCCGTGCTCGGGCGGCAAGAAGGTCGGCAACCTCGGCGGCACCGGCAGCCTGACCTTCCCGAACGTGTGGGCGCCCAAGGACGGCACCTACCTGATGACCGTGTCCTATGTGGACGGCGACTCCAGCCGCACCGCCCAGGTGACGGTGAACGGCGTGCCGTTCCGCCTGCCCCTGGCCGGCAGCAACGACAACGACTGGAACACGCCGCAGACCGCGGTGGTGCCGATCACGCTCAAGGCCGGCGGCAGCAACGTGGTGGTGTTCAACGGCCCCACGCCGCAGGACTACGTGTCGGACATCGACAAGATCACCATCTGAGTTGAGAGGGGACATGCCGTGGTGACCGCGACACAGAACACGACGACACTGCCGGTGGCGCCGGTCGCCACGGCACGTCGCCGCCGCAAGGGCAGCAAGCGGGGGCACCTGCCCATCGCCCTGATCATGATCACCCCCGCCGTCGTCGGGTTCCTGGTCTTCTTCGCCTACCCGACGATCCAGGGCATCTACTACAGCTTCACCGACTTCCACGTGCTGTCCGCGCCCAACTGGGTCGGGCTGGACAACTTCCGCGAGCTGCTCGGCGACGACGTGTTCTGGCACTCGCTGCTGGTGACCGTCTACTTCGTGGTGCTGTCGGTGGTGTTCGGCATCCTGATCTCGCTGGTCACCGCGGTGATCATGCACCGGCTGACCAAGTCAACGCTCATCCGCGGCCTGATCCTGTTGCCCTTCCTCATCTCCGGCGTGATCGCGGCGATGACCTGGTCCTGGATGATGGACCCGGGCCTGGGCATCATCAACTCGCTGCTGGTCAAGCTGACCGGCCACCCGCTGCTGTTCTTCGGCGACAGCGCGCTGGCGGTGCCATCGCTGGCCGCCATCAGCGTGTGGAAGTCCATGGGCTACAACGCGATCCTCATCTTCGCCGGCCTGCAGACCATTCCGGCCAGCATCTACGAGGCCGGCCGGGTGGACGGCGCCACCGAGATGCAGATGTTCCGCCGGCTGACCGTGCCGCTGCTGCGCAACATCCTGGTGATGGTGGTCATCCTGACCGTCATCGGCTCCTTCCAGGTGTTCGACATCGTCCAGGTGACCACCAAGGGCGGCCCGGAGAACGCCTCCCTGGTGTTGCAGATGTACATCTTCAACAAGGCCTTCACCCAGTTCGACTTCGGTTACGCGGCGACGATGTCGCTGGCCCTGTTCGCCATGCTCATCGGCATCACCTTCACCCAGCTCAAGATGACCCGCGCCAGCGAGTCCGACCTCAACTGAGAGGAGTAGCGGTCGTGGCTAACCGTTCCGTCACCAACCGGCCCTCGGTCGGTCGGGCCCTGGCCTGGGTCTACCTGGCCGTGATCATCCTGGTCACGCTGTTCCCGTTCTACTGGATCCTGCGCACCGCGCTGTCCAACAACTACGCCCTGCACACCGACCCGTCCTCGCTGCTGCCGGTGGACTTCACCCTCGGCGCGTTCAAGCGGGCGCTGGGGCTGGCCTCGGTGGCCGAGGCCCAGGCCGAGGGCGGCTCCGGCGCGGCCCTGGACACCGCGCTGTACCTGCGCAACTCCCTGGTCTACGCCGGCGTGCAGACGGCGCTGGTGGTGTTCTGCTCGGCCACCGCCGCCTACGCCTTCTCCCGGCTGCGCTGGAAGGGCCGCGAGGTCGTGTTCTCGGTGCTGCTGTGCGCCCTGATGGTGCCGGCGATCTTCACCCTGATCCCCAACTTCGTGCTGGTGAAGAACCTGGGCCTGACCAACACCTTCGCCGGCATGATCCTGCCCGGCGCGTTCTTCTCCGCGTTCAACATCTTCTTCCTGCGCCAGTTCATGCTCGGCCTGAGCAGCGAGGTGGAGGAGGCCGCGACCATCGACGGGGCCGGGCCGCTGCGGGTGTTCTTCCGCATCGTGCTGCCGATGTGCGCCGCGCCGCTGGCCACGCTGTGCCTGCTGACGTTCATCAACACCTGGAACGACTACTTCTGGCCGCTGATGGTCACCACCGACGACACCGTGCGGCCGCTGACCCTGGCCCTGGCCGTGTTCAAGCAGTCATCGCCCAACACCGCGGTGGACTGGGCCGGCCTGATGGCGGCCACCCTGATCGCCGCGCTGCCCATGCTGCTGCTGTTCGTGCTGTTCGGCCGGCGCATCGTCAACTCCATCGGCTTCACCGGGATCAAATGATGAGACACGACGACTTGGTGCTGTCCTGGCCGACGCCGGCGGCCGAGTGGATCGAGGCCGCGCCGGTCGGCAACGGCCGGCTGGGGGCCATGGTCTTCGGCGGCCCGGGCCGGACCCGCTTGCAGGTCAACGACTCCACGGTCTGGTCGGGCACCCCGCACGGGCCGGCCGACAGCCTGGCCGACCTGCTGGCCGACGGCGCGGGCCCGGCGCGGCTGGCCGAGGCGCGCGACGCGATCCGGGCCGGCGACCACCAGACCGCCGAGCGGCTGCTGATGTCCTTCGAGGGCCCGTACAGCCAGGAGTTCCTGCCGTTCGTGGATCTCTGGCTGACGCTGGGGGAGGGCACGCTGGAGAGCCGGACCCTCAACCTGGACAACGGTGTGGCGCACGAGTTCCTCAGCCTGGACGGCCACGAGGTGCAGCGCTCGGTGTGGGCCAGCCACCCGGCCGGCGTGCTCTGCGTGCACATCAGCGGGCAGACGAATCTCACGCTGGAGCTGGATTCCCCGCTCAAGGTCGTGCACCGGATGCTCAACGACCAGGGCTTCTTTCTGGGCGTGGAGATTCCGGTCGACGGCGCGCCGCAGCACGAGCCGCAGGTGATCGAGCCGCTGCACTACGCCGGCGGCCCGGTCGACGACTACGACCCGTTCGGCGCGGTGGTGGTCCGCGTCCACACCGACGGCGAAGTGTCCATTTCGGACCACCAGCTGACGGTCGCCGGATCCACCGAGGCCCTGATCGTGCTGGCCAGTTCCACCGCCGCCCGGGACTTCTGGGACGGCACGCCGGCCCGCACCCGCACCGAGCACTTCGCCGCCGCCGAGACCCGGGTCGCGCAGGCCCTGGCGCAGGGCGCCGAGCAGTTGTTGCGGGAGCACGATTCCGACCTGCGGTCGCTGCTCGGCGGCACCTCGCTGCGTATCGGGCGTCAGGTCAACGGCCCGATCGACGTGGCCGCGGATGTCCTGTCGGGACGGGACGAGCGGCTCACCGCGACCGTGATGTTCCAGTACGGCCGGTACTTGCTGGCCTCGTCGTCGCGGCCGGGCAGCGGCCCGCCGGCCAACCTCCAGGGCGTGTGGAACGCCGACCTGCGACCGGCCTGGTCCTCCAACTACACGGTCAACATCAACACCGAGATGAACTACTGGCCGGCCGAGGTGACCGGGCTCGGCCAGTGCCACCTGCCGCTGATCGACCTGCTGGACAAGATGGCGGCCAACGGCGCCGCCGTCGCCCGCGAGCTGTACGGGGCGCGCGGCTGGGTCACCCACCACAACACCGACATGTGGGGCTGGGCGCTGCCGGTCGGCATGGGCCACGGCGCGCCGTCCTGGGCGATCTGGCAGATGGGCGGGGCCTGGCTGGTCCAACACGCGTGGGACCACTACGAATTCACCGGCGACACCGAGTTCCTCAGGGCCAGGGCCTGGCCATTGCTGCGCGGCTGCGCCGAGTTCTGCCTCGACTGGCTGGTCGATGGCGACGGCTGGCTGGACACGATTCCGTCCACCTCGCCCGAGAACTGGTTCCTGGTCAAGGGGAACGAGGAGTCGCTGTCCTGGTCGTGCACCATGGACATGTCCTTGATCCGGGCCGTGTTCACCCGCTGCCTGGACACGGCCCGGATCGCCGATATCGACGACCCGGTGCTGGCGGAGATCGAGAAGGCCCTGCCCCGCCTGCGCCCGCCGGCGATCACCGCCGGCGGCTGGCTCCAGGAGTGGGTCGAGGACTTCCCCGAGCAGGACCCCAAGCACCGGCACATGTCCCAGCTGGTGACCGTTTTTCCGTTGGGGCAGATCGATCCCGAGTCGACGCCGGAGCTGGCCGACGCGGCGGTGAACCTGATGGACCGCCGGGGCAACGGCGCGATGGGTTGGTCGTGGGCGTGGAAGATCGCGCTGCGGGCCCGGCTGGGCGACGGCGAGACGGCCCGGTCGCTGCTGCTGGAGGCCACCCGCCCGCTCGGCTTCGACTGGGATGTCAGCGCCCCGGTCGACGGCTCCCAGTGGGGCGGCCTGCTGCCCAACCTGTTCAGCTCGCACCCGCCGTTCCAGATCGACGGCAACTACGGCTTCCCGGCCGGCATCGCGGAAATGCTGGTGCAGAGCCACAATGACGTGATCCGGGTGCTGCCGGCCCTGCCGGCCAGCTGGCCGAGCGGGGCCCTGACCGGGGTGCGCCTGCGGGGCGGCCTGTCGGCCGACATCACCTGGCGCGACGCAACCTTGGCCGCCCTGAGCATTCGCCGGCTGAGCGGCGATCCACTCAGGACGGTCACCGTCGCCTACGCCGGCCGCCGCGAGGAGCTGTTCCTCGCGGTCGGCGAGGAGAGGCGGCTGGCGTGCTGAACGTCTGGGACTACCGCAGCTCCTACAAGGAGCCCGAGGACTTCGACGAGTTCTGGACGTCCACGATCGCCGAGGCCCGCGCGCACGAGCTGGCGCCGACGATCACGCCGGTCGAGACGCGGCTGGTCACGGTCGAGGTGTTCGACGTGACCTTCCCGGGTTTCGGCGGCCACCCGATCAGGGCCTGGCTGCGGCTTCCCAAGCACCGCACGGGAAAGCTGCCGGCAGTGGTGCAGTTCCACGGCTACTCCAGCGGTCGCGGGGCGCCGATCGAGGACCTGCTGTGGTCCTCGGCCGGCTACGCCCACCTGTTCATGGACGTGCGCGGCCAGGGCGGCGACTGGGCCGGCGGCGACACGCCCGACCCGGTCGGCAGCGGGCCGGCCTACCCGGGGTTTCTCACCCGGGGCATCGAGAACCGGGACGACTACTTCTACCGCCGGGTCTACACCGACGCGGTGCGGGCCGTGGACACCGTGCGCAGCCTGGACTTCGTCGACCCGGAGCGGGTGGCGGTGATCGGCAACAGCCAGGGGGCCGGCATCGCGCTGGCCGCCGCCGGCCTGGTGCCCGACCTCGCGGCCGCGCACATCCAGGCCCCGTTCCTGTCCGACATCCAACAGGCGACGCGGCTGGTGCGCGCCTTTCCGTACGAGGAAATCACCAAGTACCTGGCCATTCACCGCAGCAGTGCGGACCAGGTGTGGTCGACGCTGGCCTACTTCGACGGCATCGCCTTCGCCCGCAGGGCCGAGGCGCCGGCGTGGTTCTCGGCCGGCCAGTTGGACGACGTCGTGCCGGCCCAGGCGGTGTTCGGCGCCTATCACGAGTACTGGGGACCCAAACAGATCCGGCTGTGGGAGCACAACGGGCACGAGGCAGGCGGCGCCGAGGACTCGGCGATCGCGCTGGCCGCGTTCGCGCAGACCCTCCACTCCGGACAGTCCCATCGAAACGAGGAATAGCCGATGTTGAAGAAGCTGCTCGCGGCCGCGCTGGCGACCGCGTCCGTCGTCGGACTGTCGGCCTGCGGCGGCTCCGGCTCCGGGTCGTCCACCGGCACGATCAACTGGTGGACCTGGGACGACAAGCAGGCCGCGGCCTACCAGTCGTGCGCGACCGCGTTCGAGAAGGCCAATCCCGGCGTCACCGTGAAGATCTCGCAGTACGCGGTGGACTCCTACTTCACCAAGCTGACCGCCGGCTTCGTCGCCGGCACCGCGCCGGACGCGTTCCAGAACTCGGTGCAGTTCTTCCAGGCCTACGCCTCCCAGCACCAGCTGCTGCCGCTGGACGACTACATCAGCAAGACCAACTTCGACCTGAAGAAGTTCTCGGTCGGCGTGGACGCCTGGAAGTACACCGACGGCAAGCAGTACGCGCTGCCGCTGGACTGGGCGGCCGCGGCGATCTTCTACAACGTCGACGCGCTGACCAAGGCCGGCTACACCGCGGCCGACGTGGACAACCTGAACTGGAACCCGGACAACGGCGGCACCTTCGACAAGATGGTGGCCCACCTGACCGTCGACGCGAACGGCAAGCGCGGCGACGAGGCCGGCTTCGACAAGAACCACATCGCCACCTACGGCACGGGTCAGCTGGCGGCCAAGGACTTCATCGGCCAGACCACGTGGAACTCGTTCGTGTCGACCACCGGCTGGCGGCAGGGCGACAAGCCGCAGTGGCCGACCAAGTTCAACTACGACGACCCCAACTTCACCAAGACCATGAAGTACATCAAGTCGCTGACCGACCGCGGCTTCGCGCCGAAGATCAACACGTTCAGCGCCGGCGAGGGCACCGCCACCATCAGCGACGTGGACCTGCTGGGCACCGGCAAGATCGCGCTGGAGAACGCCGGCTCGTGGGAGGCGGCCACGTTCGCCAAGCTGCCGGGCGTCAAGGTGGGCATCGCGCCGACCGTGCTCGGCCCCGACGGCAAGACCCGCTCGGACATGTCCAACTCCAACGGCAACAACATCTGGGCCGGCACCAAGAACCCCGACCTGACCTGGAAGTGGGTCTCGTACATGGGGTCGCAGGAGTGCCAGTCGACGGCCGGCGCCTCCGGCACGTTCTTCCCGTCCATCCCGGCGGCGATGGACTCGGCCGCGGCGGCCGTGGCCAAGCAGGGCGTGGACCTGTCGGTGTTCACCAAGGCGCTCAAGGACGGCTCGCTGTACGGCGCGCCCGCCTACGCCAACGGCGCCGACCTCCAGCAGACGCTGGAGCCGCTGTTCGAGGCGTACTTCAGCGGCAGCCGCGGCGACGACGTGTTCGCCGAGATGACGCAGAAGGCCAAGGACATCCTCAACAAGAAGAACTGACCTGAGCAGCCTCCCCCAAGAATTCAACGCTGCGATCCAAGCAGATCAACCTGGCAGTCCAAGGGGCTCGCAGTCCCAGGGGCCAGGGTCGCGGGGGCCTGGCAGTCGCCAGGGCTGACAGGCCCAGGGCCGCCCGGTCCGGCGTCTGGCTGGTTCGGGGCGTGACGGTCGGCCGGAAATCGACATTCGGTCTGTCGGAGAGCGGGACTCGCGGGGGTTCGGGAGAGGGAGTGGGCGTGGTGGGGCGGTTCGCGCAGTTGCGGGCGGCGGGGGTCGGGTTCGTGGTGGACCTGGCCGCGTCGCCGGCGCCGGTGGTCGTGCACTGGGGGCGCGACCTCGGCGAGCTGGACGAGTCGGGGCTGGCGGCGCTGGCTCTGGTCGGCGAGCCGGCGGTGCTGAACAACTCGGTGGATGTGCCGCGCCGGTGTTCGGTGTGGCCGTCGGAGTTCGAGGGCTGGGCCGGCACGCCGGCCCTGTCCGGGCACCGCGACGGCGTGGCCACCACGCCCCGGCCACGTCTGGTCGAGCACTCGCTGGCCGACAACCGGCTGGAGCTCGTGCTGGACGACGCGATCACGGGCCTGCGCATCACGCTGAACTACGAGATGGACGACAGCGGTGTGCTGTCGGCACGAGCCGCGCTGGCAGCCTCGAAGCCGTATGAGGTTGCCGGCGTTTCCACCCTGCTGCCGTTGCCGAGCCGGGCCGTGGAGGTCCTGGACTTCACCGGGAAGTGGTGCCGCGAGCGGTCGCCGCAGCGGACCCGGCTCGGCCACGGCGCGCACGTCCGCGAGTCCCGGCGCGGCAAGCCGGGCCAGGACTCGGCCTTCCTGATGACCGTCGGCGTGCCCGGATACGGGTTCGGCGGCGGCGAGGTGTGGGCCGTGCACGTGGCGTGGAGCGGCGATCAGCGTTATGTGGCCGAGCAGTTGCCGGAGACGCCGCCGGTGTTGGGCGGCGGGGAACTCCTGCGGGCGGGCGAGGTCCGCCTCGGTCCCGGTGAGCGCTACGACACGCCGATCCTGCTGTTCGCCTGGTCCGATGAGGGCCTGGACGGGTTGGCCGCCCGCTGGCACGCCTTGCAGCGCAAGAAGGTCCGCCCGCCACGGCCGCTGGTGCTGAACACCTGGGAGGCCGTCTACTTCAACCACGACTTGGACCGACTGCTGGCGTTGGCCGACGCGGCGGCCAAGGTCGGCGTGGAGCGGGTCGTGCTCGACGACGGCTGGTTCCGCGGCCGTCGCGACGACACCGCCGGGCTGGGGGACTGGCAGGTCGATCTCACGGTGTGGCCGCACGGGCTCACTCCGTTCGTGGACCACGTCAAGGGCCTGGGCATGCAGTTCGGCCTGTGGTTCGAGCCGGAGATGGTGAATCTGGACTCGGACCTGGCCCGCGAGCACCCGGACTGGATCCTCGGCGTGCCCGGCGAACCGGGTCCACCCTCGCGCAACCAGTACGTCGTCGATCTGTCGAATCCCGACGCCTGGGCCTATCTGCTGACCTCGATCGACGACCTTGTCTCAGAGTATGGGATCGACTACATCAAGTGGGACCACAACCGGGACCTGCACGAGGCGGTCACCCATGCGGGCCGGCCGTCCGTGCACAACCAGACCCTGGCCCTGTACCGCCTGATCGACGAGCTCAAGCGCCGGCATCCGGACCTGGAGATCGAGTCGTGCGCCAGCGGCGGCGGCCGGGTTGATCTCGGGATTCTGGCCCGCACCGACCGGGTCTGGGCCTCGGACTGCAACGACCCCGTTGAGCGGCAGTCGATCCAGCGCTGGACCGCGCAGCTGCTGCCGCCCGAGCTGATCGGCTCGCATGTGGGCCCGGAACGCAGCCACACGACCGGTCGGCGCACCGACGTCTCGTTCCGCCTGGCCACGGCCCTGTTCGGCCACGCCGGCATCGAGCAGGACCTGACGGCGTGCTCGCCGGAGGAGATCGACCGCCTCACCGCGTGGGCGGCCCTGCACAAGGAGTTCCGGCCCTTGCTGCATTCGGGTCGCGTGGTGCGGGCCGACCTTCCTGACGACGCCGGACTTTTTTTCCACGGTGTCATTTCTAATGAGCAAGGATTGTTCTGCCTGGCCCGGATTTCCACATCGCCTGCGGGACAATCGTGGCGGGTCCGGCTGCCCGGCCTGTCGCGGGGGCGTGACTACCGGCTGCGGATCCGAGGCGACCTCGGACTCCCGTCGATGCGCCAGGTCAGGGCCCCGGAATGGGTCACGGCGGCGCTGGACGGCTGGGTGCGCGTGCCGGGCGCGGCGCTGGTCGACGCGGGCGTGGCGATGCCTACGCTCGATCCCGGTCAGGCGTTACTCTTGGAGGTAATCGTAGATCGTGCATGATCCACCAGATCCGGTATTGTATTCCGGGGAGGTTGTGGTGCGGGTGAATGAGACTGGTGGTCCCCGGCTGTCGGCGCTCAAGGGTCGGCAGGTGCTCGCGGACGGTGTGTACGAGCAGATCCGGACGCTGATCATGAACGACGGCATCGCCCCGGGCGATCGAGTGAACATCGACGAGGTGGCGCGCGAGCTCGACGTGTCCGGCACGCCGGTGCGGGAAGCGTTGGCGCGCCTGGAGTCCGAGGGCCTCGTGGTGCGGCTTCCGTTGCGCGGCTACCGCGTCGCGGACCTGCTCACCCGGTCCGAGGTGGAGGACATCTACGGGCTGCGGCTGCTGCTGGAGCCGCCGAGCGCGGCCCGGGCGGCGTCGGTGATGACCGAACAGTGGGCCGCCGCGCTGGAAGCGGAGATGGCCACCTGCCCGGTCGCCCCCGGCGACGACAACTACGAGGACTACAAGGCGCTGTCGGCCCACGACGCCCGGCTGCACGAGCTCATCCTGCACATCGCCGGCAACTCCGCGGTGGAGCAGGCCTTCGAGCGCACGCACTGCCATCTGCACTTCTTTCGGTTGGCCTACAACCAGACCTCGGGCGTGGCCGCGCTGGCCGAGCACCGGGAGCTGGTGGACGCGCTGGTGTCGGGCAAGCCCTCGTTGGCCCGCAAGGCCATGACCAACCACCTGGAGACCGCCCGCGACCGCCTCACCGTTCGCATGTGAACAGCTCGGGCAACGCCAGGAAGGGCCCGATACTGGCGCAGTGAACGGGCCTTTCCTGGCGTTGGGCGACCCGCAGGAGACCCTCATCGGCGGTGTGCGGGACAGCGGCTGGGGCCGGACCGGCCCGTGCAGCCTGGCCGACTTCACCGACCTGATCTGGATCAACGTGCAGAGCGGCCAGCGCCACCGCCCGATCTCCTGAGCCTCATGCCGGGAAGGACCCCGAGTGGGCGCCTCGGCGAGAATCACGTAGATCGCTCACCTCCGTGCCGTGTAGCCTCATCCCCGTGACTTCCCCGGAGGCGGACAGACGGTAGCGACCCTGTCGCTGCTGTCCCGTCACGCCTCTGGAGTGGGTGTTGCTTCCCGTAGTTGTGTTTGTGCTGGCCGCTGCCGTTTTCGCGCAGGGCACGTCCGAGTTCATGCTGTCCGGCCTGCTGCCGTCGATCGCCGCGGACTGCGGCGTTTCCGTCGGCACGGCTGGCCTTCTCACCTCGTTGTTCGCCGTCGGCATGGTGTTGGGCGCGCCGGCGATGACCGCCATCCCGATATCCCGCCGCCCGGCGCTGATCGGGTTCCTGCTGTTGTTCAGCGCCAGCCACGTGGTCGGCGCGCTGACCGTGGATTTCGGTGTGCTGCTGGGGACCCGGGCGGTCGCCGCGGTGGCCAACGCCGGATTTCTGGCCGTGGCTTTGGCAAGTCTGCCGTCGTTGGCGCCGCCGGCGCTGGTCGGCCGGGCCACCTCGGTGATCCTCGCCGGCGTGACCGTGGCCTGCATCGTCGGCGTGCCGGCGGGCACGGTTCTCGGCCAGTATCTGGGCTGGCACGCCACGTTCTGGGCCGTCGCCGCGATCACGGCCGCGTGCGCGCTGTTTCCGTTGCGGGTCAAGGATTCCCCGCGTGACTCCGTGGTCGATGAGTGGCGGAGCGTGCGCTGCTTCCGGCTGATCCTGGTCGGGGTGCTGGTGAACGCGGCGACCTTCGCCGGGTTCACCTACCTCGGTGTCTTCGCCGCCGGCTTCGGCGGCGTCTGGGTTCCCGTTGCCCTGGCGCTGTTCGGACTCGGCTCGTTCGCCGGCGTGACGGCGGCCGGCCGGGGACTGGTTCGCTTCGGGCCGGCGGTGCTGGTCGTGGTGTGGCTGGCCGCGCTGCTCGCGTCGGCCAGCCTGCCCGGCCTGCTCATTGCCGCTTTCGCTTGCGGCGCCTGCTCTTTCGGCGTCGGGGCGACGCTGATCGGGGCCATCGTGCGGACCGCGTCGGCCGCCGCGCCGAACATCGCCGGGGCGCTGGCCACCACGGCGTTCAACGTGGGCGCGGTGGCGGGCCCGGCGCTGGCCGGCCTGGCCGTGAGCCAGGCCTTCCTGGTCAGCGCCGGATTCGCGCTGGTGGCGGCGGTGGTCAGACCGCGCGGAACTTGGTGATGGCCTCGCGCGGGTCGCCGGACTTCACCAGCGCCTCGCCGACCAGCACCACGTCGGCGCCCTGCCGGTGATACTCGGCGACGTCGTCGGGTCCGGCCACGCCGGACTCGGCGACCCGCACCGCGCCGGCCGGGATCGCCGGGGCCAGCCGGCCGAACACCGACCGGTCGACCTCCAGCGTGGTCAGGTCGCGGGCGTTGATGCCGATGACCTGCGCGCCGATCTCGGCGGCGCGGCCGACCTCGTCCTCGGTGTGCGCCTCCACCAATGGCGTCAGGCCGAGCTCGCGGGCCAGCCCGTACAGCTCGCCGAGCAGGCCGCCGTCCAGGGACACGACCATCAGCAGCGCCAGGTCGGCCCCGTGCGCGCGGGCCTCCCACAGCTGGTACGGCGTGACGATGAAGTCCTTGCGCAGCACCGGAACCGACACCTCGGCGCGGACCGCGTCGAGGTCGGCCAGCGAGCCGCCGAAGCGGCGCTGCTCGGTGAGCACGCTGATCGCCGCCGCCCCGCCGGCCGCGTACTCGGCGGCCAGCTTGGCCGGGTCGGGGATGTCGGCCAGGGCCCCCTTGCTGGGGCTGCGGCGCTTCACCTCGGCGATGATCGACACGCCGTCGGCGCGGAAGCCCGGCAGCGGGTCGCGCGCGGGCGGCGCGTCGGCCACCCGTGACCGCAGCTCGGCCAGGGAGGTCTCGCTCTGGCGCTGGGCCAGGTCCGCCCGCACGCCGTCCAGGATTCCGTCGAGCACCGTCGTCATGCCCCGAGCCTATCGGTTGACGCCGTCGCCGGCCGCTATCTAAACTGAACGTACAGTTCACCAAAGGAGGCGGGGATGAGGACCTGGTTCATCACCGGGGCGTCCCGCGGGTTCGGGTTCGAGATCGCCCGACAGGCCCTGGACCTGGGCGACAACGTGGTGGCGACGGCCCGCACGCCCGGGGCGATCGCCGCGGAGCTGACCTCGGAGCGGCTGCTCGCGCTGCCGCTGGACGTGTCCGATCCGGACGCGGCCCAGCGGGCGGTGGACGCCGCGGTCGACCGGTTCGGCGGCATCGACGTGCTGGTCAACAACGCCGGCCGGGGATTGCTCGGCGCCGTGGAGGAGGCGGCCGACGCCGAGATCCGGGCCGTGTACGAGACCAACGTGTTCGGGCTGCTGGCCGTGACCCGGGCCGTGCTGCCGGTGCTGCGCCGGCAGCGCTCCGGCCACGTGCTCACCATCAGCTCGGTCGGCGGCTTCAGCGGCACCGCGGGCTGGGGCATCTACAACTCGACCAAGTTCGCCGTCGAGGGCCTGAGCGAGGCGCTGCGGGTCGAGCTGGCGCCGCTCGGCATCCACGTGACCATCGTGGAGCCGGGCATGTTCCGCACCGACTTCCTCGACGACAGCTCGCTGCACGCGGCGGCCGTCACCATCGAGGACTACCACGAGACCGCCGGGCAGACCCGGCAGCGCCCGTCCACCTTCAACCACCAGCAGCAGGGCGATCCGGCCAAGGCCGCGGCGGCGATCATCACCGTCGCGTCGGCCGAGAAGCCGCCGCTGCGCGTGCAGCTCGGGGCCGACTGCGTGGCCCGGGTCGAGGCCAAGCTCGCACAGGTCGCCGACGAGCTGGCGTCATGGCGGGAACTGGCCCTTTCCACGGCATTCGAGGAGCAGAGATGACGTACCTGATCGGCGGCGACCTTCCCGTGAACCGGCTCGGTTACGGGGCGATGCAGCTCACCGGGCCCGGGGTCTGGGGCGACCCCTCGGATCCCGGCGAGGCCGTGCGGGTGTTGCGGCGAGCCGTCGAGCTCGGCGTGACTCTGATCGACACGGCCGATTCGTACGGGCCCTTCGTGGCCGATCGGTTCATCCGCGAGGCCCTGCACCCGTATCCGGCGGACCTGGTGATCGCCACCAAGGTCGGCTTCACCCGGGGCGGGCCCGGCGTGTGGACCCCGCTCGGCCGGCCCGAGTACCTGCGGCAGCAGACCGAGCTGAACCTGCGGCACCTCGGCCTGGAGCGGATCGACCTGTTGCAGCTGCACCGGATCGACCCGTCGGTGCCGCTGGCCGACCAGCTCGGCGAGCTGGTCGCCTTGCGGCAGGAGGGAAAGGTCCGGCACATCGGGCTGTCCGAGGTGAGCGTGGCCCAGCTGGCCGAGGCACGGGAGATCGCGCCCATCGCCACCGTGCAGAACTACTACAACCTCGTGCACCGCGAGCACGAGGACGTGCTGGACTACGCCGAGGCCAACGGAATCGGCTTCATTCCGTTCTTTCCCTTGGCCACCGGCAATCTGGCCCGGCCCGGCAGCCCGCTCGACCAGGCGGCCAAGGCCCACGAGGCCACGCCCTCGCAGCTGGCGCTGGCCTGGCTGCTGCGGCGGTCCCCGGCCATGCTGCCCATTCCCGGCACCTCCAAGGTCGCGCACCTGGAGGAGAACCTCGCCGGTGGGCGGATCTCCTTGTCCGACGAGGAGTTCGCGGCGGTCAGCGCGTGACTCGCGCCAATCCTCGTAGTGTCCGCGCGCACAACGACGTGCTCGCGGCCACTATGGCACTGCTCGACGAGGGTGGCCTGCCGTGCGCCACCGTCGACGCCATCAGCGCCCGGTCCGGGGTGTCCAAGGCCACCATCTACAAGCACTGGCCCAACCGCACCGCCGTCGCCGCCGAGGCCTTCGGCCTGCGCATGGCCGACGCCATTCCCTTGCCCGACAACGGAAACGCCCGCGACGACCTGACCGAGCAGGTCCGCCGCGTCAGCGCCTTCTACGCCGGGCACTCGGGCCGCGTCTTCGCCCAGCTGCTCGCCGCCACCGTCGCCGACCCCGAGGCCGCGCCGTACTTCCGCCAGTTCTTCCTCGACGGCCGCCGCAAGGCGATCGGCGTGTTGTGGGACCGCGCCCTGGCCCGCGACGAGGTCCGTGCCGAGGTCTCCGTGGAGACCGCCATCGACCTGCTCTTCGGCCCGCTGATCTTCAGGCTGCTGAGCGGGCACGCCCCGTTGACGGTCGCCGAGGCGGACGCGATTTCCGGTGCGGCACTGGGTGGTCTGCTGGCCTGACGCGCCCGGCCGGCCGGGTCTCCCCGGCCGGCCGAGCCGGGGCTCACCAGCCCCGGTGCCAGTCGGACCAGGAGCTGTCCGGGTAGGCGATGGCGTAGTACCAGTCGTCGTCCGTGCCGCGCACATGGACCACGTTGCCGTTGGTCAGGAACAGGCCGATGTCACCAGGGGAGTCGACGCCGTTGGTCTCGGCGTAGCCGTTGCCGACGTGATGCCATCCGCTGCCGCCATCGGCGTAGATGGGGCGGTCGCTGCCGAGGACCCCGATCACGACGTTCTCGATGTTGCCGCCGCCGAAGTTGATCTCCAGGGAGTGCGACCAGCAGAGCATCGTCCCATGATTTCCGAAGTTGTCCGTGATCGGCTCCTTGTCGCCGTTGCACGGCGCCGTCGCCCACACGCTCTGCGGGGACAGCGACTGCGATGCGACCGCATTGGCCGCGCCACCGGTCAGCAGGCTCATACCCAGTGCCGCTACCACGGCGGCGGCCGGCAGCAGTCTTCGCTTGGTGTTCATCGCTCTCCCTCGGTGGTTGTGGCTCGTGCAGCCAACGGTGACCCAGCCGAGGTCGTGGTGCCAGGTGTTTCGGCGCAGGCCGAAATCCTTGCTGTCAGTGGCAGAAGCGCAGGGCGGTGGCGGTGAGGGTCTCGGCGCAGCGGGCGGTGTCGGCGAGGCTGACCCATTCGACGTCGGCGTGCGCGCCGTCCCCCGAAGGTCCGAACAGGACGGTGGGGATGCCGGCGGCGGAGATGAAGGCCGAGTCGGCCCAGTAGCTGACGCCGGTGATCTCCGCCCCGCTGACGTCGGCCAGCAGCGTCACGATCTCGCTGTCGGCGATGGTCTCGAACGGCTCGCGCGCGAGGGTGGTGCGGTGGGAGGCGACAAGAGCGGGGTCGTCGGCCTGGCAGGAGGCCAGGAGATCCTGGATGTCCCGCTCGACGTCGGCCACGGACTCCCCGGGCAGGGTGCGGCGTTCGATGGTGAGGACGCAGCGGTCGGGCACCGTGGACTCCTCCCGGCCGCCATTGATCAGCGAGGCGTGCAGGGCGCCGGGCCCGAGGCGAGGGTGTTCGTGCTGGCGGAGGGCGATCCCCAGCCGGTCGAGGGCGACGAGAACGGGGCCGGTGCGCATGATGGCGTCGACGCCGAGCTCGGGGCGGGAGCCGTGCGCGGCCCGGCCGACGACCTCGATCTCGGTCCAGACGAAACCCTTGTGCGCCACGGCAACCGTGGACTCGGTGGGCTCGCAGACGATGGCGGCGTCGGCGGTGAGCACCGACAGGACCTCCTGCACGCCGAGGCTGGCGTGCTCCTCGTCGGCGACGCAGGCGACGACAACCTCGCCGGCCAGCGAGTCCACATTGGCGTCACGGCAGGCGATCAGCGCGGCGGCGAGGCCGGCCTTCATGTCATACGAGCCGCGCCCGTACAAGCGGTCACCGTCCACTTGGGACTTGGCGATCGACTGTCCGAGACCGACGGTGTCCAGGTGCCCGCACAGCATGAGCCGACGACCGGGACCGCCCCGCGTGGTCCGGACGATCACGTTGGGGCGACTGGGAGTCGCCTCCAGCACCTCGACGGCCAGCCCGGCCTGAATGGCCCACGAGGCGACGAAATCGGCGATCTCGCGTTCGCCGGCCGCTCCCGGCGCCAACGACGGATTGACGGAGTCGATGTCCACCAACTGCTTCAGCAGCTCCTCGACCGTCACCGGTGACGACCTTCCGTGCACACCAACACAATGACGCCGTCGACCGGAACGTCCAGGACGTGCCGGGCGGCCCGGACGCCGGCCAGGGTGGCGGCCCCGGACGGACCGGCGTTCACACCGAGCTCGCCGAGATCGGCGACCGCCTGCCGGGTTTCCTCGTCGGAGACGGCCACGGCGGTGTCGAGACCAGCCAGCAGGTCAGGGAAAGCCGTGCTGGACGGGGTGCCGCAGTTCAGGCCGGCCATCACGGTGTCCGTGGTGTCGACGGTGACCAGCCGGCCGGCGTCCAAACTGGACAGCACACACGGTGCGGCCGAAGGCTCCACGCCCAGCAGGGAAACCTCGCCGGGAGTGCTGCGGTAGTGCCGAACCGCCGCCTGGGCAAAGGATCCGACGCCCATCGGCACCGCGACCAGCGACGGCTGCTCGGTGATCTCCCGGAACAGCGTCGAATAACCGTCGACGATCGCCGCCGGGATGGCTTCGTAGCCGTCCCAAGCCGTGTCCTGCACCAGAACTCCGTCCGCGGCGGCGGCTTCGCGACAGGCCTCGTCGTACGTGCCGTCGACACGAACGACCTCGGCCCCCTCGGCGCGAATGGCGTCCACGGCATGCGGGGCGACGTGCGTCGGCACGAACACGGTGGCCGACACCCTGAGCAGCCGGGCGAAGTGGGCGATGGCCCGGCCGTGGTTGCCGTCGGTGGCGGTGACCAGCCGGATCCCGCGCCCGGCGACCAGCGACCGCAGGCCGTCGAGCGTGACGGGGCCGTCCGGGTCGAAGCCGACCAGCGCCTGCCGGACGCCCCACGACGCGCCGAGCACCTTGAACGCCGGCAGCCCGAGCCGCGTCGACTCGTCCTTGACCAGCACTCGGCCCACCCCGAACTCGGCCGCGAGCTTCGGCACGTCGATCAGCGGCGTCGGGGCGTAGCCGGGGAGCAGGCGGTGGAAGTCCCACGGCTGGTCCGGGGCCGGGGAGCAGCGCCAGCGCCGGGCCTCGGGGCGACGGTAGACGGTCATGGGACCAGTGTGCCGGGCCGTGACCATGAAGGGAAAGCGCGCGTTTCTGGCGTATATCGTTCAGTTTACCTTATCATTGCCTCCGTGTTCGACCTGCACCGGCTGCGCCTGCTCAAGGAGCTGCACACCCGCGGCACCCTCGCCGCCGTCGCCACCGCGCTCGGCTACAGCAGCTCGGCCGTGTCGCAACAGCTGGCGCTGCTGGAGAAAGAGGCCGGCGCGCCGCTGCTCGAACGGGTCGGCCGTGGCGTGCGGCTGACTCCGCAGGCGCTGATCCTCGTCGGCCACGCCGAGGCCGTGCTCGATCGCCTGGAGCAGGCCGAGGCCGAGATCGAGGCCTCGCTGACCACGGCCGGCGGCGTCGTCCGGGTCGCCGCGTTCCAGACCGCGATGCTCACGCTGATGCCGCCACTGCTGGACTTGCTGGCGCAACACGCGCCCGGGCTACGCCTCGACGCCGTCCAGTTGGAGCCCGATGTGGCGCTGTCCGTGCTCACCGCCGGCGGCTGCGATCTCGTGCTGGCCGAGGAGTATCCGGGCCATCCGCTGCCAAGGCCGGCCGGCACGGACCGGGTCGACCTCGGCGTCGACGCCATGCGGCTGGCTGTACCGCGCGGTTCACCCGGCCGCAGCCTGGCCCGGCTGGCCGACCGGCGCTGGATCCTCGAACCGGCCGACACCGAGAGCGGCCGCTGGGCTCGGGCCCTGTGCCGGGAGCAGGGATTCGAGCCGGACGTGGCCTTCCACTCCACCGACATCGTGGCGCACATCCGCATGGTCGAGACCGGCCACGCCGTGGCCATCCTGCCCGACCTGGTCTGGGCCGACCGCCCGCCGTCCGGCCTCGAACTCGGCCATCGCCGGATCTACACGTGCGCCCGTGAAGGCACGCAACGAAGGCCGGGCGTGGTGGCGGTCCGGGACGGGCTTCGCGAGGTCTACTCGAAGCGGGTGGGGTCGCCGGCGCCGTAGCGGACGATCTCGGGCGCGCCGTCGGAGAAGTCGATCACGGTGGTCGGCTCGGTGCCGCACTCGCCGGAGTCGATGACCGCGTCGACCACGTGGTCGAGGCGCTCCTTGATCTCCCAGCCCTGGGTCATGGGCTCCTCCTGGTCGGGCAGCAGGAGGGTGCTGGACACCAGCGGCTCGCCCAGCTCGGCCAGCAGGGCCTGGGCCACCACGTGGTCGGGGATGCGCACGCCGACGGTCTTCTTCTTGGGGTGCATGAGGCGCCGCGGCACCTCCTTGGTCGCCGGCAGGATGAACGTGTAGCTGCCGGGGGTGCTGGCCTTGATCGCCCGGAACACCGCGTTGTCCACGATCACCAACTGCCCGAGCTGGGCGAAGTCCCGGCACACCAGGGTGAAGTGGTGCCGGTCGTCGAGGTGCCGGATGGAGCGGATCCGGTCGAGGCCGTCCCGGTTGCCGAGCTGGCAGCCCAGCGCGAAGCAGGAGTCCGTGGGATAGGCGATCAGCCCGTCCTCGCGCAGGATGTCGATCACCTGCCCGATGGAGCGCCGCTGCGGGTTCGCCGGATGCACATCGAAGTACCGGGCCATGGGCTTGATCCTAGGTGGGCCGTGGTGACTCCCGCTCAGCGGACCACACCAGGCGCAGCGCCAGCACGTCCGTCCCGACCGGACTGTCCCGGGTGACCAGGCCGCCGACCGACCAGGGACCGGGCAGCCGGGCCAGCATGGCCCGCAACGCGACGGCGGCCTGGCGGCGGGCCAGGTGCGCGCCGAGGCAGAAGTGGATGCCGTGCCCGAACGACAGGTGCGGGTTGGGCGAGCGCCGCACGTCGAACGTGTCCGGGTCGGGAAAGACGGCGGGATCGCGGTTGGCGGCGGCGATGGAGACGATGATCCGCTGCCCGGCGCCGAAGGGCCGGCCGCCGAGGGCGCCGGCCCGTGTGCTGAACCGGTCAGTGCCGCCGGCCGGCGGGCGCAACCGCAGCACCTCCTCGATCGCCGACGGCACCAGCTCGGGTTCGGCCCGCAGCGCGGCCAGCTGTGACGGGTGCTCCGCCAGGCACAGCACGGCGTTGACCAGCAGCGTCTTCGTCGTCTCGTGGCCGTTGATCAGCAGCAGCGAGGCCAGGTTCACGATCTCGTCGGCGGTCAGCCCGCTCTCCCGCAGGGCGGCGACGATGCCCTCGGAGGCCGGGACCTCGGCCAGGTAGGCGCGGAGTTCGGCCACGGCCCCGGTGAAGGCCGGCCGGGCATCGGGCTGGCCGAAGAACGAGGTGATGGCGTCGGTCCAGCGAATGAAGGCGGCCTTGCTCGCACTCGACACGCCCAGCAGCGCGGCCAGGGTCTCGATCGGCAGCGGATAGGCGAACTCGGCGATGAAGTCGGAGGACGGCGTCAGGCGGTCGAGCAGCCGGTCCGTGCAGGCCTCGATGGCCGCGGTCAGGGTCTCCACGGTCCGCGGCGTGAAGGCGCGGCTGACCATGCGCCGCAGCTCGTGATGCCGAGGCGGATCCATCGCGGACATGCTGTGCAGCACGGGATTGTCGCGGTGTGGGACCTCGCCCGCGCTGTGGCGGATCTCGTCCGACGAGAACACCTCGTGCGTGGTGAGCACCTCGTCGGCCAGGGCATGGCTTCTCACGAACATGGCGGCGATCCTGCCCGGGTCAGCCGGCCCGGGATTGGAGAAAACGGCCGTGTAGCGCGGCCGGGGCCAGGCCGGTCGCGGCCCGGAACTCGGCGATCATGTGCGGCTGGTCGTAGAAGCCGCACTCGTGGGCGATGTCCGCCCATGACGCCGATCCGGCCATCCGCAACGCCGCGTGCAGCCGTATCACCCGCCCGTAAGCCTTGGGGCGCAAGCCAACCGCCAGGGAGAACCGCCGACGTAGCTGCCGTTGCGACAACCCGACCGCCGCCGCCAGGTCACCGACCCGGGTGGCGGGCTCGTCGTGCAGCGTCCGAATGGCCCGATGCACGGCGAAGTCGTTGTCACGCAAGGAGAACCGGCCCAGCATCGCCAACGCCGATGACAGCCGCTCGCGCGGGGAACCCGGCTCCACCTGGCCGAAAGGCATACCCGCCAACGGAACCTCGTCCGCCGCCACGCCGAGCGACAGGCACGCCCCGGGCCGCAGCCGCAGGCCGACCAGCCCGCCGGGCGGCAGCGGCCCCGACCGGACCGTCACCTCCGGCCCGGCCAGCCACACCCTGCCGTCGGCGAACACCAGCAGATCGACGGCCGGATACGGCAACGGCAGGGCCGCGGAATCGATCCACCACCCCTCAACCAGCTCCTCTCCCACCACGCCCCCACCCTAAGCCCTGACTTCTCGCGAGTCCCGCTCTCCGCCACACCGAATGTATGAAACTGATTCATGCATTCGGGGTGACGCTGGGCGGGACTCGCGGGGGTGGTGGGCGTGATCGAAGTGGGGTTGACGGGGCGGGATCTGGCGCGGGTGCGGTTCGCGCGGTCGCCGCTGGAAGAGGTCACGTTCAGCCTGGCGGTGCTGGCCGGGCGCAAGGGCGCCGCACTGCACGGGCCGTGGCTGGCGGCGGTGAAGCCCCGCCTGGCCCGCCTCGACCTGAGCCTGCTCGACGCGCTCACCGCCCGCGGCAACTACTACCCGGGATTCCTGGTGCCGCCGCCGAAGGGCGCCGACGCGACCTTCGCCGACGAGGTGGCGCGGATGCGCGCCACCGACCCGGCCGAGGTGCGGCGGGAACTGGATCTGTGCTGGCCCGACGGCAACCTGGCGGCGCGGCTGCGGCCCCTGTACGACGACCCGACCCGGCATCTGGGCGAGCTCGCCGACGTCTACACCCGGTACTGGGAGGCGGCGATCGAGCCGTTCTGGCCCCGGATCCGCGCCCTGCACGACGCCGACCTCGCGCACCGGTCGGCCGCGCTGACCGCCGGCGGCCTGGACCGGCTGTTCGCCGAACTCCACCCGCAGATCGAGTACGCCGACGACCGGCTGCGGCTGCACATGTCCGCCCACGCCGCGAGTTTCGCCGCCGCCGGGGCCGGCGTGCTGCTCATCCCCAGCGTGTTCATCTGGCCCAAGATCGCCGTCTTCGACACCGACGACTACCAGCCGGCCATCGCCTATCCGGCCCGCGGGGTCGGCGCCGTCTGGGGCACGGAGCCACCGCCGGCCAAGATCACGCCGCTTGCCGGCCTGGTCGGCCACAGCCGGGCCGCGCTGCTGGTGCTGCTCGAACTTCCCCGCTCCACCAAGCAGTTGGCCGAGACGCTCGGCGTCACCGCGCCGACGGTCAGCGAGCACCTGGCCGTGCTCAAGCGCAGCAACCTGGTCCGCGCCCGCCGCGCCGGCCGGACCGTGCTGTACGAGCGCACGGCACTGGGCAGCCGGCTGCTGATCGAGCACAGCTGAGGATTAGGCCATCGCCTAATCGTGGCGCGTGGAGGCCAACCGCGATCAGGATGTGTTCTCCAGCAAGGGAAACAGGGGAGGACCATCCACATGCGCAAGCTGACCATGTGCTGCGCCGCCGCGGCGGCCGGCGTCCTGTTGGCCGCGTCCGCGTCCGCGGCGAGCGCCTCGGACGGCGGAGGCTGGCGGCCGACGCACACGGATCCGTTCGAGTTCCCGGCGGGCGCGCTCTGCCCGTTCGGGCTCAAGGGCGACATCCTGTACGACCGCGAGTACACCAGGGTGACCGCGTCCTATCCGGACGGTTCGCCGAGGATCGAGGAGTTCACCGGCCCGCTCGGCATCCGATTCCACAACGAGGCCAACGGAAAGGCCATCGACCGGGACGTCACCGGCTTCACCCGGCTGCTGCACCAGGAGGACGGCAGCCGGGTGTTCTCCCTGTGGGGCAACAGCGTCGCCCCCATCTACCCCGGCACCGGCGTGGCCGGCGACTACGTCACGCACGGCTACTTCGTGCTCGTCGTGCACGCCGACAAGTCACGGGAGTACACGGTCCGGCAGGGCGAGAGCGAGGACATCTGCCGGACCCTGGCCTAGCGACCGGCTCTCAGCTGCTGGGTCTCATTGCTGGACCGACTAGCATGGGGCCATGAGAAGGACCTCGTTCGCGCACTGGCCGTGCTCGGTGGCCCGCACCATGGACCTGCTCGGCGACTGGTGGACGCCGCTGGTGCTGCGCGAGTCGTTCTACGGCATCCGCCGCTTCGACGAGTTCCAGCAGGCGCTGGGCATCGCCCGCAACACCCTCGTCGACCGGCTGCGCCGGCTGGTCGACGAGGGTCTGCTGACCAAGGTGCCGTACCAGAGCGATCCGGTGCGCCACGACTACGTGCTGACCGAGAAGGGGCGCGATTTCTGGCCGGTGCTGGCCGCCATGATGACGTGGGGCGACCGCTGGCTGGCCGACGAGGCCGGGCCGCCGATCACGCTGCATCACGAGGCCTGCGGGCACGACACCCGGGCCGAGGTCGTCTGCGCGCACTGCCGGGAGCCCCTGTCCGTCGACGAGGTGCGGCACCGGATGGGCCCCGGCTACCCGCCGAAGCTGGCCACGCGGCCCGACGTCGTGGCCCGTTTCGAGGGTCAAGAGGCCCATTGACATGCTGAGTCTATCTAAGAGACCATGCCGGCATGGAGTGGACCGGGGCCAGGTACGCGGACAAGCCGACGGTGCAGGCGCAGACCTGGATCGACGGGCCACCCGAGCGCGTGTGGGCGGTGGTCTCCGACGTGGCGCTGATGCCGGAGATGAGCAGCGAGCTCCAGTCGGTCACGTGGTGTGACGGCGCGACCGGCCCGGCGCTGGGCGCGCGCTTCGTCGGCGCGAGCAAGCACGAGGCGCTGGGGGAGTGGTCGACCCAGTCGCAGATCGTCGAGTTCGAGCCGCTGCGCGTGTTCGGTTGGGCGGTGCAGGACCCGGAGAACCCGACGGCGCGGTGGCGGTTCACGCTGCGGGCGCGCGACGGCGGCACCGAACTGACCCAGTGGATGCAGATGGGGCCGGCGCGGTCCGGGCTGTCCCACGCCATCGACCGCATGCCGGACAAGGAACAGAAGATCGTCTTCGTCCGGCTGCGCGAGTTCGAGAACGCCATCAAGGGCACCCTCGCGCAGATCAAGCAGCGGGTGGAGCAGCCGTGATGCGCACCGCGACGACGATCGAGGCCTCGGCCGACTGGTCCACCACGCTGGATCTGGTGCTGGAGGCGGAAAAGCTCGGCATGGACACCTGCTGGGTGGCCGAGGCCTGGGGCTCGGACGCGCCGTCCGTGCTGGGCTACCTGGCCGCCCGCACCGAGCGGATCCGGCTGGGCTCCGGCATCATCCAGCTCGGCACCCGCACCCCGGTCGCCATCGCGCAGGCCGCGCTGACCCTGGCCCAGCTGTCCGACGGCCGGTTCGCGCTCGGCCTCGGCGCGTCCGGGCCGCAGGTGATCGAGGGCCTGCACGGCGTGCCGTTCGACCGGCCGCTCAGCCGCATGCGGGAGACCGTGCAGATCATCCGGTCCGCCTTCGCCGGCGAGAAGATCTCCTTCAGCGGTAAGCACTTCACCGTGCCGACGGCCGGCGAGGGCATCCGTCCGATGCGCCTGTCCCTGCCGCCCAACCCGGACATCCCGATCTACCTGGCCACGCTGTCGCCGAAGATGCTGGAGCTGACCGGCGAGATCGCCGACGGCTGGCTCGGCACCAGTTTCGTGCCCGAGGGCTCGTCCGCCTACTTCACCCACCTGGACGCCGGCCTGGCCCGCTCCGGCCGCACCCGGGCCGATCTGGACGTCTGCCAGGGGGCCGAGGTCTCGTTCGCCGAGGACGAGGACGCCCTGCGGGCGATGGTCGCCGGGCGTAAGAAGGAGCTGGCGTTCAGCCTCGGCGGCATGGGCTCGGCCAGCACCAACTTCTACAACAACGCCTACAGCCGGCAGGGCTGGGCCGAGGTCGCCGCCGAGGTGCGGGAACGCTGGCAGGCCGGCGACCGCGACGGCGCCGCCGCCCTCGTCACCGACGACATGGTGCTGGCCACCACCCTGATCGGCACCGAGCCCATGGTGCGGGAGCGCCTGCGGGTGTGGCGTGACGCCGGCGTCGACCTCGTCCGCATGTACCCCGCCGGCGACACCCTCGACGCCAAACTCACCAACCTCTCCCGCGCCATGGACATCGTGCGCCACCTGACCTGACCCCCAAGATCAACGCTCCGATCCTCTCGCCCAACGCCAGGAAAGGGCCTTTCACTGCGCCCAGCGCCAGTATCGGGCCTTTCCTGGCATGGGGCGGGGGCGATCCCATGGCGTGGTACGGGGTTGGCAGGGGGAGGCGGGGGTGTGAGCATCGGGGGCATGTCCGGTGCCCCCGCCACGGTGCTGCGCACCGTGCTCCGGCACGGTCCGGTGGCGCGCAGCACGATCGCCCGGCTGACCGGCCTGAGCCCGGCCGGCGTGTCGCGGCACTGCGCCGGCCTGGCCGACCGCGGCCTGGTGGTGGAGACCGACGGGCCGGTGTCCCGCAACGGAATGGGCCGTCCGCACGTGCCGGTGGACATCGACACGGCCCGGCACACGGTCTGCGGGGTGCACATCGCGCACGCCCAGTGCACGCTGTCGCTCCTCGATCTGCGCGGCAATATCCTTGCCCGGCAAGAGATCCCGCACGAGGACCTGACGCCGGCCACGGTCCTGCGGACGGTGGTCGACGCGGTGCCGGCCTTCCTGGGCGGCCGGCGGCCGCTGGTGATCGGGGTGGCCGCCGGCGGCTGGGTCGACACCGACAACGGGGTGATCGTCGAGCACGCGTCGCTGGGCTGGCGCAACGTGCCGGTGCGGGAAATCCTGGCCAGGGCAACGGGTCTGCCCGTGCACGCGGACAGCCACGCCCGCGCGCTGGTGCGGGCCGAGCAGCTGTTCGGGGAGGTCCGGGCCAGCGAGTCGGTGCTGCATCTGTTCGTGGGCAACGTGGTCGACGCGGCGATCGTCACCGGCGGGGAGACGCACCGCGGCCCCCGTTCGGCGGCGGGCGACGTGGCCCATCTGCCGGTGGGCGACCCCGGTATCCGGTGCGGGCGCGGACATGTCGGCTGCTTCGAGGCGACGGTGTCCGACGAGGCATGGGCCCGCCGCACCGCCGGCGTGTCGATGCGGGAACTCCTTGCCGGGCAAGCGGATCCGTTCCTGGAGCGGGCGCGGACGGTCGGCCGGGCGGCGGCGCTGCTCTACGACGTGGTCAATCCCGAGGTCCTGGTCGTCACCGAGGCGAGCGTGATCCACTACCCGGAGTGCCTGCGGGCGCTGCGGGAGGAGATCGCCGAGCGCTCGCACCTGTGCGCGGCCCCGGAGCACACGGTGCTGCCCAGCAGCTTCGACGGCGACTCGGTGCTGGCGGTGGCCGGTGGCGCGGTCGCCCTCGGCGTGCTCTACGCCGACCCGCTGTCCCACGCAGTGGGCTGACTTATTTTCAGCCGACGCAATGTAGACCGGCTCCAGCCGGGGTCCGCATCATCATTCCATGCTGCACCTCAACGCATTTCTGATGGGCGTCGGCCACCACGAAGCGGCCTGGCGACACCCGAGAACCGATCCCGAACTCGTCAACGACGTCCGACATTTCCAGAACCTGGCCAGAATCGCCGAGAACGGCGCGTTCGACTCGGTGTTCCTGGCCGACGGCGTGCAGATCTGGGGCGACGTCAAGCACACCGCGGCCGGCAAGTTCGAGCCGGTCACGCTGCTGACCGCGATGGCCGCGGCGACCAGCCATGTCGGCCTGATCGCCACGGCGTCGACCAGCTACACCGAGCCGTACAACCTGGCCCGGCTGTTCTCCTCGCTCGACCACATCAGCGGCGGCCGCGCCGGCTGGAACATCGTCACCTCGGCCGGCGACCGGGCCGCCCAGAACTTCAACCGGGACGGCGTCGCCGAGCACGCCGAACGCTACGAGCGGGCCGACGAGTTCCTCGACGTGGTCACCGCGCTGTGGGACAGCTGGGAGGACGACGCGCTGGTCGTGGACGTCGACAGCGGCGTGTTCGCCGACCCCGACAAGGTGCACGAGATCAACCACCGCGGCCGGTTCTACCAGGTCAGAGGCCCGCTGAACGCCGTGCGCAGCCCCCAGGGGCGGCCGCTGCTGGTGCAGGCCGGCTCGTCCGAGGACGGCAAGGCCTTCGCCGCCCGGCACGCCGAGGCGGTGTTCACCGCGCAGCAGACCTTCGCCGACGGCCAGGCCTTCTACCGGGACCTCAAGTCCCGGCTGGGGCAGCACGGCCGACTGCCCGACGAGCTCAAGGTGCTGCCCGGCATCGTGCCGGTGCTCGGCTCCACCGAGGCCGAGGCGCGGCGGCTGTCCGACGAGCTGGACGCGCTGATCGTGCCGGTCCGCGCGGTGCGGCAGCTGTCCGAGCTGATCGGCGTCGAGCTCGACGGCCATCCGCTGGACCAGCCGCTGCCGCCGTTCCCCCCGGTCACCCGGATCAACGGCGCCAAGAGCCGGTTCGAGCTGGTCCGCGACCTGGTCGAGCGGGAAAACCTGACGCTGCGCCAGCTCATCGCCCGGCTCGGTGGCGGTCGCGGCCACCAGGTGATCGCCGGCACGCCGGTCCAGATCGCCGATCACATTCAGCACTGGTACGAACACGGGGCCGCCGACGGATTCAACGTGATGCCGCCGCTGCTGCCGTCGGGGCTGGAGGAATTCGTCGACCACGTCATTCCGGAACTGCGTCGGCGCGGTTTGTTCCGCACGGGTTACAGTGCGGACACATTGCGCGGCCACTACGGACTCGGCCGGCCGGCGAGCCGTTTCGAACGGATTCCGTCATGAAGCGGAGAGCATTTCTCGCGTTGGCCGGGGCGGCCGCCGTCAGCACGGCCTGCGGCACGGCCAGCGGCAGCTCGACCAAGACGCTGCGCTACCAGGGCAGCGCCGGCGCGGTGACGTTGCCGGAGCTCGCCGCCGACCTGGGCTTCCTCGGCGATGTCCGGCTGGACTGGGTCGGCAACACCATCAGCGGCCCGCAGGACATCCAGTCCGCGGCCACCGGACAGACCGACTTCGGCGGCGCGTTCAACGGCGCGGTGGTCAAGCTGGCCGCCGCCGGCGCGCCGATCAAGGCCGTGATCGGCTACTACGGCTCGGACCAGTACGCCTACAACGGCTTCTACGTGCTCGAGGACAGCCCGATCCGGTCGGCCGCCGACCTGGCCGGCAAGAAGATCGGCATGAACACGCTCGGCGCGCACAGCGAGGCCATGCTCGACATCTACCTCCAGCGCAACGGGGTCGACCCGAAGAAGGCCGAACCGCTGGTGATCCCACCGATCAACACCGAACAGTCGTTGCGGCAGAAGCAGATCGACGTCGCCGTGCTCGGCGGCATCCTGCGGGACAAGGCGTTGGCGGCCGGCGGTATCCGCAAGCTGTTCACCGACTACGAGCTGCTCGGGCCGTTCACCGCCGGCACCTACGTGTTCACCGACAAGTTCATCAAGCAGAACCCCGACACCGTGCGCGCCTTCGTCACCGGTGTCGGCAAGGCCATCGAGTGGAGCCGCACCACGCCGTCCGCTCAGGTCGTGGACCGCATGACCCAGATCGTGGCGAAGCGCAAGCGCAACGAGGACTCCAGCGCGCTGAAGTACTGGAAGTCCTGGGGCGTGGCCGACAAGGGCGGCCGGGTGTCCGAGCACGAGCTGTCGATGTGGCTGGACTGGTTGGCCGGACGGGGAGAGCTGGCCAACCGCAAGATCGACGTCTCGTCGTTGTACACCAACGAGTTCAACGAGGTGGGGCCGTGATCACCCTGCGCGGCGTGACCAAGGACTTCGGGGACTTCACCGCGCTGGCCGGGATCGACCTGGACGTCGCCGCCGGGGAGTTCGTGGTGCTGGTCGGACCCAGCGGCTGCGGCAAGTCCACGCTGCTGGACCTGCTCGCCGGCCTGGCCACGCCGACCAGCGGCCGACTTCTGTTGCACGGCAAGCCGATCGAGGGCCCCGGCCTAGACCGCGGCATCGTGTTCCAGCAGTACGCCCTGCTGCCGTGGCGCACCGCGCTCGGCAACGTCGAGTTCGGCCTGGAGGCGACCGGGGTGCCTCGGCGCCGGCGGACCGAACGGGCCCGGGAGTTCCTGGACCTGGTCGGGCTCACCGGTTTCGAGCAGCGGCATCCGCACGAGCTGTCCGGCGGCATGCGGCAGCGGGTCGCCATCGCCCGCAGCCTCGCCTACGACCCCGAGGTGCTGCTGATGGACGAGCCGTTCGCCGCCCTCGACGCCCAGACCCGGGAGTCCTTGCAGGACGAGCTGCTGCGCATCTGGGAACGCACCGGCAAGACGATCGTGTTCATCACCCACAGCATTGACGAGGCCGTCTACCTGGGACAGCAGGTCGCCGTGCTCACCTCGCGCCCCGGCCGGGTCAAGCGCTGCGTCCGCATCGACCTCGGCAACCGGCGGGAGGTCCGGGACCTCCGCTCCAGCCCCGAGTTCGCCCGCTACCGCCACGAGATCTGGGAACTCCTGCACGACGAGGTGGCCCGGGCCCAACGTCTGGAGGTGGCCAGATGACCGGTCTCGAAGTCGCGGAGCGGTTGGCGCGCAAGGACAGTGTCGCGGACCGGCGGCCGTTGCCGGTGGCGCGGTGGGTGGCGGGCCTGCGGCGGGTGGTGTTTCGATCGGCCGCGATCCTGGGCCTGCTGGTGATCTGGGAGGCGGCTCCCCGCCTCGGCCTGGTCGATTCCACTTTCCTGCCACCGTTCTCCGAGGTCGCGGTCGCCTGGTGGCAGCTGGCAGCCGACGGCCAGCTGCTGGACAACACCCTGGCCAGCCTCGGGCGGTCGTTGACCGGGTTCGGGCTGGCGGTGGCGGTGGCCGTGCCGCTGGGACTGCTGATCGGGTGGTACAAGCCGGTCGCCGACCTGCTGGGCCCGCTGCTGGAGGTGTTCCGCAACACCGCGGCCCTGGCGCTGCTGCCGGTTTTCGTGCTGCTGCTGGGGATCGGCGAGACCTCCAAGATCTCGATCGTGCTCTACGCCTGCGTGTGGCCGATCCTGCTGAACACGATCAGCGCCGTCCGCACCGTGGACCCGACCCTGCTGAAACTGGCCCGATCCCTCGACCTGCCGCCGATCCGCCTGTTCCAGAAGGTGATCCTGCCGGCGGCCGCGCCGACCGTGTTCACCGGCATCCGGCTGGCCGGCGCGGTGTCCATCCTGGTGCTGGTGGCGGCCGAGATGGTCGGGGCCAAGGCCGGCCTTGGCTACCTGGTCAACTCGGCCCAGTTCAACTTCGCGATCCCGCAGATGTACGCGGGCATCGTGACCATCTCGGCCATCGGGGTGGGATTCAACCAGATTCTTGTTGCCCTGGAACGCAAGTTCACGTCCTGGCGAAGGGAACAACCATGACCGCGACAACCGGATTCGAGGTGCGCCGGGTCGGCGGCCGGATCGGGGCCGAGATCGTCGGCGTCGACATCGCCGCCGGCATCGAGCCGGCGATCGTCACCGAGATCAACGCCGCCCTGGTCGAGCACAAGGTGCTGTTCTTCCGTGAGCAGAACCTCGACGACGCCGGCCAGACCCGGTTCGCCTCGCTGTTCGGCGAGCTCACCAGCGCGCACCCGACCGTGCCGTCGGTCGAAGGGCAGCCGAATGTGCTTGCGGTGAATGGGGAAGAGGGCACCCGGGCCAACCGCTGGCACACCGACGTGACCTTCGTGCGCACGCCGCCCAAGGCAAGCACGCTGCGGGCCCTGGTCGTGCCCCCGTACGGCGGGAACACGTTGGTGGCCAACGCGGTCGCCGCGTACAACGACCTGCCGACGCCGCTGCGGGAGTTCGCCGACAAGCTGTGGGCGGTGCACACCAACGACTACGACTACGCCGACCCGCCGGCCAACGAGCACGCCGCCGAGCGCCGCAAGGTGTTCACCTCCCGCAAGTACCGCACCGCGCACCCGGTGGTGCGGGTGCATCCGGAGTCGGGGGAGCGCGGTCTGTTCATCGGCGGCTTCGCTCAGCGCATCGTCGGCCTGAACGCCACGGAGTCGCACGACATCCTCCGTCTGCTCCAGTCCTACGTGACCCGGCCGGAGAACGTGGCCCGCTGGCGCTGGTCGCCCGGTGACCTGATCTTCTTCGACAACCGCAGCACCCAGCACTACGCCCCCGACGACTACGGCGACCTGCCCCGGCTGCTGCACCGCGTCACCCTGGCCGGCGACGTGCCTGTCGGCATCGACGGCACGACCAGCCACGTGCTCGAAGGCGACGAGGCCGCGCACTACACCCGCTCCTGAAACCGTTGTCCGCAAGGGACAATCGCCGCCGAACGGCGCTGCTGAGCATGCGTCGTTCGGCGGCTTCGGCGCAGGCCGGGATGCTCCAAGCGGGTTGAGTTGGTCGACGGTCCCGGGAAATTCGGGATCATGTCCAGGTCCCATCACCGTCGATGGAGGCCTGTTCCCATGCCCGAATCCCTCTCGCGCCGCACCGTCCTGCGCGGCACGGGTCTCGCCGTCGCCACCACCCTGCTGAGCCGTTTTCCAGCCGGCGCAAGCGCTTTGCCCGTGCTCGGGGAGTACGACGTGGTCGTCGTCGGCGCCGGCGCGGCCGGCATGACCGCCGCCCTCACCGCCGCCAGGCGGGGCCTGAGCTGTGTGGTCGTGGAGAAGGCGCCGACCTTCGGCGGCTCCGCCGCCCGGTCCGGCGCCGGCATCTGGATCCCCAACAACCCGGTGGTGCTGGCCGCCGGCGTGCCCGACACCTACGCCAAGGGCGCGCAGTACCTGGCCGCGGTGGTCGGCGACGGCTCGTCCCCGGTGCGGCAGAAGGCCTTTCTGGACAACGGTCCGCAGATGATCGCGTTCGTGATGGCCAACAGCCCGCTGCGGTTCCGCTGGATGGAGGGCTACAGCGACTACTACCCCGAGCTGCCCGGCGGCCTGCCCGACGGCCGCTCGATCGAGCCGGACATGTTCGACGGCAACCTGTTGGGCGCGGAACTGGCCAACCTCAACCCGCCCTATCTTCCCGTGCCGGCCGGACTCGTCGTGTTCAGCGCCGAGTACAAGTGGCTGAACCTGGCCACTGTCAACGGAAAGGGCTTCGCCGTCTCGGCCGGCTGCGTCGGCCGCTACCTGTCGGCCACCGCCGCCGGGCAGAAGCCGTTGACCATGGGCCAGGCCCTGGCCGCCGGTCTTCGGGCCGGGCTGATGGGCGCGAACGTGCCCGTGTGGCTCAACACCGCGCTCACCGACCTCAACGTGGAGGGCGACCGCGTCACCGGCGTTGTCGTGTCCAGCAACGGAGTTCCCGGCTTGGTGCGGGCCCGGCGCGGCGTGATCGTCGGCTCCGGCGGGTTCGAGCACAACGCCGCCATGCGTCACCAGTACCAGCAGCAGCCCATCGGCACCGCGTGGACCGTCGGGGCCAAGGAGAACACCGGCGACGGCATCCAGGCCGGGATCCGCGTCGGGGCCGCACTGGGGCTGATGGAGGATTCCTGGTGGGGCCCGGCGATTCCGCTGCCCGACGAGCCGTACTTCTGCCTGTCCGAGCGGACCCTGCCCGGCAGCCTCATCGTCAACCAGGCCGGCTCCCGCTTCGTCAACGAGGCCGCTCCGTACAGCGATGTCGTGCACGTCATGTACAACAGAAACCCCGCCGCGCCCGACATTCCCGCCTGGCTCATCACCGACCAGAACTACCGCAACCGCTACCTTTTCCGCGATGTCCTGCCCGCGTTGCCCTTCCCCGACGCCTGGTACCAGTCCGGCGCCGTGCTCAACGCCTGGACCATCGAGGACCTCGCCGCCAAGGCCGGCCTCCCGCCGGCGGCCCTGCGCGCGACCGTCGACCGCTTCAACGGCTTCGCCTTCAGCGGCGCCGACTCCGACTTCTCGCGCGGCCGCAGCGCCTATGACCACTACTTCACCGATCCAGGCGTGTTCCCCAACTCCTGCCTGGCGCCCCTGTGGGAGGCCCCCTTCTACGCCTTCAAGATCGTTCCCGGCGACCTCGGCACCAAGGGCGGCATGCTCACCGACGAGCGCGCCCGCGTGCTGAGGGCCGACGGCTCCGTGATCAAGGGCCTGTGGGCGGCCGGCAACGCCAGCGCCGCCGTCATGGGCCACAGCTACGCCGGCGCCGGCTCCACCATCGGCCCGGCGATGACCTTCGGCTACGTCGCCGCCAACGACATCGCCACCAGCTGACGGCGCTGAGCAGCCCCCGAATCAAGCCTAGCGACCGAACCTGGCAGCACGTCTCGACTAGCGACAACCGCCCCTGCCAGCTTCACCGAGTAGCGTTGAAACGGGGGCTGCTCGCCACAGTCGATCAAGAAACCCCGCGAGTTCCGCCCCCCGGGCCACTTCCAGCGTGGGCGGGTGGCCCGAGGACGGAACTCGCCAGCCCGAGAACGTGACTCGCGTGTGTCAGGGGATCTGGAGGCCGGCGCGGCGGAGGGACTCCTCGACGCGGAGGCGTTCGATGTCCTTGTCGATGCCTTCGGGGACCTCGTCGAGGCGGTGCTCGATGGACAGGGCGCGGCAGGCCTGGCGGAGGAGGTCGTCGTAGGCCTGGCGGGCGGCGAGGCGGCGCAGGGCGGGGGTGCCGGGCTGGAAGTCGAGCAGGGTGCGGTGCACGCGGCGGAGGTTGCGGGCGAGGTCCTGGATGGCGGGCCCGGAGGGGGTGGGGCCGCGGCGGCGTCGGCGGAGCCAGTCGTGGAGGTCGGGGCCGTGCAGCATCAGCCAGCAGGCGGCCGCCGGCACCATCGCCAAAACGAGGTACAGCAGCAGGTTGGTGATCACCACGCCGGCCACAGCTCATCCTAGGACCGGGCGGTAGGGTCGGCGGGGTGGACAACGGGCCGATGGGGCTGTTCCGGGACGTGGCGGCGACGGTGCCGGCGTATCGACGGTTTCTCGCGGAGCGGGGAATCGATCCGGCGGCGGTGACCGATTTCGCCGAGCTTCCGATGTTGGACAAGGAGTCCTATCACCGGCGGTACCCGCTGCCGGAGCTGTGCCGGCAGGGGCGGCTGGACGGGTGCGACATGATCGCCGTGTCCTCGGGGTCGAGCGGGGAGCCGACGGTCTGGCCACGGTCGGTGACCGACGAGCGGCACATCGCCCGCAGGTTCGAGCAGATCTTCCGGGACGGGTTCGACGCCGCCGGCAGGAGCACGCTGGCGGTGGTCTGCTTCCCGCTGGGCACCTGGGTGGGCGGCCTGTTCACGCTGGCCTGCGTGCGGCATCTGGCCGAGAGCGGCTACCGGATCACCTCGGTGGCCCCGGGCAACAACAAGGCCGAGATCCTGCGGGTGATCCCGGAGCTGGCCCCGCACTTCGACCAGACGGTGCTGCTGGGCTACCCGCCGTTCGTCAAGGACGTGATCGACTCGGGCGAGCACTGGGAGCGCCACAACGTCAAACTGGTGCTGGCGGGGGAGGTGTTCAGCGAGCAGTGGCGGGACCTGGTGTCCAAGCGGGCGAGCATCGAGGACCCGGTCCGGCACGTGGCCTCGCTGTACGGCACGGCCGACGCGGGGGTGCTGGGCAACGAGACGGCGCAGTCGGTGAGCATCCGTCGCTTTCTGGCCGGCCGCCCGGATCTGGCCCGCGAGCTGTTCGGCGACTCGCGGCTGCCGACGCTGGTTCAGTACGACCCGGGCAGCCGCTACTTCGAAACCCATGAGGGCACGCTGTTGTTCAGCGGGGACAACGGGATTCCGCTGATCCGCTACCACATCGCCGACGAGGGCGGCCTGATCGGGCCCGAGGAGATGCTGGAGTTCTGTCGCCGCAACGGGTTCGAGCCGGAGCCGGGCGAGCGGCTGCCGTTCGTCTTCGTGTTCGGACGGTCGCTGTTCACGGTGTCGTTCTTCGGCGCCAACGTCTATCCGGAGAACGTGACGGTGGGCCTGGAGCAGCCGGGCATCAGCGACTTCGTCACCGGCAAGTTCGTGCTGGAGGCGGTGGAGGACGACAACCGGGACCGCCGGCTGAAGGTCACGGTCGAGCTGGCCCCGGGCCGGACCGGCGACGCGACGGCGGTGGCGGCCTCGATCCGGGACCAGCTGCTCCGCCTGAACAGCGAGTTCGCCCACTACGTGCCGGCCGAGCGGCAGCTGCCCGAGGTGGCGCTGCGGCCGGCCGGCGACCCGGAGTACTTCCCGGTGGGTGTCAAGCACCGGTACACGAGGGTGGGACGCTGACCACACCTTCCGCGCGCGCGAGCCGGCGCGATGCTACGCTCGACGATATGCGGAATAACTATTCCGCATATCGGAAGAAGGAGCAGACGTGACCCGACCGCAGATCCGCGAGGCGACCAGCATCGCCCCCTCCGACACCAGCACCAGCACGGTGCTCAAGCCCGACGTGCAGCGCCAGATCCAGCTCCGCGACACCCCGCTGACCACCTACACCGACGTCCCCTACGCCGAGCCCGGCCTGAAGTACGACCTGTTCGTGCCCGAGGGCGCCGGCCCGTGGCCGCTGGTCGTCTACGCCACCGGCGGCGGCTTCATCATGGCCGACAAGTCCAACGGCCTGCGGCTGCGCAACTACCTGGCCGAGAACGGCTTCGCGGTGGCCACCATCGAGTACCAGACGGTGCTCCAGGGCGGGGCCTACACCGACGGCATCGCCCAGGTGCGGGCCGCGGTCGAGCACCTGCGGGCCAACGCCGACAAGTACGGCATCGACCCGGCGAAGGTGGCGCTGTGGGGCGAGTCCGCCGGCGGCTACCTGGTCACCCGGGCCGGGCTGGAGCCCGACCTGAACATCAAGGCCGTGGTCACCAAGTTCGGCGCGATCGACTTCGCCGGTGTCGCCGACGACTTCGACGACGAGTCCAAGGCCGGCATCGGCATTCCCGGCCACCCGCTCGCGCAGTACCTGCACGGCCCCGGCACCACCAAGACCGTGCACGACGCGGTGCCGGACGCCAACCCGCTCAACCACATCACCGCCGACGCCCCGGCCTTCCAGCTCTGGCACGGCAGCGCCGACGCCATCATCTCCCCGTCGCAGACCCTCAAGCTGCACAACGCCCTGCGCGCGGCCGGTGTGGACAGCACGCGCTACGTCATCGAGGGCACCGGTCACGGCGATCTCGCCATCCTGTTGGGCCGGCCCGAGGACGCGCTGCCGTGGTCCACCGAAGAGGTGGTCGGCCTGAGCGTCGACTTCCTCCGGGAGCACCTATGACCGTTCGAACCGAAGGACCGAAGACGAAGCGGTCCCTCGGGTTCGTGGTCACGCTGGGCGCGCTGTGCGCGGTCAGCCCGCTCGGCATCGACATGTACGTGCCGGGCCTGCCGGATCTGGCCCGCTCGCTGGGCGCGACCACCTCGGCCGCCCAGCTCTCGGTGACCGGCTTCCTGCTCGGCCTGGTTGTGGGGCAGTTGCTGTTCGGCCCGCTGGGCGACCGGTTCGGCCGCCGCCCGCTGCTGATCGGCGGCGCGCTGCTGGCCGCGGCGTGTTCGGCGGTCTGCGTGTTCGCACCGACCATCGAAGTCTTCGACGCCGCACGGTTCCTGGCTGGCTTCTTCGGCGCGACCGGGCCGGTGCTGGCCCGCAGCGTGGTGTCCGACCGGTTCCAAGGCGCGCAACGGGGTCGCTACTACGCGGTGCTCGGCGTGGTCGTGGGCGTGGCCCCGGTGGTCGCCCCGGCGCTGGGCGGCGCGGTGGTGGCGTGGGGTTCCTGGCGCTACGTTTTTGTGCTGTTGGCCGTGGTCAGCCTGGCGCTGGCCCTGTCGGTGGCGCGCTGGGTGCCGGAATCCCTGCCGCCGGAAAGGCGTACCGGCGGCGGCGTTCGCGCCTCCTTCGCCGCCATGGCGGACCTGCTGCACAACCGGGCGTTCGCCGGCTACATCCTGATGATGGCGCTGACCTCGGCCGCGATGTTCACCTACGTCAGCGATTCCAGCTTCGTGTTCGAGCAGTACTTCGGCACCGGCGTCGAGCTGTACACGGTGCTCTTCGCCGGCAACGCGGTGGCGATGCTGATCGCCAGCAGCGTGTTCGGCGCGTTGTCGGGCAAGGTCTCGCCGCGCGCCCTGCTCGGCGTCGGCCTGGCCGTCACCGCCGTGGCCACGATCGCGCACCTGGTGGTCACGGTGGCCACCGGCGGCGTTTTCCTGGCCAGCTGGCTGTGTCTGATGGGCGCGGTCGCCGGCATCGGCCTGATCTTCCCCGCCATCACCACGATCGCCCAGGAGCTGGGCAGCGCCAGCGCGGGCGCGTCCTCGGCGCTGCTCGGGGCCGCGCAGTTCGCGCTGGGCGCCCTGATTTCCCCGCTGGCCGGCCTGTTCCAGAACGGCGTGCTGCCGATGGCGGCGATGATGGCCGTCGGCGCCGTGCTGTCCGGGGCGGTCATTTTAGGCGTGCGCCGCGGTCAACGGGACCGGGCACTGGGTGGCTGAGGTCAGGATCAGGTCCAGCCCGAACCGGAACCGGCTCTCGTAGTCGGCGTCCACCAGATGCGGCACCACCCGGGCCAGGGACGGGAACTGGCTGGTCCGGGTCACCTGGTCGGCCAGCTCGCCGGGGGAACCCTGCTCCTCCTGCACCAGGCCGAGGGTGAAGTAGATGATCGTCCAGCACGTCCATGCGGCCGCCGGGGCCGGCAGCTCGCCGTCCAGCAGCGCCGCGACAAGGGTTTCCGCCGCCGCCAGCGTCGCCGGCTCGGCCCCGAACGTGCCGGCCACCAGCCGCCCGCCGTCCCGGTGCGACAGCAGCGCCCGCCGGTAGCGGTGGGCCAGCGCGCTGACCCGCTCCCGCCAGCCGTCGGGCAGGCCGTCCAGGTCGATCTCGGCCAGCACCGCGTCGGCCATCAGGTCGTGCAGCCGGGCCTTGGTCTTCACGTGCCAGGACACGGTGTTCAGCCGCACCCCGATCCGCGAGGCCACCGCGCGCAGCGTCACCGCCTCGAAACCGGACTCGTCCAGCAGCTCCAGCGCGGTCCGCACGATCACGTCCAGCTGCGACGGGGATTGCCGGCCCCGCAACGGCGGCCGCGAGCCGGCCCGGCGCATCCGGTCCAGCGTCACCGAATCCCGGTCCCGCTGGGTCGGCGCGGGCAGCGCGCTGGGCCGGTCCCGCGCGACCCGCAGGCCGTCCAACAGAAAACCGACGGCCCGCTGGTGCGCCTCGCCGGCGGCCTGCGCCGACAGCGCCAGCGGCATCAGGTCCGAGGGCTCGAAGTCGGCCCGCAGCTGCCCGCTCTCCTTGGCCCGGCCCACCAGCGCGGCCACGTGCTGGTCGATGCGGCGCTGGGCCGCATCGACCAGATCCACCAGCCCCGTCCGCGCGCAGCCCAGGATCTCCGTGTACGCGCCCGTGAGCAGTTCGTGCCAGCCCTTGTCGGCGGCGATGTCCACCGCCGTGCGCTCCAGGAACGCCGCGACCCCGGTCCACGGGTCGGCGGCCGCCGCCGCGACCCGGGCCAGCTCCTCGGCCTCGGCCAGCCGGGCCGAGTACACGCCGTGCACCAGGTCGTCCTTGCTGGCGAACCACCGGTACACGGTGGCCACGCCGACGTCCGCGTGCTTGGCGACGTCGGCGAGGGTGGCCGACAGGCCCTGCGTCGCGAACACCTCGGCGGCCGCGTCCAGGATGCGGGTCTCGCGCATGGGGACCAGCGTACCGCAGAGCCGTCACTCCAAAGTGGACAACTCCGGACCGGCCGTGCGACGGCGGTGTCCCTCCGCGTATGCCCGCTTCCGGTACGCCAGCACGGGATCGTCGGACAGCTCGAGACCATCGGCCAACCGGGTGGGGTCGAACACCGCGCGGTCCCAGAACTCCTGGTCCGCCACCGGTTCGCGCACCTCCAGCCGGCCGGCGTCGAGCTCCGGCCGGTCGGCCGGCCAGGCCTGGGTGGGATCGGCGGTCGGGTCCTCGGGCCCGGCGAACTGCGCCTTGAGGGTGAACGAGTCCGGCAACCGGCCGACCAGCTCGTCGAGCAGGTGGCCCGGCCCCCAATCGGCGGATTCCTCGGCGGTCAGGTGCTGCACGCCGGCGTCGGGTTCCCAGCGGTACCGGACGAATCGGCGCGTGCCGTCGGGGCCGGCGTGGAGGCCATGAACACCGGCACGTTGAGCGCGACCAGATCGGTCTCGGCCCCGGTCGACAGGAACTTGACAGACATGCCCCGCTCCATCGCGTCGACAACGGTCACGGGGTCGGTCAACGTAGCGCTCCGAGGATCAGGTCGGCGACCAGTCCGGGCTTCTCGTTGGGCAGGAACCAACTCGTGCCCGGCACGGTGACGACCGTGGTGGTGGGACAGGCGGTCAGCACGCGGCGCTCGGCCGCGGTGAGCCCGCCGTCGCCCTGCTCGGCGTGCACGACCCAGGCCGGCACGCCCGTCTCGCACAGCCGGGAGGCGACGGACCCCTGCCGCCGAAGGTAGTCCAGGTAGGCGTGCACGAGGCGGCGCAGCTGGCGCGGACTGTTCTTCCGCACCTCTTTTCCGAGCACGTTTCGACGTTCGGTCGACAGCTGGGCGACAGTGAGCGCCACATCGGCCATCGACACCGCCGCCCGGTACGGCAACGAGCCCAGCACCGCCGCCACACGGTCGAGCACCCTCAGCGCCAGCATCTCGTCTGGCAGCGAGAAACTGGGCGCCAGCAGGATGATCGGGCCGGTGAAACCCTCGCCGGCGGCCATCTCCAGCGCCACGTTGGCCCCGATGCTGTGCCCGACAACCACATCGCAGCCGTGTGCGGCGGCCAGCTTGGCGGCGTCGTGCGCGCAGGCGGTCAGGCTCGGGTCCGCGGGCGGCGTGGAACCCCCGTGGCCGGGCAGGGTGGCCGCGATCAGCCGGATCTCGCCCAGGCTCGGCTCGGCCGCGACCTCGGCGTAGAACTCGGCCGTGGAGAACCCGCCCGACAGCAGCAGCACCGTGTGCGCCGCGTCGAGCGGGCCGTGCACGCGAACGTCCCAGTCCATGGCGAACCCCCGTATGTCCGCCATGGTAGATCGTCCATCTGGGACGGGTCAGTACCTGTCGTGGTGACGCAGCCAACCCATGTCGGCGTAGTGCCCGCCCAACGGGGTCAGATCCAGGTAGTTGTCGAGGGTGTGCACGAGGCCGAGGCCTTCGCCGTAGGCCGAATAGGCATGGAAGACGACCTGTTCCTCCCGCAGGAACACGCTGGCCCCGCCCTGTTCGCCCGAGGCGAATACCTGCCGGTAGTTGTACTCGACCGGAGTGACCGATTCGTCCAGCGTCACGTGGAAGTCGTAGTTGAACTCGCTGCCGTGCGAGGAGTACCAGGGCAGCGACCAGCCCATCCGCTCCCGGAACGGCAGGATCTTGTCGATCGGGGCCCGCGACACCAGGGCCAGCGTGGTGTCGCGGGCGTGCAGATGGGACAGGTGGCCGATGTTGTCGACCAGGTAGGAGCACCATTTGCAGCCCTGGTCCCAGCTCGGGTCGAACATGAAGTGGTAGACGATGAGCTGGCGGCGGCCCTCGAACAGGTCCAGCAGGGTCGCCTTGCCGTGCTCGCCCTCGTAGACGTAGTCCTTGTCCACCCGCACCATCGGCAGCTCACGGCGGGCGGCGCGGACGGCCTCGTAGGCCGCCGCCAGCTGCTCCTCGCGGGCCAGCAACGCCTTGCGCTCGGCCAGCCACTGCTCGGGTTCGACGATCTCGGTCACGGTTGCTCCTCTCGGGTCTGCTCACCCCGTGGTCGGAGCCGATTCGCCGTTCTCGACACGGTCCGGCCGGCGTAGTGGTGGCCGCGGCGAAGGCGATCTCCGGATGCATGGCAAGCGTTTGCGCACGGCGTCGAGGAGGTCCGGCCGGACCGTGAGCCGGCACCGACGAGCTGATCGGCGCCCGCGGCTGGTCCTGCGCGGTCTCCCTCTTCGGCGCCGTCGGCAACAACTACGGCCGGCAGGCCCGCCGTTGACGCCAGGAAGGGCCCGATACTGGCGCTGGACGCTGGCGTTACAGGGGGACGTTGGCCAGGACGCCGGTGGTGGGGCTGATGGAGCGGATCACCGGGGGCACGCGGAGGTCGTCGGCGGCGAAGGCCCGGGCCATGGCGGCGGTGTCGTCGGGGTCGAGGGCGGCGAGCTCGTCGGCCCGGGCGGCGTCGGCCGCGCTGACGGTGGTCTCCAGGCTCATGCTGCCCCAGATGTCCCACAGCACCATCTCGTGCTTGTTGAGGGCGGCGATGTCCAGCGCGATGTGGTCCCGGACGAAGGCCAGCCCGCGCAGGTGGGGAGCGTCCAGGTCGGGGGAGACGACGAAGGTGTCGGGGTCCAGCCCGCCGGAACGGACGGCTCGCCAGGCGTCGCGGCCGACCAGGAAGCGATCACGAGGCACGTCAAGGGGATCGACGATCTCGTCGGCGAAGGACTGGGTCTCCACCAGCCGCCAGCGTGCGCCGTCCCAGACCTCGGCGACGACGTGGTCCATGCGCCAGCCGGGGATCATGTAGTCGCCGAAGCCGACCCGGGCGCGGGCGGGAATGCCGTGGTGGCGCAGCATTGTGACGTACAGCAGGGTGAAGTCCCGGCAGCAGCCCAGCACCTTCTCGGTGGGCGGCCGGGGCGCCTCCAGCACGGGGTTGAGCTCACGCAGCCGGCCCAGGATGGCCTCGGCGTAGCGGAGGTCGATCTCCGGCAGCCGGGCGGCCTCGAAGCCGTGGTCGGCGGGATTTCCGTTGCCCCAGAAGTGAAAAACGAGCCCGTCGACGATCGGCCGCAGGGCGGCGAAGTCGGCCGGCGTGCCGTCCAGCCAGTCGGCGTGCCGGCCCGGGTCGGAGAATTGGCTCTGTGTGGCGTAATCGATGGTCATCGGTCTGCGTCCTCCCCAACGGTCTCGACGGCCCGGAGCTTCCCGTGCCGTCGAGACTAGGGGAATTTCGCCCGAAATCACCAGCGCCGAGTCACCAGCGCCGAGTCACCAGCGCCGAGTCACCAGCGGTCGTGCACCAGCGGCCGGATGCGACGGTCGTAGAGCTCGGCGATCGCCTTGAGGGTGTCGGCGTCCAGCTCCGGCACGGCGGCGGCCGCGGCGTTGGCCCGGGCCTGCTCCACGTTGCGAGCGCCGGGAATCACGGTGGTGACGCCGGGCTGCTGGATGATCCAGCGCAGCGCGGCCTGGGCCGGCGTCACCCCGGCCGGGACGAGGGCGGCGAACTCCCGCGCGGCCTCGACGCCGGTCTCGTAGTCGACGCCGGAGAAGGTCTCGCCCACGTCGAAGGCCTCGCCCCGGCGGTTGTAGTTGCGGTGGTCGTCGGCGGCGAACACGGAATCCCGGGTGTAGCGCCCGGACAGCAGCCCCGAGGCCAGCGGCACCCGGGCGATGATGCCGACGCCGGCCTCGGCCGCGGCCGGCAGGACCCGCTCCAACGGCTTGAGGCGGAAGGCGTTGAGAATGATCTGCACGCTGGCCACGTGCTCCCGGGCGATGGCGGCGAGCGCCTCGTCCACGGTCTCCACGCTGACGCCGTAGGCGGCGATCCGGCCCTCCTCGACCAGCGTGTCCAGCGCGTCGAACACCGCGTCGGTGGCGTAGGCGGCGGTCGGCGGGCAGTGCAGCTGCACCAGGTCCAGGGTGTCCACGCCCAGATTGGCCCGGGACCGGTCGTTCCACGTGCGGAAGTTGTCCAGGTTGTACCGCTGCACCTCCTGCGGCTCCCGGCGGCCCATCTTGGTCGCCACGAACACGCCGGCGTCCGGCCGCTCCCGCAGGAAGCGGCCGATCAGCTGCTCGCTGCGCCCGTCGCCGTACACGTCGGCGGTGTCGAAGAACGTCACGCCGGCCTCGACCGACGCCTCCAGCACCGCCAGCGCGTCGCGTTCGTCCACCGAACCCCAGTCCGCGCCGAGCTGCCACGTGCCCAGCCCGACCACGGACGCCTCGCGGTTGGCGCGACCGAATACCCGTTGCTCCATACGCCTGAGCTTAGGTCACGCCAGCAGCCCCGGCCGCCGCCACGGGAAGCCGCGCACGTGGTGGTCGAGGAAGGCCAGCACGGTCTCGTGCCAGACGCGGGCGTTATGCGGCTTGGCCACGAAGGCGCAGGCCGGTCAGCCGCGGCAGCCCGATGAAGGAGTCGAGATCGGTGAGCACGACTCCTTCCTACCTGCACCCCCTGACAAAAATCGGCTGCGCCGGTTCGGGTGGCCCTGCTAGCGTGCGGCCATCCGCGATCCGGGAGGTTTCATGCGCCGAGTGTCCGACAGGCCCCATCCGCTGTCGTTCGCTCGCACCCAAGGAACCCACCCGCATGCGGATGCTCAATCTCGGCATCGTCGCGCACGTCGACGCCGGTAAGACCAGCCTGACCGAACGCCTGTTGTTCGACGCCGGCGCCATCGGCCGCCTCGGCTCCGTCGACACCGGCGACACCACCACCGACGGCATGGAGTTGGAACGCCGCCGGGGGATCACGATCCGTTCCGCGGTCGCGGCCTTCACCATGGCCGACCACCGCGTGCACCTCATCGACACGCCCGGGCACACCGACTTCGTGGCCGAGGTGGAGCGGGCGCTGGGCGTGCTGGACGGCGCGATCCTGGTGCTCTCGGCGGTGGAAGGAGTGCAGGCGCACACCCGCGTGCTGATGCGGACCCTGCGCGCGGCCGACGTGCCGACCCTTCTGTTCGTCAACAAGATCGACCGGCGCGGCGCCCGGCACACCGATCTGCTCAAGGACATTCGCCGCCTGCTCGGCCCGGACACGGTTGCCCTGAACCGGCCGGTACAGGTCAGCACTCGGGACGCCCATGTCGTCGACCTGCCGCCCGACCTGGACCTGGCCGAGGTGCTGGCCGAACACAGCGACGCGGCCTTGCGGTCCTATGTAGACGGTATCGATCCCTTGCTGCTGACCGAAGAACTCCGCCGCCAGGCCCGGCAAGGGCTCGTCCACCCGGTGCTGTTCGGCTCGGCCGTCACCGGGGCGGGCATGGCGTCCCTGCGCCGGGCGATCGTCGACCTGCTGCCGTCGGTCGATTCCGACACGGACGGGGACCTCGACGGCGTGGTGTTCGCGGTGGAGTACGACGGCGTCCGGTCGGCGGTCGCCCGCCTGTTCTCCGGTTCGCTGGCCGTGCGGGACCGGATCACCTACGCCCGGCGGGACCGCTCCGGCGCGGTGGTAGTCGAATCCGGTGTCGCCACTGGGGTTCTGGACGCCACGCGCACCCGCGCCCGGGTGCCGGCCGGCGGGATCGCCCGCATCACCGGCCTGTCCGGCCTGCGTGTCGGTGACCGCCTCGGCGTGACCGCGGCCGAGTCGAAGATCCGATTCCGGTTGCCGACACTGGAAACCATGGTGACGGCGGCCGAGCCGGACCGGCTGTTCGCCGCGCTGACCCGGCTCGCCGACCAGGATCCGCTGATCGACGTGCGGCGCGGGCAAGTCGCCGGCAGCCTCGTCGTCTCCCTCTACGGCGAGGTCCAGCGCGAGGTCATCGCCGCTCGGCTCCACGACGAATTCGGTGTGGCGGCGGAGTTTTCCACGCCCCAGGTGGTCTGCGTGGAACGGCTGGCCGGCGTCGGACACGCCGTGACCATGATGGGCGAGACCCTGCACGTCGCCACCATAGGGCTCCGCGTCGAGCCCTCGGACGACCCCGGCGTCACCTTCGCCCTGGAGGCCGAACGCGGCTCGCTGCCGGCCGCTTTCCTCACCGCCATTGAGGAAACCGTGCGCGCCACCCTGCGGGAGGGTCTGCACGGCTGGCAGATTCCCGACTGTGTCGTCACTTTGACCCACACCGGCTACTGCAGCCCGGTCAGCGTCGCCGCCGACTTCCGCAACCTCACCCCGATCGTCCTCACCGAAGCCTTGCGGCGCGCGGGAACCGTCGTCTGCGAGCCGTGGGAGGCGGTGGAACTGGAGGTCCCCGAGGAGTCGCTGAGCGCCGTGCTCACCACCCTGGTCCGCCACGGCGGCCTACCCGAGAATCCCACCGTCCCCAACCGAGTCGACGCCGTCCTGCCCACCGCCCGGCTCCGGGAGTTCCAACGCCTGCTCCCCGGCCTCACCGCCGGCGAAGGCATCCTCACCACCCGCCCCGCCGGCTACCTCTGACGCTTGGAAGGGGGCTTTCCTCCACTCCGAGTGTAGGAAAGCCCCCTTCCGCCCCCGCCCTGATGCGGGGGGCCGGGCGTTAGGTTAGGGGCTTGCGGAACCAGTGGTGGGCGTGGGGTTCGGCGTTGAACGGGGGCACTTCCTCGAAGCCGGAGGAGCGGTAGAGGGCGATGGCCTCGGTCAGGGAGCGGTTGGTCTCCAACCGGATCGAGGTCGCGCCCCGCTGCCGGGCCAGGGTTTCCAGCTCCACCAGCAGCCGCCGGCCGAGACCGAGGCCACGGGCCGATTCGCGCACCCACATCCGTTTCATCTCGCAGATGCCGGGTTCGGGCTCGTACATGGCGACGCAGCCGATCGGCTCGCCGTCGAGCCGGGCCAGCAGCACCAGCTCCACCTCGGGCTGGAGCACGACGTCGCCGTCGAAGCCGTCCTCGAACAGCACGGCCAGGTCGTCGAAGTAGGCCTGCACGCACTTCTGGGCGTCGGGATGGGCGGGGGAGACGACCTCGATCTCGACCATGCCGGCCCGCAGCAGGCGTTCCACGTCGGCCATGGCGGCGACCAGCCGCTGCCGCTGGCGGTCGGTCAGCGAGGAGAGCATGGCCTCGGCGACGCCGTCGCTGCCCCGGTCCAACGCCAGGCGCTCACGCCGGCCGGCGGCGGTCAGCCGGGCCACCCTGGCCCGGCGGTCGTCGGCGTCGGCCTCCACGGTCACGAGGCCGGCGGTCTCCAGGGAGCGCAGCAGCCGGCTCAGATAGCCGGAGTCCAGGCCCAGCGCGGAACGCAGGGACCGCAGGTCCCGGCCGTCGTTGATCTCCCACAGCAGCCGCGCCTCGCCCAGCGGCCGGTCGCCGCCGAGGTAGTGATCGTTCAGCGCCCCGACCCGCTGGGTGACGGTGCGGTTGAACCGCCGCACCTGGGCCACCAGATCCGCGTCCATATCTCTGACTATAGTCAGACAATATCGGACATGTCCACGGGGTGAGACGGAGTCAACGGTGAAACCGGGGCGACCACGCCGATTTCCAGGAGGGGCTGGGCTTTCTCTGATCTTCCTTTGAAGATCGGGGGCCAGGCTTCGCGCGTTGCGAAGGTCCTTACGGGGGAGGCGATGACGTGCCCGACGACATCCTCGACTATCTGGTCATCGGCGCCGGGCCGGCCGGCCTCCAGCTGGGCCGGCACCTGGCCGAGGCGGGCCGGTCGTACCTGATCGCCGAGGCCGGGCCGGCGGCCGGCTCCTCGTTCACCGTCTTTCCCCGCCACCGCACGCTGATCTCCAGCAACAAGCCGCACACCGGCTCCGACGACCCGGAGTTCAACCTGCGGATGGACTGGAACTCGCTGCTGTCCGGCGATCCGGACCTGCTGTTCACCAAGTACACCGACGAGTACTTCCCGCCGGCGCGCGAGTACGTGCGCTACCTGGAGGACTTCGCCAAGGCCTCGCAACTGCGCATCGCCTACGACACCCGGATCACCCGGGTCGAGCGGGACGGCGACTTCGTGGCCACCGACCAGAACGGCACCACCTATCGGGCCCGCCGGGTGGTGTCGGCGACCGGCGTGGTGCAGAAGTCCAACGTGCCGCCGGTCGAGGGCATCGAGCTGGCCGAGCAGTACGCCACGGTGTCGGTGGACCGGCGGGACTTCGTCAACCAGCGGGTGCTGATCATCGGGGCCGGCAACTCGGCCTTCGAGACCGCGGAGAACCTGATCCCGTCGGCCGCGGTGATCCATGTGGCCGCCCGCAACGGCCTCAAGCTGGCCTGGAAGACCCACTACGTCGGCCACCTGCGGGCGGTCAACAACAACTTCCTCGACACCTACCAGCTGAAGTCGCAGAACGCCGTCCTCGACGGCCGGGTGCTCAAGATCGCCCGTGACGACCAGGGCTACCTGGTCACCTTCAGCTTCGTGCGGGCCGACGAGATCGTGAAGGAAATCCGCTACGACCGGGTCATCTGCGCCACCGGCTTCCGCTTCGACCACGAGCCGTTCGTGGGCGCGGCCAAGCCGAAACTGGTCATCGACGACCGGTTCCCCGAGCAGACCTGCGAGTACGAGTCGGCGTCGGTGCCGGACCTGTACTTCGCCGGCACCATCACCCAGCAGCGCGACTTCAAGCACGGCACCAGCGGCTTCATCCACGGCTTCCGCTACGGAGTCCGTGCCCTGCACCGGATCCTGGAGCGCAAGTACCACGGGGTCCAGTGGCCCGGCGTCGACCATGCGGCCACGCCGGCGGCCATCGCCGACGCGATCCTGGCCCGGGTGAACCGCTCTTCCGCGCTGTGGCAGCAGTTCGCGGTGATCGGCGACGTCGTGGTGGTGGACGGCGACACCGCCCGCTACAGCGAGGAGCTGCCGGTCGGCTACGTGCACGACACGAACTTCGGGCAGGGCAGGGACACCTTCGTCATCACCCTGGAGTACGGGCCCGACCACGACAAGGTGGACCCGTTCGACATCACGGTCAAGCGCACCAAGCAGAACGATCCGACCGCCGCCTACGACGCCGCCTACCTGCACCCGGTGATCCGGCACTGGCGCGGCGGGCAGCAGGTGGGCGAGCACCACGTGGCCGAGAACCTCGAGAACGAGTGGGACAAGCCGGCGGCGCACGTCGAGCCGCTGGTGAACTTCCTGGCGGCGCAGCTCCGGTGAGCGCGGCCGACTTCGAAGCCCTGGCCCGGCAACGGCTTCCGGACGCGCACTACGACTTCTTCGCCGGCGGCGCGGGGGAGGAGTCCACGCTGCGGGCCAATACGGCGGCGTACTCGCGGATCGAGCTGCTGCCCCGGGTGCTGCGGGCGGTCGGCGAGCCGGATCCGGCCGCGGTGCTGTTGGGGATGCGGAGTCGGCTGCCGATCCTGTTGTCGCCCACGGCCTTTCATCGTCTGGCCCATGTGGACGGTGAGCTGGCCACCGCTCGGGCGGCCGCGTCGGCCGGCGTGGTGATGATCGTCTCCATGGCTTCGACCACGGCCGTGGAGCGCATCGCCCGCGTCGGCGCGACCCTCTGGTTCCAGCTCTACATGCAATCGGACCTGGCCTTCACCGAGCACGTGGTCAAGCGGGCCGAGTCGGCGGGCTGTCGGGCGCTGGTGGTCACCGCCGACTCGCCGGCCTTCGGCATCCGGGATCGGGACCGCCGCAACGGCTTCCACGACCTGCCCGACGGGTTGCGCTGCGAGAACATGGTCGATGACAGCGGTCACGCCAGGCCGATCGAGATGTTCGCCGGCATGTCCTGGGAGCACCTCGCGTGGCTGCGCCAGATCACGTCGCTTCCGTTGGTGCTCAAGGGAATTCTGCATCCGGCCGACGCGGCGCTGGCCGTGGAGCACCGGGTCGATGCGATCATGGTGTCCAACCACGGCGGCCGCCAGCTGGACACCGTGCCGGCGACGATCGACGTGCTGCCGGAGATCGCCGCCGCGGTGCGCGGCCGGGTGCCGCTGATCGTGGACGGCGGCGTGCGGCGCGGCACCGACGTGGTGAAAGCGCTTGCCCTCGGGGCCGACGCCATCGGCATCGGCCGGCCGGCGGTGTGGGGACTCGCCGCCGGTGGCGCGGACGGGGTGCGGGCGGTGCTGGACGAGCTGCGGGACGAGATGACCACGGCCATGGCCCTGCTCGGCGCGCGGAACCTGGCCGAGATCGACGCGAAACTGGTGCGGCGCCCATGATCGCGGCACGGGTGGTGGCGCTGCGGGAGCGGATCTTCGCCTGGGTCAACGGCGACGAGGGAATCCCGGTGCCCGGCGACCGGTTCGACGCGGCCGCGTTCCGAGAGCTCTACGCCAGCCCGGCGGCGCACGGCCGCAGCGAAGGCGCCGGCCTGTCCGACCTGTTCTGGTACTGGCTGGCCCCGGGGCCGCAGGTGCACCAGGAGCACCTGGAGAACGGCCCGCGCTACGAGCAGGCGGCGCGGACCTCCCGCCAGGTGCTGGCCGTGCCGAAGCCGAAGATCGAGGAGCTGGCCCGGCGCTGCGCCGCCGGCGTGCTGGACGAGTTGCCGCACCAGGAGATCACCGAGGTCCGGCTGCGTGACCTGATGATGCCGATCTGGGCCGAGGTGTACTACGAGCTGGTGTTCCACGAGCCGTGCCCGCGGCCGGCGCGGGACCTGATCGTGGCCAACGCCGACGACGTGGTGACCGCGCTGAAGGGCAGCGGCCTGCGGCACATGCGCCGCCGCAACCGGCTCACCGCGTACCTCAAGGGCCGCCTCGGCGACGTGAAGGCGCAGCTGCCGGAGCTGTTCAGCCCGGACGAGCAGGCCTGGTATCTCCAGGGCGCGTTCTTCAACACGGCCGTGGTGCAGATGTCCGAGGCGATGACCCACCTGCTGCTGGCCGTGGCCCAGCACGAGAAGGTGCAGGACCGGCTGGTCCGCGAGCCCGGCGACGACGACTACCTGGACCGGGTGATCAACGAGGCGCTGCGGGCGTTCCCGCTGTTCGGCATCGCCCACCGGATCACCACCGCGGACATCGAGGTGAGCGGCTCCACCGTCCACAGTGGATCGGTGCTGCTGTTCAACTACGCGGCCTACCAGAACAGCGGCTTCGAACGCCCCGAGGAGTTCGATCCGGACCGCTGGGAACACCTGTCGCCCAAGGATGCCACGTTCATCCCGTTCGGCGTCACGGCCAACCGCGCGTGCCCGGCTCGCGGCGTCGCCCCGGTCAGCATGCGGGCGGTGGCCCGGGAAGTGTTGCGGCGCTTCACCTTGGCCTCCTCGGTCAGCCACACCCGGTCGATCCCGCACCGCGGCCCGTGCCTGCTGGTCGACCGAGCCCGCGAGCTGCCGCTGGGGGCGCCGCTGCGGCGGATGCGGCGGCGGGACCGGCGCGAGGACGTCACCCGCAGCCTCGCGCAGCTGGTGCTCGGCAGCTACATGGTGTGGGACGCTCGGCGCAAGGCATTGTGCCGCAACTATTTTGGGGAGCAGGCATGAGTGCGTCGGAGTTCGCGTCGACGTTTTTCCTCGCCGTGGTGGCGATCCTGCTGTTCTGCCGGCTCGTGTCGTACGTGCTGGGCAAGGTCGGGCAGCCGGCGGTGGTCGGCGAGATGATCGCCGGCGTGCTGCTCGGGCCGTCGCTGCTCGGGCTGCTGCTGCCCGGCGTGGAGGGCTTGCTGTTCCCGGACGCGCTGCGGCCGGTGCTCAACGTGGCCGGCCAGATCGGCCTGGTCGGCCTGATGTTCCAGGCCGGCCACGAGTTCGTGGCCAACCGGCCGCCCAAGGCCGGCCGCACCGCCGGCTTCGTGTCGGCCGCCGGCATCGTCACCCCGATGGTGCTGGGCATCGGGATCACCCTGGGCGCCAACGGAAGCGTGAACATCTTCAAACCAGGCGTGTCGCCGACGGTGGCGGCGCTGTTCGTCGGCGTCGCGCTGGCCATCACCGCGTTCCCGATGCTGGCCCGGATCATCAGCGAACGCGGCCTGTCCGGCACCCGCTTCGGCTCCATCGCCCTGGCCTGCGGCGCGATCGACGACGTGGTCGCCTGGATCCTGCTGGCGGGCGTGCTGGCCATGGCCTCCGGGCACACCGCCCCGCTGCTGGTCGCGGTGATCGGCGTGGTGGTCTTCGGCGTGCTGATGGCGACCGTGGTCCGGCGGCTGTTGGCATGGACCATGGGCAATCCCAAGCTGACCGCGGAGATCCGGCTGCTGGTCACCGTGGCGGTGCTGTTCGCCGGCGCCGCCTTCACCGGCGAGATCGGCTTGTACTCGGTGTTCGGCGCGTTCTGCGTGGGCATGGCGATGCCGCGCACGCCGGCGTCGGAGAAGGTGGTGGACACCATCGGCCCGGTGATCCGGATCGTGTTCGTGCCGCTGTTCTTCACCTATTCCGGCCTCAACACCAAGTTCGGCCTGTTCGCCGATCCGGCGCTGCTGATCTTCGCCGCGATCTGTGTGACCGTGGCGATCATCGGCAAGTTCGGCGGCTGCTGGGCCGCGGCCCGGGCCCTGGGCGAGCCGGGGCCGGTGGCCAGCCGCATCGCCGCGCTGATGAACGCCCGCGGCCTGATGCAGCTGATCGCGCTCAACGTCGGCCTGTCGGCCGGCATCGTCAACTCCGAGCTGTTCACCGTGCTGGTGCTGGTCGCGCTGATCACCACCACCATGACCACGCCGGTGCTCAGCTGGCTCGACCGCATCGACGCCCGGCGGGGGACAGCGCTGCCCGAACCGGTGGGCGTCGGTTAGCGGCCGGTCAGGACGTGCCGCAGAACGCGTGCTCCAGCAGGTCGACGCTCACATCGTGGTTGACCGGCGGGATCCCCGCCTTCGGGACCAGGGCGTCGTTGTTGATGGTGATGACCACACTGCGACGACCGTCGGCGCTGATGCCGTCCCGGGTCTTGAAGCCGGGGATGTCCCCGCCGTGCGCCCAGTAGCCGCCGCACGAGGTGGGAATCCATATGATCCCGAGTCCGTACCGCGCGTTCGGCCATGACCGGTCGAACTCGTGCGCCGGCACCGTGGTTCGCATCTGCCGCAGCTGCGCCGGCTTCAGCAGCCGACCGCTCAACAGCGCGCGTAGGAACGTGTTCAGATCGTCGGTGTCGCTGATGATCGCGCCGGCCGCGCCGGCCCACGACGGGTTCATCACGGTGGCGTCGATCACCGGTCCGTCCACTGTGAACCGTTGGTAGCCGACGGCATGCGGTGACGGCAGGTACGGGTCGTTGCCGGGCAGGTAGGTGTCACGCAGGCCGAGCGGCGCGATGATCCGCCGCCGCACCTCGTGCTGCCAGTCGTGCCTGGTGATCTTCTCGATGATCATCCCGGCCAGCGCGTAGTTGGTGTTGGAGTACGACCAGCCCGTGCCCGGCGCGAATTTCGGTGGGTGTCGCATCGCCAGGGCGACCATGTCCGGCGCCGGGAACGTGCGCAACCGGTCCGCCTCGAAGCCTTCCGGCGTGCGGAGGAAGTCCAGGTATTCCGCGTAGTCCGGCAGCCCGCTGGTGTGCTGCAACAGGTTCCGGACGGTGATCTTCGTGCCGTCGTTGCCGTTGCCCGTCACCACGCCGGGCAGCCAGCGGTCCACCGTGTCGTCCAGGGACAGCTTGCCCTCGCCGACCAGTTGCAGCAGCACTGTGGCGACGAATGTCTTGCTGGCGCTGCCGATCCGGAAGTGCGTCTGCCACGACACCGGCGTTCGAGCGGCTGTGTCTCCATATCCGCTGCGCACCTTCGTCTTGCCGTACGGAGTGTCCATTTCCACCAGGACACCCGGTGCGCCCAGGTCCAGCAGGGCGTCGGCGTCCCGTTGCAGCACGTTTCGGGTGTCCGCCACGGCCACGCCGGTCGACGCCAGCACCCCCACCAGCGCAACCATCGTGATCACTGTCCTGCGCATGTTTTTCCCCTCGATTCGACTGCCGGGTCAGCCAACCAGCCCGGGCCGGGCGGCCGACATCGTCCTGCGAGGGATCTTCGGCTACCCCGCTGGTACTAGCCGGAGATCAGCCCATGGGGTGGCGACCGCCGGCCACGGCGGCGGCTACCGTGGGCCGGTGCGTGGCATTCTGCGGTCGGTCCAGTTGGACATCGCGCTCGCCGTGGCGCTGACCGCGTTCGAGATCGCGTCCGTGGCCGTGGCGACCGACGGTCGGGCGAACTGGCTCACCTACCTGTTCGCCGGGCTCTCGTTCGCGCCGATCGCGCTGCGACAGCGGGCGCCGCTGACGAGCACGCTCGTGATGGGCGGCGCGGTGCTCGGCAGTCTGCTGTTCGGCTATCCCGGCCTGTCCGACAGCGGCCTGGGCGTGGTGATCGGCTTGTTCTCGGTGGCCCTGCTCCGACCGCTGCCGGTCGCGCTGGTCGCCCTGGGTGTGGCGTTGGCCGTGCTGGGTGTCCATTTCACGGTGCTCGTCGGTGACGTCGACAAGCTGGCGCTGGTCGGCAGTCCCGCCGTGCAGTACCTGGTCGCGTTCGGCCTCGGCGTCAGCACCGGCCGTTGGTCCCGTCGGATGGAGCGGACGGCCGAGCAGGCCACGCGGGCCGTCGCCGAGGAGCGCATCCGCATCGCCCACGAGCTGCACGACGTGGTGGCCCACCACATGTCGGTGATCTCCGTGCAGTCCGGGCTGGCCGAGTACGTTCTGGACAGTGACCCCGAGGTGGCCCGCGAGGCCCTGGCCACCGTCGGCGACACCAGCCGGGCGGCGCTCGCGGACATGCGCAAGCTGCTGGCCGTGCTGCGGGTCGACGACCCCGGCACCCAGCCGCAGCCCGGACTGTCCGAACTGGACGGACTGCTCGATCGGTTGCGCGCCACCGGGTTGCCGGTCGAACTGGCCGTCACCGGGACTCGGCGGGAGTTGCCGCCCGGGGCCGACCTGTGCGCCTACCGGGTTGCCCAGGAGTCGCTGACCAACGTGCTCAAACACGCCGGGCCCGCCACCGCCCGGCTCGATCTGGACTACGGGGAGCGCACCCTGACCGTGAAGATCACCGACGACGGCCGGGGCGCCCGGGCCCGCGACACCGGCGCGCCCGCGCGCGGCATCATCGGCATGACCGAGCGGGCCGAGCTCTACGGCGGCGTGCTCACCGCCGGCCCCCGCCCCGACGGCGGATTCGCCGTGGTGCTTCGACTTCCGTGTCCGGAGGCGGTGTGACCACCCGGGTGCTCATCGCCGACGACCAGGCCCTCATCCGCGCCGGGCTCGCCGCCCTGCTGCGGGCCGCCCCCGGCCTCGACGTCGTCGGCGAGGCCGAGAACGGCGCTCAGGCCGTGGACCTCGCCGTGTCCCTGCGGCCGGATGTCGTCGTCATGGACATCCGTATGCCCGTGCTCGACGGTCTCGACGCCACCGAACAGATCCTCGCCGCCGTCCAGCCGCCGCCCCGGATCCTCGTGCTCACCACCTTCGACCTCGACGAGTACGTCTACCGCGCCCTTGGCGCCGGCGCCGCCGGCTTCCTGCTCAAGGAGACCCCTCCCGCCGCCATCGTCTCCGCCGTCCGCGCCGTGACTGCCGGCGACGTGCTCATCAGCCCCGCCGTCACCCAGCGCCTCGTCGAGACCCACTCCCTCCACCACCGCCGCGCCACCCTGCGCTCCCTCGACCTCGCCCCCCTCACCGCCCGCGAGACCGAAGTCCTCCGCCTCGTGGCCCACGGCCTGAGCAACCCTCAGATTGCCCAACGCCTCGTCCTCAGCGAGTCCACCGTCAAGACCCACGTCAAGAACCTCATGGCCAAACTGGGTTTGACCAGCCGCGCCCAGGTGGTGGTCGCCGCGTACGAGGCGGGCCTGGTGGTTCCGGGCCGCTCGGACTGACAGAAGCACCCACCCGCCCTCCCCGCTCGCTGCCCAACAACGCCAGGTTAGGCCCGTTACTGGCGTCATGAAGGGCCCCATACTGACGTTCAACGTCATGAAGGGGCCCTTCCTGACGTTGAACGTTGTGAAGGGGCCCTTCCTGACGTTCAACGAGAGGATCGGTCCCTTGATCTTGGGGTGGTGGGGCGGGGGCGGGGGCTAGGGGAGCCAGCGGAGGGCGGCGTCGGCGGTGTCGTCGGGGGTGCTGTTGAAGGCGATGGCGGCGTTGGGGGCGTGCCGGTGGACCAGGTTCACGGTGTTCTCGAACAGGCCCAGCAGCGGCTCGTGCTTGCGGATGCCGCCGCCGACCACGACGCAGGCGTACTCGGCGCGGGTCAGGGCGGCGGCGATGGCTCCCTCGGGGTCGTCGTCCGGCGCGACCAGGCACATGTCGGCCTCGATGCCCAGCTCCACGAACCGGGCCTCGCCCCGGGCAAGCGCGGCCAGCACCGGCTCGGGATCCCAGCCGTCCAGCCGAGTGGGATCGAGCCCGATCACCAACACCCGCCCGGTCACCGCGTGTTCTCCCGGTGCGACGTGATCGCCGCTGCCTGCCCGGTCACCATGTGTTCTCCCGGCTTGGCGTCGTCCTCATCTCCTGGCCTCCTCAGGCTTTGCCGACCAGGGCGGCGTAGTAGGCCTCCATGGCCGGGAAGTAGTCCTTGAAGAAGTCGGGCTGGGGCGTGCCCTCCCGGGCGGCGGTGAGCATGTCGAGGTAGTACTCCCAGCCGGAGCCGATGCCGCCGAGGTTGTCCAGGGAGTCGAGGTGGTGCACGAAGGTCAGCTCGGTGGTGTCGCCGGTCTGCGCCAGCAGGAGCTCCAGCTTCCACCCGCCGTGCTCGTCGGAGGCGGACACGGCGAGGCGGCGCGGCGGTTCGCAGGCGTCGATGCGCAGTTCGGTCCACGGGGCGTTCTCCTCGAACGCCATCTGGACCTTGATGGTCCGGCCGGTCCCGCCCTCGCCCTCCCAGCGGCCGAACCAGCGGGCGGTGCGCTCGGGCTCGGTGACGCTGGCCCACACGTCGTCGATGGGCGCACGGTAGGTGCGGGTCAGCGTCAGGTCCCTGTCGAAAAGGCGGCCGGTGGGTCTTGGGCTCATGCGGTGCGCTCCTCGGTTGCGGGCCGGGCGCGGCGCTCCCGGCGGGTGCGGTGGACCTCGGTGTCCAGTGCGTCGAGCCGGTGCTGCCAGCCGGAGGGCCGGGCGAACTGGGCGAGCCAGTCGGCCAGCTCGGTGAGCCGGTCGGGGGCGAGCTCGTACAGCCGTTGCCGGCCGACGGGCGTGTCCACGACCAGCCCGCTGGCCCGCAGCACCCGCAGGTGCCGGGACACGGCCGGCCGGCTGACCTCGAACCGCTCGGCGATCTCGCCGGCCGACAGCGGCCCCTGGCGCAGCATCACCAGGATGTCCCGGCGCACGGGGTCGGCGATCGCGCCGGCTACCTCGTCCACGGCGGAAGCGTAACCACCTGGTTACGGGTTCGCAAGGCGGTGCCGGTCGGCGGCGGCCTGGATGCCGGCCACGTACGGCTCCCAGTACTCGGCGCCGCCCAGCTCGTCGTGGTCCTCGCCGCCACGGCCGTCGATCAGCTCACGCACGATGTCGGCGTGCCCGGCATGGCAGGCGGTCTCGGCGATCATGCGCACCACCAGGGAACCGAGCGTGGTCCGCCGACGCTGTTCGGGCCACCAGGCCACCGAGGCGGGCGCGTCGACGCCCAGCTGCTCGATGGACTCGTCGCTGTGCCGCCAGGCCAGTCGGTACAGGTCGAGCAGCTCCGCCCGCGACTGGTCGGCGGTGGCCCACATGTCCGCGCCGTCCCACACGGAGTTGTCCTCGTACCAGGTGAGCGTCACCGGGGCCGGCCGGCCGACGGAGTCGCCGAGGTAGCCGAACTCGTTGCCGGCCAGGTGCTTGACCAGCCCGAGCAGGTTGGTGCCGGTCGGGGTGAGCGGCCGCCGGATGTCGTACTCGCTCAGGCCGTCCAGTGCGGACACGATCCGGTCCCGCGATTCCTGGAGGTAGCGGCGCAGATCGCCGGTGATTTCGGTCATGTGTTCGAACCTAGCCGAGTAGCTGCCACACCGCCCCGGCAACGGAGGCATCGGTCGTCGGCCATGGCCAGCAGGTCGGCCGGCGACACCGTCTGGGCGTCCGACGCCGTCAGGTGGTGCCGGGCAGTGTACTCCCAGGTGGAGAAGTAGGTCTCCAGCCGGAAGTCAGGCAGGGGCGGCATCGCCGGGCTCCTCGCGGGTCAGCGCGAGCAGTTGGTAGACAGCCGAGCGCGACACGCCGATGGCCCGGGCCACGGTCGGCACGGCCCGCCGCTGGTCGAAGACGCCGGCCTCGGCCAGTCGGGCCACCAGCTCCTGGCGGTCCGATTTGGACAGTCCGGCCAGCGTGGTTCCCCGGTCCCGCACGAAGTTCGCGACCGTCTCGTTGAGCTGCTCGGTCCAGTCCCGGGCGAACAGCGCCGCCGGCTGCTCGGTGGCCGGCGCGGCGAAGGCCGCCAGGACGCGGGCCGCGGCGTCGAACGCGGACCGGTCCACGTTCACGCACAGCACCGCCTCCGGGCGGCCTTCGTCGTCGCGGATCACCGCGCTGACACTGGAAAGTCGCCGCCCGTCGGGCAGCGACTTGGGGTACGGGCCGTAGACGCCCGCGCCGACCGGGGTGAGCTCGTCGAGCTCGCCCAGCAGCGACGGGTCGCCCACGGTCCGCCTGGACAGCGGGTTCCAGACGGCCAGCACCGAGTCCGTGGCCGGGTCATGCAGCACCACCTCGGCGTGCGGTGAGAGCAGGCGGGCGATCGCCTCGCACACCGGGGCCAGCCGGTCGGTCATCGGGGACACGCTGTGGACGGTACATCCACCGTGGACATTTCGTCTACGGTGGATGCACCGGGCTTGGTCAGGCCTCGACCTGGGCCGGGGCGCCCGCGGTCACCGCGATCCGGCGGGACTGGGCCTTCTCCACCACCGGCACCCGCAGGGTGAGCACACCCGCGTCGTAGCTGGCCTGGATGCCGTCACGGTCGAGGGTCTCGCCGAGGAACACCCGCCGGGTGAACGTCCCGGTCGGCCGCTCGGCCACCTGCCAGCGGACCTGTTCGTCCTTGGCCGCCGGCCGCTCGGCCTTGACCGTCAGCACGTTGCGCTCGACGTTGACGTCGATCGACTCCGGGCTGACCCCGGGCAGGTCGAACGTGACGACGAACTCGTCGCCCTTGCGGAACGCGTCCATCGGGATGGCCGCCGGGCGAACGCTCGCCTGGCGCACCCGGCCGGCGCCCGCGCCGAACATCAACCGCTCCAGCTCGCGGAACGGATCCGTGCGCACCATCATCGCGCACCGCCCCTCTCTCGGGTCTCTTGGCGGCCCCTTGCCGCCGACACCCTTGACAACGGTCGACTCAAGCTTTTGATTCCCAGATGGCTCAGAAAATTTTGGCGGCATGGTGTGGAGAGTGCTGACCTGGGTAAACGCACCGCGGTCGCGGGCGACCGAAGGGCCGGGCACTTGGGGCAGGGGCCGGCTCAGAAGTCCCAGCGGGTCGCGCCGTACGGCTCGGCGCAGGCGACGCCGAAGGCGGTGCGCAGGGTGAGGCGGTACAGATGCCAAGGGGCGGGGCCGGCGCTCGGGGCCATGAAGGCGGCGGTGTAGCCGCCGTTCTCCACGACGGCGGGCCAGCCGCCGCTGCGGTAGACAGCGGCGATCCGCTCCAGGGTGTCGGCGTTGTCCACGCGACGGGCTTCACCCTCCAGCACGAGGTCGAGGCCGCGAAGCCGCACGGAAACACTGCACGAGGGGTTGGCGGCCAGGTTGCGCGACCGGCGGGTGCCGGGCCCGCCGACGAACCACAGGGCGTCGTCCACCCAGATCGCCCCCACGCCGGCCGAGTGCGGCCGCCCGTCGGGCCGCACGGTGGCGACGAAGAACGTCAGGTCCTCGCCGGGGGTCTGGGTGGCCAGCAGGTCGCGGGGACGGCTCCACGGCAGCTCGTCGTGGCCGTCACGGTCGAGGTTGCGGGTCGAGATCGGCTCGTTCGTCATACCTGGGTGTCGAACGAGCCGACCCCGATTCGACATCGATCCGAAAAAAGTCGGTCACGGCTGGAAGTGACCGCCGCCCACGATCACGGCCCGGATCGCCCGGGTGTGGGCGATGTCGTCGAGGGGATTGGCCGCCAACAGCAGCAGGTCGGCGGCCTGGCCGGGGGCGACGGCCCCGAAGCGGTCGGTGGCGCCGAGGAAGCGGGCGGGGTCGGAGGTGGCGGCGCGCAGGGCGTCCAGGGGCGAGAGGCCGGCCCGGACGAGCAGCGCGAGCTCGTCGTGCAGGCTGTGCCCGGGTACGAAGGTGTCGGTGCCGGCGAGCAGCGCGACGCCGGCCCGGTGGAGTTCTCGCACGAGGTGCAGGCTGTGCTGGAAAACCGCCTGTTCACGGTCCCTGGTCGCGGCGTCCGGGGACCACGAGCCGACCTGGGCCCATGCGGGGCGCAGCGCGGGCTCGATGTCGGGCAGGTATGGCGTGAGCGGGAAGTCCGGGGTGCCGACCGTGGCCTTGGCCTCCAACACGGCCAGCGTCGGCACGTGCCAGGTGCCGTGCCGGAGGAAGGTCCGGCACAGCGCGGCCAGCCGCGCGGGGTCGTGGGTCACGGCGGCCAGGTGGTTGAGCTGGGACAGCCGGGTGAACATCCCAACCGGATCGCTGACGTCCAATGTGGACAAGCCGGCGCGGATCTCCTTCTCGGACAACGATGTGCCCAGTGCCAGCCCGTCCAGGTGCTCGATGCTGCGCTGGCCGGACGCCGCCGCCGTGGCGATCGGCACCGTCCACGGGACGTGCCCGGCGAACGGCACCCCGGTGGCGGCGATGGCGGCGTAGGCCTCGGCCGGCAGCTGCGAGTACACCTTGAGGAACTCGGCCCCGTCGTCGACGCAGCGAGCCACTGCCGCCGTCGCCTCGTCGGCGCTGGTCAGGGCGATCGACCCCGGCCGGCTCGGCCGCGGACCGTCGAGAATGGGGCCGGCGAACACCATGCGCGGGGCCAGCCAGTCGCCACCCCGCAGCCGGGCCCGCCATTTCCCGTGCACCGGCGCGCCGCCCATGTGCCGGATGCCGGTGACGCCGCGGGCCAGGAACTTCGGCAGTGTCGACTCGTCGAAGGTGTGCACGTGCATGTCCCACAACCCCGGCAGGGCCACCAAACCGGTGCCGACCAGCACCTCCGCCTCGGCGTCCAGCGAAGCGCCGGCCGCGGCGATCCGACCGTGCCGCAACAGAAGGTCCTGGTGGGTGCGCACGGAGCCGGCCGCCGGATCGAGCACGGTCACGTCGGTGACCAGCAGCGGCGTGGCAGACCGGAATCCGGCCAGTTCGGGAATCGCATGAGAACCTGTCATGCCCCACCAGAATAACATGGGGTGCAGCTACCTCCACCCCGAACGGGCAGCCAGGTGCATACCGCGGCCGGATCCCGGGAAATAGCGTTGCCGCATGGCAATCGCAGCTCAGACCGGACGAACGGCCGACCCGCGCAAGGCGGTCGTGATCAACCTGGGCGTCAATCTCGTCGCCCCGCTCGCCCTCTTCTACGGCCTGCGCGCCGCCGGCGTGGACCAGTGGCTGGCCCTGATGCTCGGCGGCGTGCCGCCGACAGTGCACGCGCTCCACACGGCGTTCGCCCGGCGGCGGCTGGACGGGCTGGCCCTGTTCACGCTGTCGATCCTGATCGGGAGCGTGGCCACCTCGTTCGTGGTCGGCAGCCCGAGGTTCCTGCTGGCCAAGGACGGCTGGATGACCGCGGTGGCCGGGGCCTGGATCCTGGTCACGTTGCGGAAAACGCCGTTCCTGCAACAGTTCATGCAGTCGCTGACCTCCGGCGAGGTCCGCCAGCGGTTCACGGCCTGCTGGTCCGACTCGCCCTCCTACCGGCACGCGATGCGGGTCGCGACGGCGGTGTGGGGCGTCGGGCTGGTGCTCGACGCGGGAATCCGGGTCCTGCTGGCGTACTCGCTGCCGGTGGACCAGGTGCCGCTGGTCAACACCCTCCAGTACATCGCGGTGTACACGCTGCTGCAAATCTTCACCCAGCGCTACCTGCGGTCGAAGTCTTTGCGGGACAAGGTGTTGGCCGAGTCGGGCCAGCTGATGGGCGGGAAGAGGTGATGGCGGAGGTCGTGCTGGTGACCGGCGGCGCGAGCGGCATCGGCGCGGCGGTGGCCCGTCGGTTCGCGGGCCGGGGCGCTCAGGTGGTGATCGCCGACGTGAACCCGGCCGGCGAGCAGGTCGCGGCGGAGATCGGCGGCCTGTTCGTACGGACCGATGTCGCGAGGCTGGCGGACAACGAGGCCGCAGTCGCGGCGGCCCGGAAAGCGTTCGGGCGCCTGGACATCGTGCACCTCAACGCCGGAATTGGCGGCGGTGGCACGGAGTTGGACCTCGACCTGTACCGGCGGATCATGGCCGTGAACCTGGACGGCACGATCTTCGGCATCAGGGCGGCCGTGGCCAGCGGGGCCAGGGCGATCGTGGTGACGGCCAGCCTGGCCGGCGTCTCGCCGAGCCAGTTCGACCCGGTCTACTCGGCCAGCAAGCACGCGATCGTCGGCCTGGTGCGCTCGTTGGAGATTCCCGGCGTCACGCTCAACACCGTCTGCCCCGGCTTCATCGACACGCCGATCATCGCCGAGGCCCGGGACTTCCTGCTGGAGCACGGCATGGCGCTGGCCGACCCGGACGAGGTGGCCGCGGCGGTCGAGCAGGTCGTCCGGGGCGGGGAGACCAACCAGGTCTGGGAGGTCCAGGCGGGACGGCCGCCGACCCTCGTGCAGTTCCCGACTATCGACCTCAGCCGCGCCGAGCCTTCACGGAATCTCCACACAACCTCCGCCACCGCTGGGGAAGGCCTGCGCTAGCTTGACCGTCATGGGGGGACGACTCGCGTTGCTCATCGCGCTGGGGATCGACAACTTCGGCTCCGGGCTTTTCCTTCCGCTGTCGGTGTTGTACGGGATCCAGGTGGTCGGACTGCCGGTCGCGGCGGCCGGTTCGGTGATCACGGTCGGCAAGCTGGTGGGCATCGCCGCGCCGCCGTTGGCCGGGCGGCTGGTGGACCGGTTCGGCCCACGGCAGATGGTGATCGCCGCGCAGGTGGTGCAGGCGGCCGGAACCGTGGTCTACCTGGTCGCCGACAACGCGGCCCTGGTGTTCGTGGCCTCGGCGCTGCTGGCGGCGGGCCAGCAGGCGTTCTACAGCTCGGTGTTCGCGTTGATCGCCGACACGAGTCGGCACGGCGCCAAGGACACCACGTTTGCCCTGGTCGGAGCGGTGCGAGGGGTCTGCTTCGGCCTGGGCGGCCTGGTGGTCGCCGGCCTGACCGCCATCGGGCCGGCCGGCTACCGGATCGCGGTGGCCCTGGACGGGGTCACCTTCCTGGCCGCGGCGGTGGTGCTGGCGCTGTTCCTGCACGTGCCGCATGTCCGGCACGAGGCCGATTCGCCGCCGGTGAGCGTGGTGCGCAACCGTCCGTACCTGGTGCTGATCGTGGTGGTGGCGTGCGGCGCCCTGGCGCTGGATCTCTTCCTCGACGGCATGGCGGTGTACGTCAGCGAGGTGCTGCACGGTCCGGCGTGGGTGGCCGGTGCCATGATCACCGTGCTGACCGTCAGCAGTGTCCTGCTCAGCACGATCGTCGTGCGATGGACCCGGATCTGGTGGCGCACCAAGGCGATGCGGATCGGTTACCTCATCACCGTGGTCTGGGCGCTGGCCAGCATGGCCGCCGTGTTGGTGCCGGTGTCGTGGCTGCCGGCGTATCTGTTGGGCACCATGGTGTTGCTGTCGGCTGGCACGCTGATCGGCAATCGTGCCAACGCTTTGGCCGAGGCGGCCGCGCCGCGGGCGACCCGAGGCCGTTATCTGGCGGCGTTTCAGTACGCGTTCACCGCGGCGGGGATCGCCGCGCCGGGCGTGGTGGCGCTGTTCGTGTTCGGGCCGTGGCTGCCGTGGCTGGTCGCGGCCACGGCAGCCATCATCGCCTTCGCGGCGATTCCCTACCTGCAAAGGACTCTGCCCCGTGACGCGGTGCGCGGCGACTACGGCAGGATCGCGTCCACGTAGCCGCCGTCCACCCGCAGCGCGCCGCCGGTGGTCGCCGAGGACAGCGGGGAAGCCAGGTACACCACCATGTTGGCGATCTCCTCCGGTTCGATCAGGCGCTGGATCAACGACTGCGGCCGGTGCTTCAGCATGAACTCGCGCTGCGCCTCGTCCCACGGCAGCGACTTGTCCACGAGTTCGTAGACGAAGTTCTCGACGCCGCCGGTGTGGGTGGGGCCGGCGATCACCGAGTTGACCGTGACGCCGGTGCCGGCGGCGTGCTTGGCGAATCCCCGCGACACCGCCAGCAGCGAGGTCTTGGACATGCCGTAGTGGATCATCTCGGCCGGCGTGACGACGGCCGAGTCGCTGGCGATGTACTGGATCCGGCCCCAGCCCCGCTCGGTCATGCCCGGCAGGTAGGCGCGGGTCAGCCGGACCGCGGACAGCACGTTGACCTCGAAGTAGCGCCGCCACTCGTCGTCGGTGATCTCCAGCGGCGACTGCGAGCCGAAGATGCCGAGGTTGTTCACCAGCACGTCGACACCGGGCACGGCGGCCAGCACCGCGGCGGTTCCGTCCTCTGTGGACACATCGCCGGGCGCGGCGACGAACTCGCCATCACCCTTGAGGTCCTCGATGGCGGCGGCCACGCCGTCGGCCTTGCGCCCGTTGACGGCGACGGTGGCGCCCGCCCGGGCCAGCCCGGCGGCGATGGCCTTGCCGATGCCTTGGGTGGAGCCGGTGACGAGGGCGACCTTGCCAGTCAGGTCGAGTCGCATGGGGGTGGATCTCCTGTTCTCGGGGTTCCAGCTTGGCCTGGGGGCGGCGGGGCCGCGACTCGACTCAGGCCAGCGACAGCTTGTTCGCGGCGGCGGTGGCCACCGCGTGGTCCTGCTCCGGGGCGCCGCCGCCGACGCCGATCGCGCCGACCAGCACGCCGTCGCGGTGCAGCGGGACGCCGCCGGCGATGAACAGCAGCGGGCGGTCCAGGGCCGTGGGCAGGCTGTGGAACGGGCCGTCCGGCTTCACCGCGTCGGCCACGTCAGCGGTCGCCGCGTCCAGCTGGACCGAGGTGTAGGCCTTGCGGGTGCTGGTCTCGCCGGAGATCAGCAGCGCCTCCTGGTCGCGGGTGAAGCCCAGCAGGTGGCCGCCGCGGTCGAGCACCGTGACGCTGACCTTGATGCCGGCGCGCTCCGCCTCGGCGGCCGCGGTGTCCAGCAGGTCGCGCAGCTCGGTGTTGCTGAGGTCGGCGGGGTGGTGGGCCATGACTCTCCTTAGTCGTTGCTCGCTACGACAGTCAGCGTACACAATAGTTGCACACGCCGTCTAACGGCGTGGGTGAGGAACTTGCGGTGAGCCCGCTCACGGTTATCTTGGGATGGCGTGACGCCGCATCGAGAGTTGATCGACGCCGGCGGCCTGCGGGCCGCGATCGAGAATGCCTGCCCCGACAGCGATATCGAGTTTCTCGAGGCGCGGGGCGCCTTCGACGGCCAGCTGGCCTGGCTACGCCGGGGCGAGCGGTCAGTGGGGATCATGCCGTTTCGGAACGAGACGAAGTTCCGGGTCACCTACCTCCTGCGGACCATGCACCTCCGCCGAGTCTTCACACCGGACCTGGCCGTGGTTCTGGGTTCCGCGGCGACCTGGCTCGGTGGCGCCACCGCGCGGGAGTTCGCCACCGCCTGGCCCTTCGCCGACTTCGTCGCCATCGCCGACGCGTTCGAGAGCGGCGACCGGATCGAGTGCGCCTGGCAGTCGCGCCTGGTGCACGATCCCGGCCGCCACGGCGAGTTCATCCCGGCGGCGATGAACGAGCCCCGACTGCGCCGCATGTACCCGTTCACGCAGATGGGCTGGCTGTCGTTCCGGCCGACCGCCGACGAGTTCCACGTGCCCGGTCCGTGGGTGGAGCGCGTCGGCGACAACCGGTTCAAGGTCTGCTCGATCAGCGCGGACCGCTGGCACGGCGAGCCCATCGCCGAGTGCGACGCCGAGACGGCCGTCCGCGTCTGCGTCGCGGAGATGAACCGTCTCGGCGTGCCGGGGCCGGACGAGATCTAGACCTCGGTGAGCTGCCGGTCGGCCAGCCGGAGGCGGCGGGTGACGCCGATGTCGGCCAGGAAGCGTTCGTCGTGGCTGACCACGACGAACGCGCCCTGGTAGGCGTTCAGGGCGCTGGTCAGCTGCTCGACGCTGGCCAGGTCGAGGTTGTTGGTGGGCTCGTCGAGCAGCAGCAGGTGCGGCGCGGGCTCGGCGCACAGCACGCACAGCAGGGTGGCCCGCAGGCGTTCGCCGCCGGACAGGACACGCACCGGCAGCTGGGACCGTTCGGCGCGGAACAGGAAGCGCGCCAACAGGTTCATCATGTCCGAGGTGGGCAGGGACGGCGCGAACGCCCGCAGGTTGTCGGCGGTGGAGAGATCGAGATCCAGCAGGTCCAGCCGTTGCGACAGGTAGGCCACGCGGCCGTCGGCCCGGCTGAGCACGCCGTGCTCGGGCTCCTCCAGGCCGGCGGTGACGCGCAGCAGCGTCGACTTGCCGACGCCGTTGGCGCCGAGCAGCGCGATCCGCTCCGGGCCACGGACGGCCAGCGTCACGCCGTCGTCGCCGAACAGCTCACGGACCCGCAACTGGTTGCCGTGGAACAGCATTCGGCCGGCCGGCACGGTGGTGTCGGGCAGCGACAGCGAGATCGTCCTGTCGTCGCGCAGCGCCCGCTCGGCCTCGTCCAGCCGGGCCTTGGCGCTGTCCACCCGCTGGCCGTGCATGTCGTGGGCCTTGCCGGCGGCCGACTGCGCCTTCTGCTTGATCAGGCCCAGCGCGATCCGGGGAATGTCGCTGCCCGACCGCGCCCCGGCGCTGGCCCGCCGCGCGGCCCGCTCCCGGGCCTGCTGCATCTCCCGCTTCTCCCGCTTGAGGTCCTGCTCGGCGTTGCGGATGTTCTTCTCCGCCACCTCTTTCTGCGCCCGCACGGCGGCCTCGTAGTCGTCGAAGCCGCCGCCGTACAGGGTGACCTCGCCGTGGTCCAGCTCGGCCACCCGGTCGGCCAGCGCCAGCAGCTCGCGGTCGTGGCTGACCAGCAGCAGCGTGCCCTTCCAGTCCCGGAGCACGGCGTGCAGCCGCAGCCGCGCGTCCCGGTCCAGGTTGTTGGTCGGCTCGTCGAGCAGCAGCACGTCCGGCCGCTTGAGCAGCTGCGCGGCCAGCCCGATGGAGATCACCTGGCCGCCGCTGAGCGTGCCGATCCGGCGGTCCAGCTCGACGTCGCCGAGGCCGAGCCGGTCCAGCTCGGCGCGGGCACGTTCCTCGACATCCCAGTCGTTTCCGACGACGGTGAAGTTGTCCTCGGCGGCGTCCCCGGCCTCGATCGCCCGGAGCGCGGCGACGACCGGGGCGATCTCCAGCACCTCGGCGACGGTCGGCTCGCCGGCCAGCGGCAGCGCCTGCGGCAGGTAGCCGAGCACGCCGTCGACCGTGACCGAACCCGACCGCGGCGTGAGCTCGCCGGCGATCAGCTTGAGCAGCGTGCTCTTGCCGGCCCCGTTGGGCGCGACCAGGGCGGTCCGGCCGGCGCCCACGGTCAACGACAGGGTGTCGAACACCGGGGTGCCGTCCGGCCAGGAGAAGGACAGGGCGGAACAGACAAGCTTCGGCATGGGGACATCTCCACCGCGAAACGGGCACACGTCAGGCCCGTGAGAGGAACAGGTGTGAGGGCACGACCGGACGCGGCGTCACCCGGACGCCGTTGTCGTGGGGCCGGTATCAGCCCTCGATGTCGTCCTCGGCCACCATGCGGTGATTACCCCCTGTTACTCGGTTCTCGCCAGCGTATCAGCTCGGCTGCCAGCCAAGGGCCGGTCCCAGCGCGGTCGCCATGTCGGTCAGGATCTGCACGTAGTCCTCGTGCCGGAAGGTGAACGGCAGCGCGAACGCCACCTCCTCCACCTCGCGGAACGCCGGGTTGGCGTGCAGCTGCTCGGCGATCTGCGCCGACGTGCCGACGATGTCCCGGGCGAACAGCAGGCCGCGCGGGCCGAACGGCTTGCCGAAGCGGGTCGCCCGCCTGGCCGCGTACTCCTCGTAGCGGGCGCGCTGGTCGGCGGTGGCGCTGTCGGTCGGGATGACCACGAAGCCGTGCGAGACGCGGCCCTGCGGGCGGTGCTCGCGGTAGGTCCGGATCAGGCCCAGCTGGATCTCGTCGAAGTCGGTGCTGGTCTCGGTGGCCGCGACCACGTTGCTGGTCAGGAAGTTCATCCCGTTCTCGCCGGCCCAGCGGGCCGACCGGGCGCTGCCGCCGCCGTACCACATGCGGTTGATCAGGTCCGGCGAGTGCGGCTGGACCCGGGCCGAGAACTCCTCGATGCCCTCCGCGCCGCTGAACGTCGACACCTTCTCGCCGCGGACCGCGTCCAGCAGGCGCTGGACCCGTCCGTAGCTGAAGTCCTCGACGTCCTGGGTGTCCGGGTAGAGCGCGTCCTTGACGTCGTCGTAGTGCATCGGCGGGCCGACGCTGACGCCCGGGTTGAGCCGGCCGCCGGACAGCACGTCCACCGTGGCCAGGTCCTCGGCCAGGCGCAGCGGGTTCTCCCAGCCCAGCGGGATCACCGCCGTGCCCAGCTGGATGCGGCTGGTGCGCTGGGTGGCCGCGGCCAGCAGCGCCACCGGCGAGGAGATGCCGAACTGGAGGTGGCGGTGGCGCACCCAGGCGCTGCTGAAGCCGAGCCGCTCGCCCAGCTGGATGATCTCCAGCGTGGACTCGTGGCCCGGCCGCGGGTCGGCCTCGTCGAACAGGCCGATGGTCAGGAATCCGAGCTTGCGCAGCGGCACGGTGGTCCTCCTTCGCTTCCTGACCCCATTCTGCCCGAAAAGTTGAACGTTCAGCGATCTCCCACGATGCGGGCGTGCAGGTGCATGTCGTGCCACCCGTCCGCGTGCTTCGCCTCGCTCCGCTTCGTGCCCTCCAGCCGGTAGCCCGCCGCCGTCGCCACCCGACAGGACGGCTCGTTCGCCGTGGAGTGCAGCACCTCGATCCGGTGCAGGCCCAGCTCGCCGAACGCCCACCCCGTCAGCGCCGTCAGCGCCCGGGCCGCCGTCCTGCGCCCTCGGGCGCCCGGCAGCACCCAGTACGAGATCTCCGCCCGGCCGTCCTGGAGGTCGATCACCCGGAGGCTGATCTGGCCCGCCACCTTGCCGCCGTCGATCACGGCCCACCCCGCTCCGGTCTCCGCCTCCCAGCGCCGCCGCCAGTTGGCGATCCACTCCGTGGCCTCGTCGTCGGCCGTCATCGACCGGGCATGCCACCGCTGGATCGCCGGATCCGCGTAGGCCGTCATCACCGCCTCGTGGTCCGTCGGCCGCCAGGGCCGCAGCCTCAGCTCGTTCGCCTGGATCTCCGGCTGCTCCCGCCCGGCCAGGGGCCCCGGCCGCAACGCCGGCGTGGCAAGTGATGGCACGCCCCCGACGCTACCCGCGCAATCCGCTGGAGCAGAACGCATTTGTGAGCCACCATCGGGCCCCATGACGTTGATCGTGCCCGCCGACCCATTACGCCCACGCCGCCCCGACGAGCACTTCGCCCCCGAGGCCGCCGCCGCTCGCGCCGCCGGCGTCCCGGTCGTGCTGGTCGACCACGACCGGCTGGCCCGAGGCGACGCCGCCGAACTGGCCGACGTCGAGGACGGGGTCTACCGCGGCTGGATGCTGCGGGCCGAGCACTACCCGTCGCTGCCCGGCCTGCGCACCAGCGCCGCCCAGTACCGACAGGCCCACGAACTGCCCGGCTGGTACGACGTTCTTGCCTCGGTCACGCCGGAATCCGTGTGGACCAAGGGCTTTTCCCGTGACGACTTCGACCACGCGCGCTTGGAGCTGGGCCCCGGCCCAGCGGTCCTGCGGGACTACACCAAGTCGATGAAGCACTACTGGCACGAGGCCGCCTACATCCCCGACCTCGCCGACGCCGACGCCGCCTGGGCCGTCGCCGCCCGCTTCGTCCAGCTTCGTGACGACGACCTGACCGGCGGCTTCGTGCTGCGCCGATTCGAGGACTTCGTCGCCCCCGAGCTGCGGACCTGGTGGGTCGACGGCACGTGCCGCGCCATCGGCCCGCACCCCGACCTGCCCGCCGACACCGTTGTCCCGCAGCCCGATCCCACCGACATCGCCCCGCTCGTCGGCAAGCTCGGCCTGCCCTTCGTCACCGTCGACGTCGTCCGCCGCGCCGACGGCGTGTGGCGGGTCGTCGAGCTCGGCGACGGCCAGGTCAGCGACCGCCCCGCCGCCGTCTCCCCGGAGCGGATGATCGAGATGCTGTTCCCGCGGTCGTCAGGATCGTAGGAACGCCGGGTCGTCGTAGCCCATGGCCCGCATCTCGTCCCGGGAGAAGACGACCATGATCTCGTCGCCCGGGATGAACGTGTGCGGCAGGGGGATGGCGGCGACGAACCACACGGCCCCGGCCGGGAAGTCGAGGCGCAGGGCGGTGGGCACGTCCACCGAACGGGCAGAGTCGACGACGGTGCCGTCGGCCCGTGTGCTCGGGCCCAGCTCCAGCCGATCCCAGTGGAAGGCGGTCCCGACGATGGGCGTGCCCAGGTAGGGGCTCCATGGAGTGTCGCCCGCCGGCCCGATCCGCTCGGGACCGTCCTCGCCCAGCAGGAGGTGCTGGGCGATCGGATCGTGGAAGACCTCGACGCCGTACGGAAAGAAGGTGTTGGTCCAGGTCACCGTCACGGGGCCGGCGTCGCTGGTCAGCTCGACGCCCATGACGGCGTGATGCCAGTCGCCGTGGTCCCACTGCTGGGGCACGGACCCGTAGTTGTGGACGTCCCAGTAGTCCACGGCGGTCAGTCGCCGACCGCGCAGGTCGGTCAGCTTCGCCTCGAAAAGCGTGCGTGGGTCCACGCGGCCATGGTTCCCGGTCGGACGAGCGGGTGCACGCACGTTAGACCCGCCGCACCTTCCCGACGTCGCCGGCCAGCAGGTCGTCGTGGGTGATGGCGAAGTCGCCGTTGGGGAGCAGGCCCTGGAAGTGGTCGCCGATGACGGCGTCGGGCAGGAACTGGCGGAGTTTGTGGCGCATGGTGGGGGAGTGGGCGACGGGGCGGCCCCAGTCGGGGGGAGCGGCGTCGGTGGCGAAGGCGACGCGGTGGTCGACGGGGACGAGGGAGCCGGGGGTGGGCTGGGCGCCTGTGTGGCAGTCGAGGGCGGGGGCGACAAGCAGGTCGGGGTCGGTGGGCGGGTACCAGAGCAGCAGGGGCTTGGCCCGCTGGGCCTCGGCGTTGTCGAAGCAGCACAAGAGGATGGTGTGCGCGGGGTAGTGGTCGACGTAGAAGGCCAGCAGATCTTCGTTGAGACGAGGGCGTTTGCGCGGCTCGACGCGGTCCAAGGTGGACAGCAGGCGAGTGGCGTCGGGAGCCAGCACCATGGTGTAGATGTCGTGCTCGAAGACCTGGACGGGGGCGGCGGCGCTCATGAAGGCGATCTCGCCGCGGGTGACGGGCTGGCAGGCGCGGGCGATGCGGTCGAGGAAGTCGATGTCCCGGCCGACGGGCACGAGGTTGCCGGAGGTCAGGCCCACGCCGGGCAGGTGCAGCAGCATGGCGTTGGGCCCGGCGGCGAGGTTCACGGCGGTGTTCTGGTACCCGAGCACATGCACGAGACCATGCTCGGGATGGGTCCGGCGGCCCACGTACAAGGTGGTGCCGGTGAAGTCGGCGAGGTCGGCGGAGACGCACACGACACCACGGTATCGGCGGGCGCTTGACCTTCACCCTGGGGACGGCCGCAGAGTCGAGGCAGCCGGGCGACGACGGCCCGGCACGAGGGAGACGACCATGGAACTGCTCACCATCGGCGCGTTCGCGCGGCTGTCCCGCCTCTCGCCCAAGGCCCTGCGGCTGTACGACGACCTGGGCCTGTTGCCGCCGGAGCACGTGGATGGGGACACGGGGTACCGCTGGTACTCGCCGGCGCAGCTGGCGAGGGCACGGCAGGTGTCGTGGCTGCGGCAGCTGGACATGCCGCTGGCCCGGATCAGGAAGGTGCTGGACCTGCCGCCGCCGGCCCGGGCGGACGAGCTGGAGGCGTACTGGCATGAGCGGGAGCAGGGGCGCCGGGCCCAGCGGGAGTTGGTCGGATTCCTCGTGAACCAGTTGAGGGGAAAGGGAAACACCATGTACGAGGTGTCCGTGCGCGACATGCCGGCCCGCAGTCTGCTCACCGTGGGCGAGCAGCTCAGGGCCGACCAGATCGGGGAGTTCGCGTCGCCGCTGTTCACGTTGTTCGGCGGCCCGGGGATCCCGCGTCCGGAGGGGATCGCGGGAGTGCCGTTCCTGCGCTATCACGGGGAGATGAGCAACGACAGCGACGCCCTGGTGGAGTTCTGCTGCCCGGTCGACGACGCCGCCGTCGAGGAGGTGGCCGGGCGCCACCCGGACATGACGGTGACCGTCGACCGGGCGGGCCGGGAGGCCTTCGTCAGCGTGCCCAAGGCGGACATGATGACGGTGCTGGGCTTCGAGTCGCTGAACCAGTGGGTGCTCGACCACGACGAGCGGGCCGACTGGAAGCCCCGGCAGACCTTCCTGCTCGACCCGACCGGGGCCGAGGACACGGATGTCGTCTACCAGTTGGCGATCCGGCTGAGCTGACCGGACCCGTGTCGCCTGCCCGAGAGGGGAGGGCAGGCGACACGGTGTCAGGCGGTAGCGGCCAGGGCCTGCTCGATGTCGGCGACGAGGGCCTCGGGGTCCTCGATGCCGCACGACAGGCGGATCATGCCGTCGTCGATGCGGGCGGCGGCGCGTTCGGCCGGGCTGAGGGAGAAGTGCGAGGAGTTGAACGGGGTGCTGACCAAGGTCTCGACGCCGCCGAGGCTGGTGGCCTCGGACGCCACGGTCAGCCGCCGCATGACGGCGAGGGCCCGGGGGTCGCCGCCGCGTGCAGTGAAGGCGACCATGGCTCCACGCCGGCCGAGGCGCATGACACGGTCGGCGATCTCGCCATCGGGATAGCGGACGGAGACGACCTCGGGATGGCCGGCGAGCCGGGCGGCCAGTCGGGCAGCGGTGCGGCAGGAGCGTTCCAGCCGCAGGTCGAAGGTCTGGATTCCGCGCCACACCAGGAAAGCGGCGTGCGGGTCGAGGCAGCCGCCGAAGGTGATCACCCGCTTCTGCACCTCGGTGACGGTCTCGGCGTCGCCGAGCACGACGCCGGCGATCACGTCGGAGTGGCCGCTGAGGAACTTGGTGGCGGAGTGCACGACGACGTCGGCCCCGTGCCGCAACGGGTTCACGGTGTAGGGGGTGGCGAAGGTGTTGTCCACCACCAGCTTCGCTCCGGCGGCGTGCGCGAGGCGGGCCAGGGCCGGCAGATCGGTGAGGTCCAGCTGCGGGTTGGACAGCGTCTCGGCGTAGACGACGGCGGTGGGCGCGGCGGCGATGGCCTCGGCCCAGGCATCGAGATCGGTGGCGTCGACCATGGTGACGTCGACGCCCAGCGCCGGCAGGTCCCGCACGAGCAGGTCCCGGGTGTCGCCGTACACCTGACGGGCGGCCACGATGCGGCCCGGCAGCAACGTCATCAGCGTGGTGGCGATGGCCGCCATGCCCGACGACGTCATCAACGCCGCCTCGGCCCCCTCCAGGGCGGCGATCTCGGCCGCCGCGGCGTCCACGGTCGGGTTGGCGAACCGGCTGTACCAGTGCTCCCGCAGCCCGCCCTCCTGAATGTCCTTGTACACCAGGTCGTCCAGGTAGAACGTGGCGGACTGGTAGATCGGCGGCACCACCGGGCGGGTGCGGGCGAGGTAGCCGGCGGCCTTCTCGGGCCTGGAGTCGGTCATGCCGCCGAGATTACGGGCCACGAAGGCGGACTTGGTGGCGTTGTCAGCGCCGAAAACCGGGCCGGACCGGGGATAATCCGGCCATGGACGCCATCGACCGCACTATCCTCGGCGAGCTCATCCGGGACGGCCGCCTGAGCTTCCGCGACCTCGCGGCCCGGGTCAGCCTCAGCCCCACCGCCACGGCCGAGCGGGTGCGCCGCCTCATCGAGGCCGGCGTGATCGAGGGCTTCCACGCCGAGATCAACCTGGCCGCCCTTGGCCGGCCTCTTCAGGCCTTCATCGACGTCCGCCTGAGCCCGGGCGCCGACCACGGCGAGCTCGAGGCCGGCCTGCTCGCCCTGCCGGCGGTGCTGTCCGGCACCCACGTCACCGGCCGCTGGGACTACACCCTCGCCGTCGCCTGCCGTGACGTGGCCGAACTCGACGAACTGGTCATGGCCCTGCCGCGCGGCCACGGCGTCGTCGACAGCGACACCCGCGTGCGGCTACGTGAACTCACCGGTTCAGGTGTCGAAGCTCTCGCCGCATTGGCCGCGTCGAAATGATTTGGTAAGACATGCGCCGGACACCCGGGGCTACATTCGCGTCATGGATCGACGCCAATTCACCAAGCTCCTGGCCACCGGAACCGCCGCCGCGACCGTCGGCACAATAGCCGCCGGAACCGCATCGGCCGCCCCGCGAACGACCGGAAACGTGGTCCTCGTGCACGGCGCCTACGCCGACGGTTCCTGCTGGGGACAGGTGATTCCGATCCTCCAGGCCGCCGGGGTCGCGGTGACGTCCGTGCAGAATCCGCTCACGTCCCTCGCCGACGACGTCGCCTTCACGACAAGGGCACTCGACCGGCAGACCGGCCCGACGGTGCTGGTCGCCCACTCCTACGGCGGCGCGGTCATCACCCAGGCCGGCGACCATCCGCTGGTCAGCTCCCTGGTCTACCTGTCGGCCCGCGCGCCGATGGAGGGCGAGGACTACGCCGCGCTCGCCGGCACATTCCCGACGCCGCCGGCCAATGCCGGCATCGTCTATCAGAACGGCTTCGGCGGGCTGACCGAAGAGGCATTCCTGAACGATTTCGCGAACGGGGTCCCGCGCGTTCGAGCCCGTGCCCTGTATGCGGCGCAAGGACGAATCGCCCAGACGCTGTTCGCCGGCCGCACCACGGTCGCCGCGTGGCGGACAAAGCCGAGCCGCTATCTCGTCACGACCGCCGACCGCACGACTTCGCCGGAATTGCAGCGCTATGTCGCGAAGCGGATGAATGCCGTGGTCAGCGAACTGCCGACCGGTCACCTGTCGTTCGCGGTCCGGCCCCGGGCGGTGGCAAGGCTGATCCTGGCGGCCGTGGCCGGCGGGAAGGCCGAGGTCAGCCTTCCCGCCGGGTGACGACTCAGTCGGTGCCGGACTCCATGGCGGCGAGGTCGAGCAGCTCGTCCTCCTCGGCCACGGTCAGCGCGGAGGCCTCGCCGCGGGCGGCGATGGCCTCGGCCCCGCCCTCCGGCATCGCGCCGATCAGGCCGGTCGCCGCCGCCTGGGCCGCGCCCAGCAGCTGCACCGGGTGCGAGCTGCCGACCATGCCCAGCCCGGCGTACTGCTCCAGCTTGGCCCGGGAGTCGGCGATGTCCAGGTTGCGCATGGTGAGCTGGCCGATCCGGTCCACCGGGCCGAAGGCCGCGTCCTCGGTGCGCTCCATGGACAGCTTGTCCGGGTGGTAGCTGAAGGCCGGGCCGGTGGTGTCGAGGATCGAGTAGTCCTCGCCGCGCCGCAGCCGCAGCGTCACCTCGCCGGTGATGGCCATGCCGACCCAGCGCTGCAACGACTCGCGCAGCATCAGCGCCTGCGGGTCCAGCCAGCGGCCCTCGTACATCAGCCGGCCCAGCCGCCGGCCCTCGTTGTGGTAGCTGGCCAGCGTGTCCTCGTTGTGGATGGCGTTGACCAGCCGCTCGTAGGCCGCGTGCAGCAGGGCCATGCCGGGCGCCTCGTAGATGCCGCGGCTCTTGGCCTCGATGATCCGGTTCTCGATCTGGTCGGACATGCCCAGGCCGTGCCGGCCGCCGATGGCGTTGGCCTCCAGCACCAGGTCGACCGGGCTGCCGAACTCCTTGCCGTTGATCGTCACCGGCCGGCCCCGCTCGAAGCCGATGGTCACGTCCTCGGGCGCGATCGCCACCTCCGGGTCCCAGAACCGCACGCCCATGATCGGGTCGACGATCTCGATGCCGGTGGCCAGCTGCTCCAGCGACTTGGCCTCGTGGGTGGCGCCCCAGATGTTGGCGTCGGTGGAGTAGGCCTTCTCGGTGCTGTCCCGGTAGGGCAGGTCGTGCGCGACCAGCCACTCGGACATCTCCTTGCGGCCGCCCAGTTCGGTGACGAAGTCGGCGTCCAGCCAGGGCTTGTAGATGCGCAGCGACGGGTTGGCCAGCAGGCCGTAGCGGTAGAACCGCTCGATGTCGTTGCCCTTGAAGGTGGAGCCGTCGCCCCAGATCTGCACGTCGTCCTCGAGCATGGCGCGCACCAGCAGGGTGCCGGTGACGGCGCGGCCGAGCGGGGTGGTGTTGAAGTACGTGCGGCCGCCGGTGCGGATGTGGAACGCGCCGCAGGCCAGCGCGGCCAGCCCCTCCTCGACCAGGGCGGCCTTGCAGTCGACCAGGCGGGCGATCTCGGCCCCGTACTGGTGGGCGCGGCCGGGCACCGAGTCGATCTCCGGCTCGTCGTACTGGCCGATGTCAGCGGTGTAGGTGCACGGCACGGCACCCTTCTCGCGCATCCACGCGACCGCTACCGAGGTGTCGAGGCCGCCGGAGAAGGCGATCCCGACACGTTCGCCGACAGGGAGGGAAGTGAGCACCTTGGACACGTTCAGAAATATACACGGCAATGCATGATCATGCAACGCGGTAGGCTGGCGGCCGCCCGGAGGAGGGGGAGATGGCGAAGGTCGTGCGCACCGAGGTCACCGGCTCGCCGCTCGTGGCCGCCGGCGTGATCCACGGCGACGTGACGATCAACCAGCCGTCCCGGCCGCCGGCGCCCCGGCAGCTGCCGCCCGCCCCGCGCTGGTTCACCGCCCGCCTCGGCGAGCAGGCCGTGCTGACCACGGCGTTCGAGCGCGCGGACGGGCCGCTGGTCGCGGCGATCGTCGGGGTCGGCGGCATCGGCAAGACCTGGCTGGCGCTGCGGTGGGCCCACGACCACGTCGAGTCCTTTCCGGACGGTCAGGTCTTCGTCGACCTGCGGGGCATCGCGCCGGCCGGGCAGTTCCTGCCGCCGGCGGCGGTGTTGCGATGCGTGCTGGACGCCCTGGGCGTGCCGCCGCAGGCCGTGCCGATCGACTTCGAGGCGCAGGTGGGCCGGTATCGGAGCCTGGTCGCGGGCAAGCGGATGCTGTTCGTCTTCGACAACGTGCGGGACGCCGAGCACGTCCGGGCCGCGCTGCCTTCGGCCGCCGGCTGCGCGGCGCTGGTGACCAGCCGCAACAGGTTGGCCGGCCTCGACGCCTCGGTGCGGATCGCGTTGCCGCCGCTGACCGGGGACGAGAGCGTCGAGCTGTTCGAGCGGCGGCTGGGCCGGTCGCGGCTGGCCGCTGAGCCGGAGGCCGTGCGGTGCCTGGTCGAGGATTGCGCCGGGCTGCCGTTGGCGTTGGGGCTCGCGGCCGGCCGCGTCGCCGATCACGCGTCGTTCCCGATCGAGGTGTTCGCCCGTGAGCTGCGGGAGTCGCGGTTGCCGGCGCTGGACGGGTTGGCGACGGTGCTCTCGTGGTCGTACCAGGCCTTGGAACCGTTGCCGGCCAAGGTGTTCGCACTGTTGGGGCTGATCCCCGGGGCCGACGCCGGGACCCGCGCGATCGAATGCCTGACCGAGTTGCCCGACGCGCGGCCGGCTCTCCGGGCCCTGGAACGGGTTTCGCTCGTGCAGGAGCACGCGCCGGGCCGGTGGCAACTGCACGATCTGGTCCGGTTGTACGCGTTGGAGCAGTTGGACGACGTCGAGGCCGCCCTGGACCGCTTTGTCGGCTACTACGTGCGTAATGGCTATGCCGCCGACCGGGTGCTGGATCCACGCCGGACGCCCATCGATGTCGGCCCGGTGACCGAACGTTTCGCCGACCGGGCCGCCGCGTTGGCCTGGTTCGAGGCCGAGCGTGCGGGCCTGATGGCGACGCAGCGGTTCGTCGCCGACCGTGGACGTCACGTCGACGCCTGGCGGCTGGCCTGGGTGATGCACAGTTTCCATTGGCAGCAAGGACTTGTGCGTGACCAGGCCGGGGTCTGGCGGGTCGCCCTGTCCGACCGCCTGGACGACGCCTCGTCGGCGCTGGCCCGCCGGCTGTTGGGCTCGGCCCTGGTGCGGACCGGAGCCGTCGAGGACGCCCTGGCCCTGTTGGGGCAGGCTTTGCTGCTGGGCCAAGGTGATCGCTGGGGCGAGGGGCACACTCACCGGTCGCTGGCCCGGGCCTGGGAGCGTTCCGGGGACAACGCTCGGGCCCTGGAGCACGCCACGCTGGCCCTGGCGGCGTACGAGGCGGTTGAGTCCCCTTTGGACATTGCCGACGCGTTGGAGCTCCAGGGTCGGTACGAGGCCGAGCTGGGCCGTCTGGACGTGGCCATCGGGCACAACGCCGCCGCGCTGGAACTTTACCGCCGCAACGGAAACGTCGACGGCGAGGCCACGGCGCTTGACGGGCTCGGCCACATCGAGCAGCGCGCCGGCCGCCTCGATCTGGCCGTCGAGCACTACGAGCGGGCCCTTGCCCTGTTCGACGGCCGGCATGCCTACCACCTGGCCGACACCCTCGACCGGCTCGCCGACTGCCGGGCCCGACTCGGGCATACCGCCCAGGCCCGGCAGACCTGGCAGACCGCCCTCGGCCTGTACGAGAACCAGCAGCGCGGGGCCGATGCCGAGCGCGTACGCGACCGTTTGGGAGAAGTGTGATCACCGCCGCCAGCTTTCCCACCCCCGACCTGGCCGTCCGCTCCTGCGATCCCGTTGAGCTCCAACGTGTTCACGACTTCGCCCTCGAACAGGCCGCCGCGGCCGAGACCGCCCGCTCGGCTCTGGCCGGTGGCCTGACCGTTCCGCTCCTACGCTCGGTCCACGCCGACCTGATCACCTGGCGGCACGAACTCGCCCTGAAGGCCCCCGGCCGCATCGGCCTCGGTCTTCCCCTCGACGCGTCCCGCTTCACCACGTCCCTTGTGGACGGTGGCCGCAACTACGACCGCCTCGGCTACATCGGCCGGCTTCGCCATAACGCCACCTGGGATCCCGCTTCCCACACCTACCGCGGCGGCGCCGAAACCCCGGCCTTCCGCCTCATGCTCCGCTACGGCCAGGCCGTCCACGACCGCTTTTCCCTTGAAGGCAACACCGGCGACGTTCTCGTCAACTCCGTCACCCTTCCCGACGGCCGTGTCATTCCCGGCAACCGCCTCGTCCGCCGCGCTGCCGCCGCCGACATCAGCTCCGAGCTCGTGGCCCGCCTCGCCTCCCGTGGCCGCGACGTCTCCCAGGTCGAGACCGGCGGCGATCCCTGCTACGCCGTCTCCGCCGACGACTCCTCCCGTGCCGCCATGTTCTCCGCCGCGTTGGACCTACTGGCCTCTCAGCGCTCCCTCGCCTCCTGGCAGGCCGCCCGCTACCTCCTTTACCAGTCCCCGCAAACCAAAAAGGGCAGCGACGCCGTCACCCGCGTCTTCCTCGTCGCCGTCGGCACCGTCCTCTTAGGACGCCCGCCGATCCTCGACCAGGACGTCGACCTCCGCTGCGCGGTCCTGGGCCAGCACGCGGCGACCGTGCTGCCTAGTGATCCGGTGGGCCAGGCGTGAGCTCCAGCTGCTTCACGAGGAACCGAGCGGGATCGGCGACCTCGTGGCGAATTCCGTCGTCGTCGAAGTAGTGGTAGCGGTCGAGATAGCGTCGGCCCGTCTCCTGGTAACCGAGCCGTAGGTAGAGGGCGGCCGCACGAGGGTTGTGATCGTCGACGCCCAGGCCGATTCGATGGCAGGCTCGCTGCCGGGCGAGATCCTCGGCGGCGCTGATGATGGCGGTCCCGATGCCCTGAGAGCGGAGTTCGGCCGGCCAGACGTCCAGGCCGTTCAGCTCGGGGCAGTCGAGGTAGTGCTGGTTGATCTCGGGTGCGTCGCAACCGTTCCACAGTATCTCGCCGGCGCCGACCGGTAGATCGCCGGCCCAGGCGATCAGAAACGTGCTCCGGCCGCTTTGCTGGCGCTCGAACCGTTTGTCGTGCCGGTCGGGCTGGCCTGGCGTCGGGATGTAGGCCCGCAACAGGACCAGGTCCTGTTCCTGGCAGGGGCGGATCGTGACCATCTCCGGTCCTCCTCGACGGCTGATGGCGCGCGGGACCAGGTTAGGGCATGAGCGAAAGGCGGACGGCGCACGGGAATCTCCAGTAATATCGGGGTATGGCGTCGAGCAGGGCCGAACAGGCCGAGCGGACCAGGAGAGCAGTGTTGGACACGGCCCGCCGGCTGTTCGCGGAGCGGGGGTTCGACGGGACGTCGCTGCAGCTGATCGCCGACACCATGGGTGTGCAGAAGGCCAACGTCTACTACTACTTCCGCACGAAGATGGCGATCCTGGAGGCGTTGCTGGACGGCAGCGTCGCGGCGTACGAGCAGACGCTGGCGGACGCGGAGGGGTTGGAGGGGTTGGCGCGCAAGGAGTTTCTGGTTGACGGGTTTGTGGAGCAGGTGGTGGCCAGCCGGTCGATGTCCCCGCTGAGCCGCATCGCCCCGGGGGTGCGGCGGGAGGGCCGGATCGGCGAGGCGCTGCGGTCGCAGTCGGCCCGCGGCCTGCGGCTGCTGTTCGGCGACGAGCCGACGGTCGAACAGCGGGCGGCGTACTACATGGCCACCGATGTGGGGCCGGTGGTGCCCCGGATGAAACACCTGTCCGACGACGAGCTGCGGGAGCTGTTGCGGGGCCTGTGCTTGCGTATCCTCGACGTCTAGACGAGGTTGTGGGACAACAGGCTCCGGCCGCAGTCGACGACGACCTCGGCCGCCGGCCGGGACTTCCAGCCCAGGACCCGCTCGGCCTTGGCCGTGGTGTGCACGGCGCGGCGGCCCAGCGCCGGCATGATCTCCTTGAGGGTGCGGTCGAACAGCGACATCCCGCGCACCGCGATGTCCGGCAGGTTGCGGGTCGGCGCCTTGGCCCCGTCCGCGCCGAGGCCGTCGCGCAGGGCGCGGGCCATGTCCAGCATCCACATGAACTCGCCGGTGGCCAGGAAACGCTGCCCGGCGGCCTCCGGCGCGGTCATCGCGCGGATGTGCGCGTCGGCCAGGTCGCGGACGTCCACGATCTCGAAGCCGATGCGCGGCGTGCCCGGCATGCCCTTGAGCAGCCGGCCGATGATCCGCACCGAGCCCATCGTGCCCGTGCCCAGTACCGGGCCGAACACCGCGCCGGGCAGCACCGTGGCCAGCGTCATCGGGCCGTCGTAACCGGCCATGAAGTCCCACGCCGCCTTCTCCGCTGCGGTCTTCGAGCGCCGATACGGTTGCAGCGTCGGGTCGTTCACGTCGGTCCACACGGTCTCGTCGCTCACGCTCTCGTCCCGATAGGACGATGGGCTGGCGGTGTTCGCCGCCGACGTCATCACCACGCGCTTCACCCCGGCCTCGGTCGCCGCGCGCAGCACCCGCAGCGTGCCGTCGCGGGCCGGGACCACCAGTGACTGGGTGTCTGCGCCGTCCATGCCCATCGGCGAGGCCACGTGCAGGACGTGGCCCACGCCCTTCATCGCGTCCGCCCAGCCGTTGTCGGAGGTCAGGTCGGCGATCGCGAACCTCAGCCGGTCCTCCGGATCCACCTCCGACGACACCGCCGCGCGCACGTGCTCGCCCTTGGCCGCGCTGCGCACCGTCGCCCGCACCGTGTAGCCCCGCTTGAGCAGCTCCGCCACGCACCAGCCGGCCACGTAGCCCGTGCCCCCGGTGACCAGGACCGTCTCGCCCATCTCCGCTCCTCTGGTTCGTTAGCCATTTGGCTAATGAAACCAAGGTAGCACCGGGACGGGACGGCGGCGACACCGGAAGGGGTGAGAGCTGGGTTACGGGGGCGCCCTGGCGGCCGCTGCCGGCCAGACCAACGCCAGGCCCGTTACTGGCGCTGGGTGCAGTGAAAGGGCCTTTCCTGGCGCTGGACGCCAGTATCGGTCCCTTGATCATGACGGCGATGTCATGAAGGGCCCCTTACTGACGTTGAACGTGAGGAAGGGCCCCTTCATGACGTCTGGTGTCATGAAGGGGCCCTTCCTGGCGTTGGGCGAGAGGAACGGTCCCTTGATCTTGGGGGCGGGAGTGGTGTGGATCGGCCGGCAGGTGGGGGCCTGCCGGCCGATCGCCGGGTGCTGCCGGCCGATCGGGAGTGGACGAACTGCCAGGTGACCGGGATGTTGCCGAGGTCGGTGCTGCCGGCGAGCTGGATGAAGACCTGCTGGCCCAGGTCGATGTGGCTGGCGTCGCAGCCGGGGCACTGGTCCTTGACTGGGACGGTGACGCTCTGGCCGTTTTAGGTGACCTGGACGGACACGCCGGAGCAGAGCGGGTCGTTGTTGGGGTTGGCGGAGATTCAGTAGGACGGGGAGACGACGACCAGGTAGTCGGTGGCGGCGTTGATCTGGGTGCCGCACGCGCCGTGGCCGGCGTCGGTGTAGTAGGTGGCGTTGCCGTTGACCTGCTGGTTGAACGGGATGTCGGCGTAGGCGGTGCCGGCGACGGCGAGCGGAATCGTGCCGGCGACGGCCAGGGCGACGAGTGCCTTCTTGACGATGGCCATGGGTGGCGAACTCCTGTAATAGGGGATCGGCAGGTGAGGTTGCCGCCGGGGTCGGCGCCGAGAATGTCGGCGTATTGCTTGTACAGATTGACCCGGTCGTTCATCTGGTCGACGTTCTGACAATTGCACTAACCCGTGGGAGGAGTTGACAACCGTAAAGAGTGCACTGGGTCGGGAAGTGCGAAATCCTGCTGGACATGCGGTTTCGGGGGAAAGGTGAACCGGGTTCTCGTCTGAACATGAGGGAAAGTCACTACGAGAGAGTGTGACGGTTCTGTCATCACACTTCGGGGTGACACCCGCTCAGTGAGAACCCGGTTGACGTGTTCCGTATTTCGGAATGCGAATCAGGGGATCACGGGGTGAGCGTGCACGGGGCCAGCGCGTCGAGGCCGGTCGGCTTGGCCCCGGTGACCCGGCCGATGTCGATGGCGATGCGGTCCAGCACGGCGACCCGCTTGTCCTTCAACGGCCCGAGGATGGCGTTGGCGACGAAGTTGGGGCCGCCCTGGCCCTGCGAGGTGACGAGGCGGTTGTTGGCCTCGGCGATCTCCTTGGCCAGGTTGGCCAGCTCGGCGGTGACACCGGCCTGTGCGGCGGCGGGGACGGCGGGCAGCTTGTCCTGCACCGACGGGCAGTTGACGGTCGGCACGCCGGCAGCGGACGTGGTGGTGGCACTAGACGTGGTGCTCGATGGGGAGCCGCCGGTGCTGAGGGTGCACGGGGCGAGCGCGTCCAGGCCGGTGGGCTTGGCGGCGTGCCGCCCGATGGCGATGGCGATGCGGTCGATGGTGGAGACCCGTTTGTCCTTGAGCGGACCGAGGATCGCGTTGTTGGCGAAGTTGGGCCCGCCCTGCCCCTGGGTGCTGGCGAGCCGGTTGTTCGCCTCGGTGATCTGGGTGGCGAGCAGGGTCAGGTTCCGGGTCACCTCCGCCTGGGCGGCGGCGGGCACGGCGGGCAGTTTGTCCGACACGGAGGGGCACACGACGGTGGGCGCCGCGGCGGCGGCGTTGGCGGTGCCGTCATGGGCGGCCACGGCGACCACGCCCGTGCCCACGGCGGCGATCCCGAGTATCACGGCGGCGACGCGAAACTTTCGCGGAACCGCCGCGTAACTGATCCTCATCACGTGCTCCTGTCCGGTCGGCCACGCCCCGGTCTCGCATACGTCGACCGAGCGGAAAATGGTTCACGCGCAACCGGTATTCGACAGATTCGACAGGAGTCAGTCCGATGTGGATGGTGCGGAGGTGCTGTCGCGCACGGCGAGCCGGGGCGGCAGCAGGCGGACCTCGGGGGCGGGGGAGCGGTCCAACTGGCCGACGACCATTTCGACGGCGAGCCGGCCGAGCCGTTCGGCCGGCACCTCGACGGTGGTCAGGGTGCACGGGTCGCCGCCGTGCGGACCAACGGCGATCACGGAGATGTCTTGCGGCACAACGAGTCCCCGCGTGGCCAGCTCCGTAACCAACGGTGTCAGGGCGGTTTCGTTCTGCACCACCAGGGCCGTGACACCGTCGGCGAGCAGCCCATCCAGGCAGGACCGGACGGATTCGAGATCGTGACCGCAGGGGCGGACGCACGCGCCGATCCCGCGTCGGGTGGCGGCGTCCAGAAACCCCTGGCGGAAGCGAACAGCCTGACTGACGCCCCGCTGGTACGCGGCCGGCGCGGGCCCGGCCAGGCCGACCGACCGGTGCCCGAGATCGGCCAGATGGTCCACGCACAGCGCGGCCGCGGCCGTGAAGTCAAGGTCCAGACAGGTGATCGCGTTGGGATGATCCGGCACGCCGACGAGCACGGTCGGCCGGTCCAGCGCGGTCAGCATCGGCACCCGGCGGTCGGCGGCGGTGACCTCCAGCGCGATGAGGCCGTCGGCGAGCGACCCGACCACCGTCTGACCCAAGTCGCCGGGACCGGAATCTTTGGTCAGCAGCAACAGGTTCAGCCCGAACGCGCTGGCCGTGGCGGTGGCCGCCGCGGTGAACCGCATCACGGTCGGGGTGTCCGCCCCGGGCCGCTGCGGCGACAGCAGCGCGAGCAGGTTGCTGCGCGCCAGGACTCCGGTGCCGCGCGGCTGGTAGCCGAGCAGTCGGATCTGCTGCTGCACTCGTCTTCGGGTCGCGGGCGACACTGCCCGCTTGCCGCTGATCACGTAGGACACCGTGCTCGGCGCCACACCGGCGGCCCGCGCGACGTCGTGAATGGTCGCCACGCGCAGAAGTTAGTTGAGTACTCATGCAGATGCAAGGAGGCGTCCAGATCGAAAGTGTCGAAGGTCCGGTCCCCCTGCGGGACAACGGAATGTGGTTCAGACCAACCACGATGATCACGCTTGACCGGCTGGGCGGCGGCTGCCAAGGTGATGCCCCCGTGCGCGGGGAAACCGATGGTCGCTCGGCTGGCGTGAGGAAATCCATGGCTGACCGCGACGCGCTGACCGGGCTGGTCAGGCCGCCGATCGACACTCCCCGGCCCGACGTCGCGCCGCTGCTGCTGGGCGCGACCTGGAACCCGGACCTGGCCCGCCGGGTCGGCGCCGCGTTCGGCGACCGGCACGCCGGCGGGGTCGTCGGCGTGCGGCTGGACCAGGCCGTCCGGGATCCGCGGCTGGGCGGCAACGACCTCGGCCACGCCGAGGATCCGCTGCTGGCGGCCCGGCTGGCGGCGGCCTACCTGTTCGGTATGAACGGCGCGTGCGCGCCGGTGATCACCGACTTCGACCGGGATTCCTGTCGTCGCCGGAACTTCACCGCACGGGCCCTGCACGAGGAGGAGTTGCCGGTCTACCGGGCGGTCTTCGAAACCGGTGGTGCGCGGGGCCTGGCGCTGCCGTGGCAGCTGTTCGACGAGCAGCCGACCCTGATCCGGCGGCTGATCCAGGACGGGGTGCGGCCGTGGAGCGACGGCCGCGCCCCGGTGTTGCTGGCCGGCGACGGCGGTGACGCGGTGGCGGCGGTGAAGTCCGGTGTGGACGGCTTCCTCGCGACCGGCCGAGTCTTGGACGAACTCGTGGCCGCGGTCGCCGACGGCCGGATCGATGAGGCGGAGATCACCGCCGCGCGATCCCGTCTGGACGAGTTGTACGGGCACGTCGGCGCGCCGTCCGGGGTCGATCACGACGGCCTCGCTTCGGCTGTCGCCCGCGAAGCCGTGGTGCTGCTGCGAAACGACGGCCTGCTGCCGCTGCTGGTCGGCCCGGGGATGCGCGTCGCCGTCGTCCATCCGGGCCGGCCGGACGGCTTGCCGGATGCGGTGCGGGGCATGATCCCCGACGGCACGGTCACGGTGGCCGGCGGCAGCGACCGGGTGCTGCTCCGGGAAGCCGACAGCCGCCGCGCCCTGGTGGCCGTCGGCGACCAGCTCCGACTGGACGTGTCCGTCGGGGACAACGCCGTGTTCGAGGCGATCGAGTGGTCCCGGCACGTCTTCGAACTGAGCAACGGCTCCTGCCGCCAGATGGTCGAGGTCGTGCCGGCGTCCGACGGCACCGTGACCCTTCGCTATGTCCACAACGGACAATTGGCCGCAATCGACAACGTGGTGTGGGAGACGGTGTCCGACGGCGCCGCCCGGGCGGCCGGGGTGGCGGCCGCCGCCGATGTCGCGGTGGTGGTGATCGGGGACAACGGCCAGGCGCGGGATCGCGAGAACCTGCTGTTGCCGGACCAGCAGGAACGGACTCTACGGGCGGTGCGGGCGGCCAACCCGAACACTGTGCTGGTGGTGCTGAGCGGTCGTCCGTACGCGCTGGACTGGGCGGAGGCCAACGTCGGCGGCATCCTCTGGAGCGTCCCGGCCGAGCAGACCGCCACCGCGGTGGCCGAGGTGCTGTTCGGCGAGCGTTCCCCAGCCGGCCGGCTGCCGCAGACCTGGCACCGCGGCACGGACACGGACTACGAAACCTATCTGCACCAACGCGGGGAGCCGTTGTTCCCCTTCGGGCACGGCCTGAGCTACACCACCTTCCGCTACGACCCGCCGGTGCTGAGCGCCCCGACCCTGGAGCCCGGCGGCCGCGTCACGGTGTCGGTCCGCGTGCACAACACCGGCTACCGCGACGGCGAGGAAGTGGTGCAGCTCTACACCCGCCAGCTCACCTCGCGGGTGCGCCAACCGGTCCGCCAGCTGCGGCATTTCACCAGGATCGCCGTGCCGGCAAGGGGTTCGCACACGGTGACGTTCGCGCTCACCGCCGACGACGTGTCGTTCTTCGACGTCACCACACAGGACTGGGTGCTGGAGACGGCCGAGCACGAGGTGCTGGTCGGCGGCCACGCCGTGCGGTTCGCGACCGACGGCGTGGAGATCCCGATCCGGCAGCTGTCCGGAATGTCCTTGCTGTGCAGCAGATCCGACGAGACCGCGGGGCTGACGCTGGTCGACGGGCCGGCGATGGCGGCGACGGCCCAGCGGTCCTGGCTGGCGCTGCGGGGATGCGACCTGACCGGCTGCCGCACATGGGGCCTGGTCACGGACAATCCGACCCGGGTGCCGCTGTACGTCGGCCTCCACCTGGACGATCCCAAGGGGCCGTTGATCGGCGTGCTGGCCGTGCCGCCGGGGCCGGTGGGGGCGCACACCGCGACGATCACCGGCGAAGCCCTCGGCGTGCGCGACGTGTTCGTCGTGTTCACGCAACCGGGGCTGCGCGCCCGTCGGCTGACGTTCGGCTGATCGCCGCGGCTACACCGCTGTCGGCCATCAACGAGGATCACAACTCCAACGGCACCCACAAGCCGTGTTCCAGGTGGAGTGCTCGGGTGGTCCGCCGACCACCCGAGCACTCCGGTCACTTCGGGCAGGTGGTCGCGATCGGGCTGCCCTCGAACAGGTCGGTGATCCAGCTCGTCCAGGTCGCCGGCTGGGTGTTCGGCGCCTCGTGGCCGCCGGGGATCACGACGTCGTGCACCTGTGCGCCGAGTGAGCACAACGAGGAGGCGCGGTTTGCCATGGCGCGTTGGGACACCGGCGCTCCCGCCGGGCTCGCCTGCTGCCCGGTCGTCGCTGGGGACGAGCCGCACGCCGTCAGCACCAGGCTCGCGGCCAGCAGGCCGCCGAGCATCCGCATGACCCGCGTAATCGGGGCCCATGCCGTCATCGGTCGGTACTCCGTTCCTGGATCCTCTACAGAGGACGGAAGCCGCCCGACGCGGCCTCCGTCCCGGACCGGAGCGCGCGGGATGGATGGGGGGAGGCCACCCCGGCGCGCTCCGGAGTCAGCCGAGGTACTTCTGGTACCAGGGCAGCATCAGCGCGCGGGTGGCCTCGGTGCCGATGTTGAGGGTCAGCAGGTCGTAGCCGTGGTCCAGGTAGGGCAGTTCCACGTACCGGTTGGTGATGCCGGCGGCGGTCAGCTGGTCGGCGAAGGCCTTGGTGTGGCTGGCGAAGACCAGGTGGTCGGCCCCGCCCTGGATGAGCAGGGTCGGCGGGGCGGCCGGGGTGATCTGCCGGGCCGAGTCGACGGCGGCGTAGCGGTCGGGGTGCTCGGCCGGGGCGCCGCCGAGGTACCACTGGCCGGCCTGCACGCCGAACGGGGTCTCGCCGGTGGTGTCGGTCAGGTCGACCGCCGGGTAGGAGGCGATCACGGCCTTGAACTTGGGCATCATCGGGGCCAGGCCGCAGCTGGGCGTGAGCGTGCCGGCGTTGACCTTGTACGCGATGTTGACGGCCAGGTTGCCGCCGGCCGACCCGCCGTAGCTGGCGACCCGGGTCAGATCCCAGTGGTACTCCAGCGCGTGCAGCGTCGCCCAGGTCAGCGCGCAGCCGACGTCGGCGTCCTCGGTATTCCAGGTGTGGTCGGTCGCGGTGGCCAGGCGATAGTCCACATCGAACACGGCGAACCCGTTGTCGGCCAGCCAACTCTGGTACGGCAGCGGGCCGCGGGAGCCGGCGACGAACCCGCCGCCGTGCACGAACACGACCAGCGGAGCCGGCCCGGACGTCTTCGGCGTGTAGATGTCGGCCTTCATCTCCTGGCCGCCCAGCGTGGCGTAGGTGACGGTCTTGTCCGGCCCGCGGCCGGTGGCGTCGGTGGGCGTGGCCGGTGAGAACGCGTACCACTGGCCGGTCGCGTCGTGCACGGCGACGATCTGCACGGTGGTGGTGATCAGCACCAGCACCAGGCCGATCACGCTCAGCCCGGAGACCGCCAGCCGCCCGCGGCCGCGCAGCACGAACCACCCCACGACCAGGATCACAATCATGAACACGATGTTCCACGAGCCGAACGTGTCCCGGATGAAGGAAACGGGAACCTGGAACGGTTCGATGGCTGCCAGCCAGCCCACCGGCAGCAGCGTCGAGATCTGTCCATAGAGGATGAACACCGCGACGGCGAGGCACAGCACCAGCAGCACGCCGCGCACCACGCGGCCGAGGATCGTGCCGCGAGGCGCCGCTTCAGGCGCCTCTGTCGTCACGGATTGGTCCAGATCGTTGCTCACGGCATCAGGATGGGAACGGACCGTCAGCAGCGCAAATCGTGGCCCCCCGAACGGGGGGTCAGCCGCGGGCGAAGGCCACCAGGGCGGCGCGGTTGGGCACCCCCAGCTTGCGCATGCTGGAGGCCAGGCTGGACTTCACGGTCTCCGCCCCGATGCCCAGCTTGGCGGCGATCTCCCGGTTGGTCAGGCCCAGTGCGACCTCGGCGATGATCTCCCGCTCGCGGTTGGTGAGGTTCGCTCGGGTCCGCGGGCCGACCGCGTCCGCGGTCAGCCGCCGGACCAGGGCGTCGATCTGCCGACGCTGGGGACATTCCTCCATTGTGGACGCGATGTGGCCCAGCTCCGCGCAGATGTCGGCCAGTCGTCGGCGTTCCTCGGCGCACATCGCCGCCGCGCCGGCCTGCAGCCGTTCCAGGCGGCGGTTCAGGCTCAGGGCCTCGGCCAGGTTCCGCTCCAGGGCGCGCACCAGCGCCGCGACGTCGGTGATCACCCGGTCGCCGAAGACGTGCTCACGGCGCAGCGCACCGTAGATCAAACCCCTTGGACCGCCGGGAATGCTGACCGGGACGGCAAAAGCGGCACGGATTCCCTCCCGGCGCACGGCGGCGTCGTAGTCGTGGGTGATGCCGTCGGCGTGGCAGTAGTCCCGGACGTGCGCCGGCCGGGCTAGCAGCGTCGCCTTGCCGCCCAGGCCGGAGCCCACGGCCACGCGCAGGTTGAGCAGGCCGTCGGTGGTGGCGCCGACGAGCTTGTCGATGACGAAGTGGTCGGCGTCGGCGGCCGCGAGCGCGCCCAGGGTGACGTCCACTCCGGAGACCCGCCGCACGTCGTGCAGGAGCAAGGTAAACGCTGTCAACTGCGCTGCCGTCGGGTACATGTCAGTTCCTGCCTGCGTGTCTGAGCCGGTGGTCACATGTTCGCGTACATACGGCCGTGAGCCAACGACGACGCGACCCGACCGAGCCGGTGACGGTCATCGGTGTCGCCGTCGCCGCGCTCGTGGCGGTGGTCGTGGTGGTGCAGAGCCTGGGCGCGGCCGGCGTCGCCACCGCCGAGAAACCGGTTCCGGCGACGAGCACGACGCCGGGGCCCAGTTCGACCACGGCCACGGCGGTCAGCACCTCCCTGCCGGCCACGGTCCACCTCGCCACCGCCGTCTACGACCTGCGCGCCGGCGCGTTCGTCAGCCGGTCGAGTGACAACACGCCGTTCGCCGCCGAGTCCCTGACCAAGCTCCTGATCGCCACCGACCTCGCCGCCTCAGGCCGGTTGGCCGGGAGCAACCTGAGCCGGGTCAAGGCCATGCTGTCGACCAGCGACGACCAGGTCGCCAACCAGCTGTGGACCGCCGACGGCGGGCCGGCGATCGTCACCCGCGAGATCCGCGCCATGGGCCTGCGGGCCACGGTTCCGCCACGCGACCCCGGCCGGTGGGGCGACACCACCATGACCGCGGCCGATGTGGTGCGGATCTACCAGTACGTGATGACCAGGATGCCGGCCGCCCAGCGCGACACCCTGCTCGGCGACCTGTCGGCCACGGCCCAGGCCGCCGACGGCACCGACCAGGACTTCGGCATCACCCAGGCGGTGCCGGACGGGCAGTGGTGGGCCAAGCAGGCCTGGGCCTGCTGCCGGCCCGAGTGGGACGTGCACACCACCGGACTGGTCGGGGCCGACCGGCGCTACATCGTGGTGGCGCTGAGCCAGCAGCCCCTCTCCGGCGGCTTCGCCGGCGCCACCAAGGTCATCACCGGCGTGGCCAAGACCCTGGTGGCCGGGCTCGACCTGGCGGCGCGGGCCGGAGAAAACTAGAACACGTTCTTGCTCTGGCCGTGGTCCTTGGCCCAAGCTGGGGACCATGGACCTGGTTGCCCTGGAGGAGATCCGCCGGCTGAAGTACCGCTACCTGCGCTGCGTCGACCAGAAGCGGTGGGACGAGTTCTCGCAGACCTTCACCGTCGACGCCACCGCCGCCTATGGCACGCCGGTGGAGGGCGAGCCGGTGGTGCTGCGCGGCCGCGACGAGATCACCGCCTTCATGCGACGCCGTCTCGGGCCCGATGTCATCACCGCCCACGTGTGCACCCAACCCGAGATCGACATCGACGGCGACCAGGCCACCGGCACCTGGGCCTTCCAGGACACCGTGATCATCCCCAGGTACGACGTCGTGATCATCGGACACGCGTTCTACGAAGACCGCTACCGCCGCGAGGCCGACGGCTGGCGCATCAGCCACACCGGCTACGACCGCCGCACCTACGAGGCCCAGCTGTCGCTCAAGGACCTCCCGAGTGTCAAGCTCACCTCATAGGTCCAGCACCACGTCCTCGGTCGGGCGGGCGCAGCACACCAGGGCCGAGCCGGCGGCCGGGAGCTCCAGGGGATCGGGCTGATACCGGATCTCACCGGACAGCAGGGGCGTCACGCAGGTGTGGCAGACCCCGGTGCGGCAGGCCCAGCGGGTGGGCACGTCGCAGGCCTCGGCCAGCTCGAGGAGGTTGTCGAAGTCCGAGCGCCACGGGACGGTGAGCCCGCTGCGGGCGAAGGTGATCCGCGGCCCTGGGCCTACCGGGCCGAGCGGCTGGTGCGGGGTGGTCGGCGTTTCACCGACGATGCCGGGGTTGATCGCCGGCAGGGCCCCGAACAGTTCGGAGTGGACGTCGGTGATGCCGAGGCCGCGCAGGGCGGCGGTCATGTCGTCCATGAAGCCCGACGGCCCACACATGTAGGCGGAAGCGTTGGCTGGCAAGGAAAGCTGAGCCAAGGCCGCACCGTTGAGGCGATTGCCCTCGAACGTGTGGTAGATGTGTTCATGCGACTCCAGCCCGGCCAACAGATCGTGCGCCTCGTCGCGGAAGGCGTGTTCCGCGGCGGATCGGGTGGTGTGCAGCCACCAGACCTCGCGCTTGCTGCCGGCCAGGGCGCGCAGCATCGCCAGCACGGGCGTCACGCCGACGCCGGCGGAGAGCAGCACCACAGGGGAGTTGTTGTCCTGCAAGGTGAAATCCCCGCGCGGCGCGGCGGCGTCCAAGGTGTCGCCGACGTTCAGCCGCGTGTGCAGGAAGGTGCTGACGACGCCGTCACGCTTGACGCTGATCCGGTATTCGGCGGAGGACGCCGCGGACAGCGAGTAGCTCCGCACCTGGTCGGCGGCCTTGAGCGTCAGGAACTGCCCGGGCAACGGCGTCGGCAGGGTCGAACCGTCCGGTGTGGACAGATGGATGGAGGCGATGGTGCTGCTCTCCGACACGATTCGCGTCACCCGTAGCGGCCGGAACCCCGGCCAGCCCGCGGCCGCCGGCTCTTCCTTGGGGGACAACAGGTCCTGGAACGAGGCCCGCCAGCCCGGGCTCAACGCCGGGATGTCGACGGCCTTGCGCAGCCGTACGACGTCCCGCTCGGGCAGGTACAGCAGGGCGTCGATGTCGGCGACGTTCATCTCGTGCCGCCCGACGGCGACGCGCGTGATCTCGTCGCCGGCCCGCACCTCGCCCTCCTTGATCACCCGGAAGTAGAAGCCGGGCCGGCGCCGGGCCACCAGCAGCGCGGGCATCTCCGGCTCGTTGAGCCGCAGGGCGACCCGGAAGCACGTCACCCGCGGCTGGCTGACCTCGAACTCCGCGTCCCCGATGCGGTAGCGGTCGCCGATGTGCACCTCGTCGTCGAGCAGCCCGTCGACGGTGAAGTTCTCGCCGAAGTTGCCGTACTCCAGGTCGTCCCGGCCCAGCTCCTGCCGCCAGTAGTCGTAGGACTGCCGCTGGTAGACCATGACGGCCCGCTGCTCGCCGCCGTGGCCGCCGATGTCGCCCTGCCCGTCCCCGTCGACATTGAGCCGCCGGGCCATGCGCGCGCCCTCGACCGGGTGCTTGAAGATGCCGGTGTGCACGGTCCGGCCCTGCCAGGGCACGTCCTTGGGCATGCCCACGTTCAGTGACAGCAGTCGCGCCACGGTGATCACCTCCCTCAGCCCTGACGGCTGCGCTGGTAGTGCCGGCGGGCCTTCATTCGGTTGCCGCACAGGGCCATCGAGCACCACCGGGCGCTGTTCGGCTTGCTGCGGTCGATCAGGAACAGGCGGCACTCCGGGTTGGCGCACGGCCGCAGCCGGCCCGGGCTGCCGGTGCGCAGGGCGTCCCAGGCCAGCACCGCCCGCGCGGCGGTGGTCCGGCCGGCCGGCAGGTCGGGAGTCCAGACCAGGCCGTCACCGGCCAGGGACGCCCGGTAGCCGACACCGGTCACGAAGGGGGCCAGTTCGGCGGCGGTGGCGTGGCCGCGGACCACGTCCTGGAGCACGTCGCGAGCGTCCACGGCGGCCTGCCACTCGTCGTCGGAGGCGTCCTGACCGTGCGCGACCAGCCACTCGCGGTCCAGGGTGTCCCGCTGCGTGCCGTCGACCACGGGGGTGGTGTTGAGCAGGTCCAGCAGCAGCGTCTCGTCGGTCTCGCTCACTCTAACCTCCAAACCCATGCTTGACAGGTTACAGCACACCATGCTTCAGTCTAACCAGTCAATACATTTTAAACGGTTAGAGAGGGGCGAGGTCATGGGACTGGCATGGCAGCAAGGACCCCTGGCGGCCACGGCGGTCGGGCACTTCTTGACCGAACAGCCGATGCCGGAGCGCCTTCTGTTCGCCGAGCCGCTGCGCCGGCGGATGCGGGTGCGGCTGGGTGGCGAGTGGATCGCCGACAGCGAGGACGTGATCCTGCTGCACGAGCCCGGGCGTTATCCGGTCGCGTACTTCCCGCTGGCCGACGTGGCCGAGGGCGTTCTGGCGACGGAAACCCGTGCCACCAAACACAAGGATCTCGGGGCCACCGCGTGGTTCAGCGTGAACGGCGTGGCCCACGCCGCCTGGCAGTTCAGCGAGCTGCCGGCCCACGCCGCGGTCCTGCGCGACCGGGTCGCCTTCGCCTGGCGGGCCATGGACGCGTTCTACGAGGAGGACGAGCGCATCGTCGGCCACGCCGCCGACATGTACCACCGGGTCGACATCCGCAAGACCTCGCGGCACCTCGTCGTCAAGGACGGCGATCGCGTCGTCGCCGACACCCGGCGCCCGCTGGCCCTGTACGAGTCGGGCTTCGCTCCCCGCTGGTACGTGCCGCGTGAGGACATCGACCTCGACGCGCTGACTCCGGTCGAGGGGCAGACCTTCTGCCCGTACAAGGGATTGGCCAGCTATTACGACATCGGGTCGCACAAAAGGGCGGCATGGGGCTATCCCGAGGCGTGGCCGGAGGTCGAGGCCGTGTCCGGCTGGATATCGTTCGAGCCGGATCACGTCGACGTCTGGCTGGACGGCCGCAAGCTCGCCCTCGAACCGGGCCAAGCCGTTGTGCCGCACGGCATCGACCGTGGTCTCGACGCCGATGAGCTGGCCCTGAAGGGAAACTGACATGTCGTTGCGGAATCGCACCGTGCTGGTCATCGGCCGTGGCAGCGGCATCGCCCGCGCCGTCGCGCTGGCTGCCCGTGCCGCCGGGGCCGAAGTCGTTGTCGCCGGCCGAAACCGCGACACCCTGGCCGCCGCCTACCCGGATTCCGGTATCACCGCCGAGCACGTCGACCTGGCCGACGAGGCCAGCATCGCCGCCCTGGCCGAGCGCCTCGGCAGCGTCGACCACGTCGTCTCCACCGCCTCGGCCCGAGCCCGGGGCACCGCCCAGACCTTGACCCACGAGGCCGTGCTGGCGTCGTTCGCCGTCAAGGCGGTCGCCCCGATCTTCCTGGCCAAGCACTTCGCCCCGCGCATGCCCGCCGACGGCTCCTTCGTCTTCTTCTCCGGCGCTTCGGCCCGCAAGGTGCTGCCCAGCATGCTGGCCGTCGGCGGCACCAACGCCGCCGTCGACGCCGTCGTGCGGGGGCTGGCCGTCGAGCTCGCGCCGATCCGCGTCAACGCCGTCTCGCCCGGCACCATCGACTCCGGCGCCTACGACGCCCTCGGCGACGAGGCCAAGTCCGCCCTGTTCGCCAACCGCGAGGCCACCAGCCCCGCGCGCCGCGTCGGCACCGTCGACGACATCGCCGGCGTGGTCCTGTTCGCCCTCGACACCACCTTCCTGACCGGCGTCTCACTGGCCATCGACGGTGGCGAACCGCTCGTCTAGGAGGCTCCCGCCATGATCACCACCGTGCCCGTCGTCATCGAGCGAGGCAAGTGATGGAGTTCCGCATCGAGGTGCTCACCCTCCCCGTCACCGACGTCGACCGGGCGCTTCGCTTCTACACCGACCAGGTCGGCTTCGCCCTCGACGTCGACTACGGGCCCCACCCCCGCTTCCGCGTCGTCCAGCTCACCCCGCCCGGCTCCGCCGCCTCCGTCCAGTTCGGCGTCGGCCTCACCGACGCCGACCCCGGCTCCTCCCGTGACAACTACCTTGTCGTGTCGGACATCGAGGCCGCCCACCGCGAGCTCTCCGCCCGCGGCGTGCCCGTGACTCCCTTGCGCCACAAGGCCTCCTCCGACTGGCAGGGCGACTTCGCCCCCGGCCCCGACCCGCAACGCCGCTCCTACGCCACCTTCCTCGACTTCGCCGACCCCGACGGCAACACCTGGACCATCCAGGAGATTCGCTGAGCTCACAGTTCCGGCAGGTCCAGGCGCTGAACGTCATGAAGGGGCCCTTCCTGGCGTTGGGCGAGAGGATCGGTCCCTTGATCTTGGCACCGACGCTGTCGCTGGCACCGACGCCGGGGGCGGTGTCAGCCGCGGGGGTAGCCGCGGCGGACGGTGCGCTCCAGGATGCCGAGGGTGGCCCGCAGCGACTTCTCCTCGATCACCGGGAAGATGCCCAGCTTGCGCCAGTCGTCGCTGATGCCGGACCAGTCGTAGTAGGAGGTCACGACCGTGCCGTCGGCGGCCGGCTCCAGGCGGTAGCCGAAGACGTGGCCGATGGGCGGCTTGATCTGGCCCTCGATGGTCCAGGCGATCTCCCGGTCGGCCTGGAACTCGGTGATCACCACGGTCACGTCGTAGCGGCCCATCGGCAGGTCGCCGAGGCCCTCCCGGTCCATGTGCACCAGGAAGCGGTCGCCGACGGCGGTGACCGGCGAGCCCTCGGCGTCCATCAGCATGCCGGAGGCGTCGATGGCCACGTGCCCCTGGGGATCGGCCAGCACGGCGAAGACCGCGGCCGGCTCGGCCGGGATGGTTCTGGAGATTTCGATGCGTTCGTCCACGGTGACCAGCATGCCCGACACGAGAACTGCCCCCCCGGGTCGAGGGACCCGAGGGGCAGTTTCGGTGACGGTCAGGCCGTGGTCAGCTGCACCACGGTCCAGCGCTGGTTGTTCTGGCCGTTGCCCTGGAACAGCACCAAGCCGGTGGCGTTGGCCACGCCCTGGTTCCAGGCGTCCACGAACTTGCCGGTCAGCACGCTCTGCATGGCCAGCGAACCGTTGTCCCCCTTGGGGAACACGAACTGCTGGGTCGGGCCGCCGTGGCAGGTGTACTGGATCAGCGGGGTGCCGTTGGCGACGTCGCCGTAGCGCACGTCCAGGCACTTGCCGGACTGCTGGTTCTTGAACGAGTACTTGTGGTCGCCGAGCGGGATCACGGTCCAGACCTGCTTGACGCCCTGAAGGCAGTCCCACAGCTCCATGCCGGCGAGGTCCTTGTTGGCGTCGTCACCGGGATTCACCCACAGGCCGGCGACCTGGATGCAGCGACCGGACTGCACACCCTTGATCTCGATGGTGCCCGGGGTGAGGTCGGCTAGGCCCTCGACGTGGCTGGGGTCGATGACGCGCCAGCGCTGGTCGATCGAGTTCGTGTTGGTGTACTGGACGATCAGCGTCGCGTTGCCGGTGCCGCCGTCCTTGGTGGTGGCGTACATGCCGGTGCCGACGTTGCGCAGCTGGAAGGTGCCATCGGTGTTCTCGATGAACTGCCAGCGCTGGTTGGCGCTGTCGTTGCAGGAGTTCTGGATCACGACATCGCCCCGCACGTCCAGGCACTTCTTGGACTGAAGGTTGACGATCGCGTAGCTGTTGTCGGCCTTGGCCACCAGCGACCAGACCTGCTTCTCGCCGCGCAGGCAGTCCCACAGCTCCATGGCGGCGCCGTCCTTGTTGGCGTCGTCGCCCGGGTTGGCCCACAGGCCGGCGACCTGGAGGCAGCGGCCGGAGTGCACGCCCTGAAGTTCGATCACGCGGTTGTTGGCCGGCTTGATCAGGTCCTTCTTGGCGGCCTCGTGCTGGCCGGTGTTGAGGAACGCGTGCTGGTCGGCCACGGTGCCGGCCAGGGCGGCGCGGGCGGCGGCCGCCAGGTTCGGCAGGTAGCCGTCCTTCTGCGCGTTCTCCAGGATGGCCCGGACCTGCTTCTCGGTCTCGATCGCGTCCTGGCGGTTCTGCTCGTCGATGTCGGCCTGGTGCGCGGTGTGCACGCCGGTGAAGATGAAGTCGTGCCAGACGGCCGCGTCCTTGTTGTCGTACGCGGTCTGGGCGGCGGCCTTGACCTTGGCGCCGGTGGCGCGCTTGATGAGCTCCCAGATGAACTCGTGGTCGGGCAGGTTCTTCAGGTCGTCGGTCGCCGTCGACTGGGTGGCGGCGGCCCAGGCGCTGGCCTTGGCCTTGATGTTGGCCTCGCGCTCCAGGCGCTCCCGCTCCTCCTTGTCGTGCTGCTCGATCGCCCGCTGGCGGTCGGCGTTGGCGGCAAGAAAGATGTCGGTGACGATGAACTTGGTGCGGTCGTCGTCGGTCGAGGTCGACTTCAGGACGGCCTCGGCGCCCTTCTTGACGTCGCTGCCGTCGGCGGCGTGCTGCCACAGCGCGAACACGAAGTTCTGCAACGAGGCGTCCAACATGGACTGGGGCACGTCGGTCCAGAGGATCTCGGCCGCCGCGGCCAAACGCTGCTGGTCACGTACGGCCTTCTGGCCCAGCTCGATCGCGTCCAGGTTGGCCGCGCTGTGGATGCCGGTCTCGATGTAGCGCTTGCAGGCCAGTTCGTCGGTGGTGTCGGTGAAGGCCTTGAGGGCGTCGGCCTTGACGTGGGTGCCGTCCTTGGCCGCCTGCCACAGCGTGATCACGAAGTTCTTGTCGCTCAGGGCGAGCATGTCCGGGGTGACGGTGAAGCCCCGGATCTCCCGGCCGGCCGAGATCTTGGCTTCCTCGCTGGACTCCGGGGCCACGGTGGTGGCGGCCGACGCGGACAGCGACAGCACCGGGCTGGCGATCAGGCCGCCGGCGAGCGTGGCCGAGACGGCGAGCGCGGCGAATCCGCGCGCGCAGCGGCCGGCCAGACTGGATCTGGACAAGTGTGTCCCCCCACATGATTTTGTTGGCGTACGCGACAAAAAGGCGGGCCACCCCCGATGGCCGTTCGCCGAGGCACCCTCGCACGATACGGACAATAACCGCAAGGTGGCGTGAGTCACGTCACTCGGACATAGTTCGCGTAGCGCTCGGCAGCCATGCTAGGAAACCCCGACGGGCACCTCCGCCCGGCGAATTTGATGTTCTGCTTTGGGGGGAACACATGGGACGTCGCGCCCTCGTGCGCGCGGTGATGGTCGCCGCTCTGGTCACGGGAACCGTTGCCGCAACGGGAAGTGTGACCGCAATCGCGGAAACGGCCGTCAGCGTTACAGATCCGGCCGCACAGGCCGCGGCCAACCGGGAACGCGTGAAAAGACTGGCCAAGCACGATCCCAGACCGGACGTGCAGACCTCGGCCTGGAACGCGATCCTGAGCAGTCGCGGCGACGAAGCGATCACGGAATTCCTCACCACGGGCCTTTCCGCCGCCAAGGAGCGGGCGGCGGAAAGGGCTCGGCGGAATCGGGAATTCATTGAGCGGACGAACAAGTTCTCGCTGCCCGGCAGCGCGGTCCGCATCACCTCGGCCCGCGCGTTGTCCGGGTCGGACAACGAGCAGGACGAGTACGTCCGAAGTGGACTGGCCAAGGCCCAGCAGGCCGACAAGGACACCAACAACCAGTACCAGGAGAAGTTGGCGAAACTGGCCAAGGAGGACCGGGACTACGTCGCCGATCTGGCCGCCAACGACCCCGGCGTGCAGGTGCGGGCGGCCGCCAACCGCGCGTTGTCCCAGGGGGACGACGAGGCGATCGGCCTGTTCTTCAAGTACTACTGGGCCAGCGCCGCCCGGCTGGACGACGAGGCGTTCCGCCGCTACACCGCCGACCAGGACGCCATGTGGCACAGTGACGTCCAGCGGTTGATCGAAGTGGCCGAATACGCCGAGCAGCAGGAGAAGGCGGCCAGCGGCGAGGCCGCCCGCAAGGCGCGGGCCGACGCCATCGCCGCGTGGCGGGCGGTACAGGCCCAAGCGGGTCAGTCCAGTGTGGACTGGACGGCCGAAGGGGAGAAGGCCTCACGGCAGTCGGCCGCGTGGGCGGCGGTCGCCGACCACGCCCGCACCGCGACCGGCGAGCAGGACTGGGCCGACGTGCTGGCGCGGGGCGACGCCGGCCGGACGTCGTGGGCCGACGAGGCCGCGTGGGCGCTGGCGCAGGCCAACGCGTGGAAGGCGATGGCGGACCAGGCACGGGCCAGTGCCGACGCCGCCGCGGCGAGGGACCAGGGGGACCGGTAACAACATGAGCACCCAACGTGAACGCGCCAGATGGCGCGGATTTTCCGCTGCCGTCCTGCTGACGGTGATCGCGGCGCTGATGGGCGGCATCGCCGGCCCGGCCGCGGCCGCCGTCGCGCCGCCGGCGCCGGTCGCCAACACCGCGGCCGTGACGCCGCAGAGCGTGCCGGACGACGAGGACGAGTTCAACCGGCAGTTGGTCGAGGACATCGCCGCGCACGCCAGCGAGCCGGAGGTTCGGCAGGCCGCGCAGGAAGCGCTGGACTCGCACGACCCGGCCAAGATCCTCTACTTCCTGGATCACGGTGAGGCGGAGGCGAAGGCCAAGGCGGCCGAGCGCAAGCGGGCCGAGGCCGCGCACAACCGTGAGCTGGTGCAGGGCTGGGCGCAGACCGGCGGGCCCAAGGTCCGCGCCGGCGCGCAGGCGGCCCTGGATTCCGGTGACGACCAGAAGATCGCCGACTTCGTGCAGTACGGGCACGAGATCGCCGAGAAGCAGGACCAGCAGGACGAGGTCGACGCCCAAGCCGAGCGAGAGCGCGTCATCGGCCGGGTCAAGGACATGGTCGCCCACGGCGGCCCGCAGGTCCAGGTCGAGGGCGCGGCCGTGCTGTCGACCAACGACTACGACCGGATCCGGGCGTTCTACCTGACCGGCTACGCCGACGCGAACAAGCGGGACCACGACTTCCAGGCCGTGATCGAGAAGGCGTTGGCCGACCGGAACAAGGCCGTCAACGACTTGATCGACCTGGCCCGCCGGGCCGGCGCAGCCGCCCAGGCCCGCGCCGAGATCCTGCGCGCCAACATCGAAGCCGTGCAGGCGTTGGACAACGCCACGCTCGCGATGAAGCTGGGCGCCTCGTTCGCGCACCGCGCCGACGAGATCGTCCAGGAGGACAAGCCGGGCCGGGCCCACGGCCAGCTCGGCCGCACCGCGGAGATCGATTCGCTGCGGGCGCAGGCCACCCAGCAGGCCGAGGCCGCCGCTCGCGCGGCGCTGTCCGCTCGCGGCACCACCGCCGCGGTGCAGAACGCCGCCGTGGATCTGCTGCACACCGGCATGACCAACGGCCTGGACTGGGCCAAGGTCACCATCGCGATCGGCTCCGCCGTCGAGGCGGCGTCGAAGGCCACCGAGACCGCCCAGCACGCCGCCGAGGCCACCCTGGCCGACAGCCGTGCGCTGGACGCCGACAACAAGGCCGAGGAGCACGCCGCCAACGCCAAGAAGTGGCGTGAGGAAGCCGAAAGGCAGGCGCAGACCGCCGCTGACCTGGCCACCGCGGCCAAGCAGCAGCAGGACATCGCCATCGGCGCTCGGGACCGGGCCAAGGCGCAGCAGGCCGCCGCCGAAGCCGCGGCCGCGCAGGCCCGTCAGCACGCGGCCAAGGCCCGGGCCGCCCGGGTCAACGCCCAGGGGGCCGCGGGCAACGCCGTGGCCAAGAGCAACGCCGCCGTCTCCGCGAACAACGACGCGATCCGGGACAAGGTCCGTGAGGACACGGCGATCGAGGCGGCCGGCCGGACCGCCACGGAGCTCAAGACCGCGACCAGCATCAGCTCCGACCGGGCGACCTACGCCCAGGAGATCGAGGCCGCCCTCAAGGCCGCCCGCGACCAGGCGATCAAGGAGGGCAAGGACGCCGACGCGGCGACCAAGGACATCGCCGCCGACGCCGCTCGCGCGAGGTCGGCGGCCAACGAGTCCGCCGCGTGGGCGGCGCGGGCCCGGGCCGCCGCCGCGACCGCCAAGGCCGAGGCCGACGCGGCGTCCGCCGCTGCCCGTCGATCCCGGGCAGCAGCCGCAGCGGCCGACCAGGAAGCGGTGACCGCGCGTCGGGCCGCCGACGACGCCAACCAGCTGGCCATGCAGGCGGCCAGTGTCGCTGCCGGCGCCCAGAGCTCGGCCGACCAGACGCGGTTCGAGGCCGAGGGCGCGGTGACCGAGGCCAACCAGGCCGTGTTCCAGGCCCAGGTCGCCGACCGCGCCGCCAACGCGGCCAGCGCGTCCGCGTCGATGGTGATCGACCCGGCGCACAGTGCCGAGATCATCGCCAAGCCGTACGCCAACCTCAACGGCGACGCCCGGCAGGCCATGGCCGTCGCCGTCGACGCGTTGCAGCTCAGCCAGCAGCTGGCCAAGTCGGCCCAGGACCGGGCCACCGAGGCCAACCAGGCCGCCGACCGGGCCAAGAAGGCCGCCGACGCCGCCATCGCCGACGTCAAGCCGGCCTACGACGCCGCCGCCCGGGCCGCCCAGTCGGCTCAGCAGGCGGCGCAGTACGCCGTCGGGGCGGTCGACGCGGCCAATGCCGCCGCCGGCTACGCCCACAACGCCCACGTGGCCGCGACCAACGCCACCAATGCCGCCTCCGCTGCGCGCAGCGACGCCGCGGTCGCCGGTCGGGCCGCGAGCGTGGCCACCAACGCCGCCTACACCGCGGGCCGGGCGGCCGCCTCGGCCGAGGCCATCAAGCAGTGGGCCGAGAACGCCACCAACGCCATCAACAACTTCCGCACCGAGCTCGTCCAGGCGTTCGACAAGTTCCAGGACGAGAAGGCCAAGGCCATCGAGGCCGAGCGGCTGGCCAGGGAGCAGGCCGAGCAGAAGCGCCAGCAGCTCAACAAGGAGTTCCTCGGCGGCCTGTTCACCGGGGCCATGTGCCTGATGGCCTCGACCTCGCTGCCGTGCCAGGAGTTGCAGCGCCAGCTCACCGGCAAGGTCCTGGAGGGCATCGGCGCGGCCGCGGGCTACGTCAAGGACGACATCCAGTGCGTGGCCGGCGACCAGGCCGCGTGCCAGCGGTTCAACGAGGCCACCCAGAAGATCCGCGACTTCATGCAGAAGGCCCTCGACGGCTTCGTGGAGAGCGCCAAGGGCTTCTGGGAGGGTCTCAAGGGCATCGGCAACTGCATCGTCCAGGGCGTCTCCGCCGGCGGCGGGCCGGCCTGCGACCAGATCGGCGCGGGCATCAAGGACCTGATCGCCAACCCGTACAAGCTGATCCACCTCGACGTCTGGCACGACGACCCGGGCAAGGCCCTGGGCATGACCACCTTCGACGTGCTGACCGTGGTCGCCACCATCCCGCTCGGCGGCAGCGGCAGCGCGGTCGGCAAGCTCGTCGAGGCCCTGACCAGCGTCGTCGGCAAGGCCGCGACCACCCTGATCAACGGCCTCGGCAAGATCGCCGAGGTCGCGGCCAAGGTCATCGACCGCACCACCGGCAAGATCGCCGACTCGCTGGCCGACATCGTCGGCCTCACCGTCAAGATCGAGAACGGCATCGCCAAGGTCGAGGCCTGGAACGTCCTGTTCGACGGCAACGTCTTCAAGCTCAAGCCGTTCGAGGTCCAGGTCACCGGCGACCTGAGCAAGCTGGAAGGCGCCATCGCCCGTATCGAGGGCGGCACCATCACCTTCGAGGGCGACGTCGCCAAGCTGGAGGGCGCCACCTTCCGCTTCGACCCGGCCCCCGAGGGCACCAAGCCGCCGACCTTCCCCACCTCCAGCGAGTGGGACGGCAAGAACTGGATCGGCAAGGAGTACGGCCAGGAGTTCAAGCTCGACGCCGCCGGCTACGAGAAGTCCAAGGAGCTGCTCGCGCACGCCGAGAAGAGCGCCGAGACGATCAAGCCCAAGATCGAGCAGGTGGCCCGCGACGTCGACGGCAGCCGGCTGGAAGGCCTGCAGTACCAACTCAAGGGCGCGGACTCGTTGCGGCGCAAGCTGGCCACCGAGGTCGCCGCGGCCGGGGGCGACCTGGCCAAGGCGGCCGGCGAGATCAACGACGCCGTCCGCTACACCCTGGTCCTGCCCGAGTCCGGCTACACCGCCGGCGTGAAGGCGGCCGTCGAACGGCTCCAGGCCCAGGGCTTCCAGGTGACCAAGCTGAAGAACTTCTGGAGCCGCAACCAGAACAGCCTGGGCTACCGGGGCATCAACCTGACCGTGTACGACGACGCGACCAAGCAGGTGTTCGAGTTCCAGCTGCACACCGAGGACAGCCTGCTGGCCAAGGAAGCCGAGCACGACTGGTACAACTGGCGGCGCGTGCCGGACGTCCCGCAGATCGAGATCGACTACGCTCAGGCCCAGTCCGACGCGATCTTCGGCAGCGTCCGGTTCCCGGACCGCGCCGTCGACATCACGTTGAAGGACGGCAAGGTGGTGGTGGGGTCGGAGTGACGACCCGCCGTCGTTGACCGTGGCGGCCCGGCACTGTCCACAGTGTCGGGCCGCCGACGTCTTCCCGAAGGAGCAGCGGTGCTACGCAGGTACCGGTACTACGTGGTCGTCACCGACCGACTCACCCGGGACAACCCGTTCGCCGTTGTGCGCCAATGGGATTCCGGCGAGGAGTTCTTCACCCACCACCTTCGCTGGGAGCGCACTGACCTGCTCTCGCGCATCGCGGGCGGGCAACTGCCCGCCCGCGCCGAGCCGATCACCAAGCAGGAAGCCAAGCGGCACGTGGCGATGTACACCGAGCGCTTCCAGCACACCCCCGCCGCCGTCGAACCGCCGCCCGGCTGGCGCTACTACGTCATCGTCTCCGACACCCAGCCCCGCGACGACCCCTTCGCCCTCGTCCGGGCGCGCGGCCGGCACGAGGAGGAGTTCTTCTCTCCGCGCCTGGTGTGGGAGCGCAACGACATCCTCGAACGCATCAGCCGGGGCTCGATGGACCGGGACGAGGTGCCGATCACCGAGCAGGAGGCCGAGCACTACCAGGAACTGCTGACCCGGCGGTTCCGCCGGCAGCAAGCCGACTGACCCGGCGAAAACAATCCGCGGTCCGTGTCGAGACGGGCGAGGTGGCTCCGACCTGGGGGTGTTGGCACCGGAACCGAGGGAGCAGTCATGGCGGAGCGGGTTGTGAGCGTGGCGGCGGGGATGCAGGAGACCGAGCAGGTGGCGGCGGTGCGGGACGGGCGGCACGAGGCGCTGGCGGTGCTGATCGGGAACTGGATCAACGAGGGGATCACGGCAGGCGGGGCGAGGATCGTGACCAGTGACGTGTACGAGTGGGCGCCGGGCGGGTTTTTTGTGCTGCACAAGGCGTTCGGTCGGATCGGGGAGGCGGGCGTCGGCGGGGTGGAGATGATCGGGGTGGACGGGGACGGCTACGTCTCGACCTTCTACGACAGCTTCGGCAACGTGCACCGGTCCCGGCTGGAGATCGAGGGCGACGAGCTGCGGTGGCTGAGGGAGCGGACCCGCTGCACGGTGACGCTGGCCGACGGCGGCACGACCCAGATCGGTCGGCACGAGGCGAGCCCGGACGGGGTGACCTGGAGCCGGTCGATGGACGTCACCCTGCGCAAGGTTTGACGGCTCTTCGAACTTGATCGGGGACTGACGCCTGGAGTGGCTGTCCACAGTCCGGCCGAATGTCTGGCCCAGTGTGAGGGCCCGTGGCTCACTCGATGATCATTCTTGTTGTCGAAGCAAGATGATCACAACAGAAGAGCCACGGGCATGCTCAACGATACGACCCGGCTGCTGGGCCTGACCGGCCTGGCCGTCGTTCGGGTCGACGACGCACCACACGACGGCCCGGTGGTGCACTTGATCACCACGGACGAGCAGGCCCGCACCTGCCCGGGATGCGCGGCACGGGCCACCCGGATGAAGGAGTGGGTCACGACCAGCCCCCGGGATCTGCCTGCCGCCGGCCGGCGGGTCGATCTGCGATGGTGCAAGCGCCGGTGGCACTGTGACCAGCCCGGATGCGCCAGAAAGACCTTCACCGAAGCAGTGGATGAGGTCCCCGCGCGGGCACGGCTGACCGACCGGCTGCGGCAGGCGGCCGGGGCTGCGGTCGCCGACGGCGGGCGCACGATCGTGCAATCCGCGCGGGACCACGGCCTGTCCTGGCCGATCGTGTCGGCCGCGTTCACCGCACACGCCACCACGGTGCTGCCGGACCAACCCACACCGGTGACGGTGCTGGGCATCGACGAGATCCGCCGGGGACGTCCTCAGTGGACATGGAATGACCGGATGACCGTCCAGATCCGGGGTCGGCGTGGCCGCAAGGGCAACCGGGAGTGGGAGTTACGCAATCGGCTGACCTGCTCCGCCGCCCGGATGCACGCCCACCACCTGGACCCCATGGTCAATGACCTGCGGGCACTGCCAGCAGAAATCGGGCAACCCATCCTGGCCGCGTGGAACGCCAAGGAAGACCTGCTGGATCTGCTTGCCCTGGCCCGCACCCATCCCGACCGGGCCGCGATCTGGACCCGGTTGTCGCGGTTCTACAAGCGGTGCGGCGCGTCTGGCCTGCCGGAGCTGGAGCGGTTGGCCAGCACGGTCTCGGTATGGTGGCCCGAAATCCTCGCGTTCATCGACACCGGCATCACCAACGACAGGCGGGGGAGGGCCGATCTACGACGGCAGCTTGATTCGATCGATGATCTCGTAGTAGGCGTGCAGGTCGAGCCAGGCGGTTCCGGCGACGACTTTCTTGTTCCTCATCGTCAAGATATAGAGATACTCATTGGCGTAGGGCAAGCCATCGGCCGCGCGCGCGACCGAGGTGAGGTGGGCGAATACCTTGTCGCCGTCGGCCCACACGCCCTTCTTGGTCACCGCCGCCTTTCCGTCCCACCGGTCGAACAGGGCCTGCTCGGCATTGTCGATCAGATCCTTCATGCCGTGGAAGGTGCGGGCAACGAGCCCATAGCCGGTGATGGTCCACTCCACGGCGTCATCAAAGACGGCCTCGCCAAACTTACCGAAGTCTTCTACTGCTGCGTCCAGCGCATCGCTCACGGCCTCGAGGTTGGCTTTTTCGATTTCAGAGTAAGACATCGTATTCCCTTAATTTCTCGGTTAATTATTCCATATTTAAACAGTGCAAAAATGTGATACCGGGGCGAGGATTCTGGTTTCGAGCAAGTCGGTAGCTGTTGACCGGGTCGCTGATGTGAGGCTTTTTGACCCACATTGTGGGTTTGTGAGCAAAATAATCAATGTTGGCATTGGTGACGATTGCTTGGTTCTAGAGTGAGAAGCAAATAACTATTGCTCTCCATTTAATTTATCTTTGCGATATAGTAGCATGCCGACGTGGTGCAGCACTCCGTCTACAAAATTACCGTCGACAGAAAATCCGGAGTCATCCTGATATTCGATATGAGTGCCGTTAATCTGGTATGCGCCAGTATGTGCGGATTCTTTTTCTCTGCGGGCTTCGACATAGCGGCCGCCAGGTAGTAGTTGCTGGCGTACATGGCCGTCTTTTGTGGCCCACATGCCCAGAAATTTTGCGGAATCATCCGGTGAAGTCATGAGTATTCCTTTCTTCGCGCGCATGCGGAGGAGACGGGTCGGTGTCCAGTTAGCGCAAGGCGAGCAGCACGTTACGGTAATCAACCGGTAACGTTGCGCATCGCCGAGACGGTCAATAGAGGATATGGGCGTGACGCGGCCAGGCATCTACGGCTCCGCTTTATCGACTGCTCCTCTTCTCAGGTATTGAGACCGGCGCAGGTCAGCCAGATGTGTTCGCAGGTCGAAGATGCCTTGTGCAACTTCTCGCGGGATTCCTGCGAGGCGTGGTAGAAGGTCCGCTCGATCATCCAGCACAGGGCGCGTGCCATCGCTGACGCTTGCTCTGGTTCGGCGCCGGCTTGAACGCCGGCTCGTTCCAGGACAGCGGCGATGGCTGTAATGAACAAGTCAGCCGTGCGGCTCCACAGCTCGCCGATCTCCGGCACGGTCAACGACAGGTCTATCGCTGTGCGCATGACCAGGCCGTGCTCATTCCACAGTTCAACCGTGCGCCGCATGGCCGCTGTGATGGCTTGGCGCGGCTCGTCGGCCTCTGCGGTGGCCCGGGATCGCTCCCACAGATGCTCAACTGTCCGGGCCACGAGGGCCGTCACCACTTCTTGCTTGGAGCCGAAGTAGAAATACAGGGCGCCGCGCGTGATGCCGGCGCCTTGAGCTATGTCGCCGACAGTCATGGCGTCGTAGCCTTTTTCCGCCAGTAGAGCTGCGCAGGTGTCCAGAATGGCCCGCTCCCGGACATCGCCTTTGCGTTCGGTGGCGCGCCTGCTCCGCGCGGAGTGGTGGCTGGGCATCAGAGCTGAGCGCCCTCGGCGAAGTCGGTCGTGCGGGAGAGGGGCTCCCATGCGCGGATGTTTTCGTCCACAGCCGTGCGCGCGGCAGTGACCAGTCGCAGCGCATCCGAGCCAAGAACGAGGTGGGCCGGCGGCTGGTCGACCGACGCGATGTGCACGACGGCGTCGCCAGCCTTGGCCGGATTACCCAGCTGATTCCCGCTGGCCTTCTGCCGCGCTTCACGGATGGGGGCGAACAGCTTCGCGTAGTCATCGATGGACTGCGCGGCGCGCGTCATGGACCGTCCGGCCCAGTCGGTGCGGAAGGAGCCTGGCTCGATCGCCGTCACGTGGATTCCAAACTGCGCGACCTCCTTGCCCAGTGCTTCCAGGATGCCTTCCAGGGCGAACTTGCTGCCGCAGTAGGCGGACATGCCGGGCACGGCCATGAGCCCGCCCATGGAAGTGACGGCCATCAGGTGCCCGCGGCGGCGCCGGCGCATGTGGGGCAGTGCTGCCTGCAGGGTGGCCACTGCCCCGAACACGTTGACCTCGAACTGCCGTCGCACCTCGGCCAGCGGGGTTTCCTCGAAGGTGCCCTCCAGGCCGTAGCCGGCATTGGCGACGACGACATCCAGAGGACCGACGCTCTGCTCTACCTCCACGACCGCACCCGCCACGGCGTCGCTGTCAGTCACATCCAGGATGCGGCCGTGCGCGTGCCCGGGTTTCAGCCCTTCGAAGACCCGCTGGTCCTTCTCGGAACGGACCGTTCCCACGACGGTGTGCCCTGCGGCAAGGGCAGCCTGGGCGAAGGCACGGCCGAGGCCCGTGCTGACACCGGTGATGAGCCAGTTCTGCTTGTGCATTTGCTCCTCCAGAGGAAACCCCGCGAGGGGCTGGGTGCTCCCTCACGTTCAACTATACACAGTGTCGATTTTTATCATCGGTGCGTAGATTGTGGCGTCGCTCACGGCTCCGCCGACCGCTCCTTGGTGATCCACTCCGAGCGAGAGCAACCCGTGCCCGCGTTGTCTCGCCGAGTCGGGCTCGCTTTGCAGGTCCCGCTCGGGCGCGGTCGCCGGGACGTACCGCGCCGACCGGTTCACCAAGGTGCCGCGGCTGGCGAAGGAACTGCGCGTCCCGACTCCCGCTGACCGTGGGCCGGGCCAGGCGTGGTGGCCGGGCACTCCGCCGCCGGCGCCGATCCCCGCTGACGCCCCGAGCGCGGACATCCGGATGGGCTACGCCCGCTGCTCGCACGTGACCCAGGAACTCCAGTCCCAGCTCGACGCGCTGGCCGCGCACGGCATCCCGCGCGACAAGATCTTCTCCGAGAAGATCTCCACCCGGATCCGGGTCCGCCCGAAGTTCGAGGCCGCTCTTGAGGCGGCTCGGCAGATCAAGGCGCACGCCCCGCACTGCCGGGTCATCCTCGCCGTCTACGATATGAAACGCATCGGCCGCGACTCCGCCGAGCTCACCGCGCTGGCGGATCACCTCACCGGCCACGGCATCCTGCTGGAGATGCTCGCCGGGCCGATCGCCGGCATCTACGACCCTTCCGGCACCGGCAGGATGCTGTTCGGGTTCTTCGCCGCCTAACTTCGATGAGCCGGTTTGACTAGGCCGAACGGCGGCAACCCTACGCCGGTAGGACGGTCACAACCTGGAGGCGAGATGGCTCTCTCGGACAAGCTGAACGAGCTCAAGGACAAGGCCAGGGAGATGGTCGGCCAGCACGGCGACAAGGTCGACGACGCGGTGGACCGCGCCGGGCAGACCATCGACGAGAAGACGGGCAACAAGCACTCGGACCATATCCAGCAGGGTGTGGACAAGGCCAAGGAAGGCCTGCGGAACTGGGGCGAGCAGAAGTAGCCGGGCCCCGAAGACCCGCCCCCGTCGGTGACACGCGGTGGGGGCGGGTTGGTTGGCGCCAGGCCGCGGGGTCGGTCAGGTTCGGGACCAGCGGAGGCGGGTGGTGAACTCGACGTCGTTGGTGACCAGGTAGGAGACCAGCCGCCACGAGCCGACGAGGTCGAGGTCAGCCAACGAGCCGGTCCCATCTCGCCAGGAAGGTGGACAGGGTGCGGTTGTAGGCCGGGGTCTCCTCCAGCATGGCCATGTGGGCGCTGGCGGCGAACTCCACGCGTTCGGTGTGGGGGAGCAGCTTCTCCAGGGTGTCGGTGCACGGCTCGGCGAACTCGTCGTAGCGGCCCCGAGTGAGCAGCACCGGGTTCCTGATCCGGCCCACCTCGGCGCTGCGGTCCCAGTCGCGCAGGTTGCCGGTGACGGAGAACTCGTTGGGCCCGTTCATGACCGCGTACACCTGGTTGCCGTCGATGTTGGCGGCGCTGCGCAGCAGGGGATCGGGATACGGGTCGAGGCGGCAGAAGAAGTTGGCGTAGAAGACGTTGACGGCGTCGAGGTATTCGGGTGCGGTGAAGTCGCCCTTGGCCTCGTAGTAGTCGAGGGTCTTCTGCACGTCCTCGGGCAGCAGCGTGCGTAGATACCTTGTGCCGTCGACGAACTGCTGGGCGCTGGCGGAGGCGCTGGCCAGCACGACGGCGCCGATGCCGCGCGGCGCGCGGGTCAGCAGGTACTCGATGGACAGCCAGGTGCCCCACGAATGGCCGTACAGGTGCATGTGGTCGAGGTGGAGGGCACAGCGGACGGCGTCGACCTCGGCCGCGAACCGCGTGGCCGTCCACAGTGCGGGGTTGTCGGGCTTGTCGGACTTGCCGCAGCCGAGCTGGTCGTAGAACACGACGGGCCGGTCGACGCCGAGTTCGCCCAGCGGCTCCAGGTAGTCGTGCCCCGCGCCCGGCCCGCCGTGCAGCACCAGCAGCGGCGGTTTCGGCCCGCTGCCCACGACGTTCACCCACACCCGGCCGCCGGGCACGGTGACGTAGCGCTCGCCGGGCTGGAGCCGGCGCGGCGCGGCGGACGCCACCGCCGGCACGGCCACTGTGGCGGCGGCCCCCACGACCGCGGCCTTGAGCATGTCTCGTCGGTTGATCATCAGCCCATCGCCTTCGTGAACGTGGCCAGGTCGAAGTAGTCCCGCCAGGCCACGATCCGGTCGTCCACGATCTCGAAGACGCCGGCCACCGGCAGGTCCACCGCCACGCCGTCCTTGCGGCGCAGCGTGTCGGTGCGCTCGTTCATGACCACATTCCCGTAGCTCACCTGGTGGTGCACGGCGAAGTCGATGCCGTCGTACCCGGCGGTGAAGCCGGCGATGAACTCCTCGATCGCGGCCCGGCCGTGCACCGGCGACAGCGGAATGTTGTGGTAGACGGCGTCTTCGGCGAAGAACTCGGCCAGCTTCTCGGGGTCGGGGGAGGCCCACAGCGCGCAGAACTCGGCGACCAGCTCGTCGGGCGTGCGTGTCATGCGCCCAGCCTCCTGGACACCGGCGACCCGTGGCAAGCAAGGTTGCACTTGTGGTCATTCCGCGAGCCCGCGAGGCCGGTGGACCACGGCCAGCAGCGCTCTGGCGACGCCCAGCACCAGGCCGAAAACCCCTGACAGGGAAGCGGATTCCCGGCCGGCGGCCAGCAGGGCGATGGTCGTCAGCACCGGGCCGAGCAAACCTCTACCTGACCGGCCGCCGCGTGGAACTGGCGCGGCACTTGCTGTTGTCCGGCCTGCCGGCCGGCACGGTCGCCGTCGAGGTCGGCTTCTACGACCAGTCGCATCTGACCCGGCACTTCAAGCGGATGCTGGGCGTGAGCCCGTCCCGCTACGCGCGTCGCCGCTGAGCCGCCGCACTGAAGCCAGCGAGGAAGGCGTCCAGGCCCAGCCGCCAGCGGCGGTCCACCGACTGGCGTGAGCCGCCGAGGCGTTGGGCGCCCTCGGCGCCGGCCAGGCCTTCGACAAAAACGAAGAACAGCAGGGAAATGTCGGTGGGATCGCCGGCAAGCAGGCCGGCGTCGACGGCGGCGCGGACGTGCTGGACGAAGATCTTGCGCACCTTGACGCCGGCCCGGACCTCCTCGGTGGTGGGGTCGAAGTCGGCGAACGGCCGGGAGAACATGACCTGGGCCAGCACCGGATTGTCGAGCAGGAAACGGCGGAAGGCGTCGGCCAGGCGGCGCAGGTCGGCCAGGGGGTCGGCGGTCGGGGTGAGGGTGGCCAGCTCGTCGGCCAGCAGGCGGAAGCCCTCGATGAAGACCTCCCGGACCAGCCCGGCCTTGTCCCCGAACACCTCGTAGATCGCCGGCAGCGAGGCGTTGGCCCGCCGGGCCACGGTCCGCGTGGTCAGGCCGGCGACTCCCTCCTCGGCCAGCACGGCCATGGCGCTGGCCAGCCCGCGCTCGCGGAGGGCGTCGGTGCGCTGCTTCACCCGGGGCATCCCGCCACCCTACCACGAAGGGTGACAGTCGTTACGGAACAATGATACGGAACGTTGTTAGGTGTATAAAGACGGCATGGAGACCGTTCTTGAGCTGCTCGCGGACCGCCGGCGACGGGGCAGCAGGCCCGGCGAGCGGGACGACGACGCGCGGCTGGCGCTGCTGATCGAGGGCGGCAGCTCGCGCGGCGCGTACTCGAGCGGCATGACGATCGCCATTGAGCGGCTGGGCCTGCTGCCGGCGTTCGACGCGGTCTACGGCAGCTCGGCCGGCTCGCTGAACGCGGCCTGGCTGCTGTGTGGGCGGGCCGAGAGCACCCAGCACGCCTGGTGGGATCCGGTGATCATGGGCACCACCATCAACGTCGGCCGCGCCCTGCGCGGGCGGCCGGTGGTGGACACGCACTACCTCGTCAACACCGTCTACACCTCGGTGATGCCGATGGGTTTCCGGGAGATCCTGGACAACCCGGTCGAGTTCCATCCGATGGCCACCTACGCCCGCACCGGCGAGGCCGTCGACCTGCACGACACCCTGCGCGACCAGGCCAGCGTGCAGACCGCACTGCGGGCCTCGACCGCGATGCCGGTGCTGGCCGGCCGGCCGATCGAGATCGACGGACGGTCCTATGTGGACGCCGGCCTGAGCGAGTCGGTGCCCATCCGCTCGGCCCTGGCCCAGGGGGCCACGCACATCGTCGCGCTGCGGACCATGCGGTCCGACGAGACCTCGTCGGCCCCGTCCCGGCTCGAACGGATGGTGGCGTCGCGCTGGTTCACCCGGCACGCCCCGGGAACGCTCGATTCCTGGATACGCCACGATATTCTCCGCGCCGAGGAGGAGCGGCTGCTGGCCTCGCACCCGGCGACGCTCCAGATCCGCCCGCCGCTGGGCAGCGCGGACATCGGCCGCACCTCGCGACACCTGGATGTGTTGCGGGCGGCGGTGGACATCGGCCGGGAGGCGGCAATGGCCGAACTGGCCGGCTGCGTGAAAGAGACGACCTAGGAGGTCGGACAATGCCCGACATCGCCCTCGGCAACGCCAAGACCGTGACCCTGCCCGGCGGCACGGTCACCTACACCGAGCGCGGCAGCGGCCGGCCGATCGTGTTCGTGCACGGCCTGCTGGTCAACTCCAACCTCTGGCGCAAGGTCGTGCCGCTGCTCGCGGACGCCGGTTTCCGTTGCCTGGCACTGGATCTGCCGCTCGGCGCGCACCGGCTGCCGATGGCGGCCGACGCCGACCTGACGCCGCCGGGGGTGGCCCGGCTGATCGGGCAGTTCCTCGACGCCCTGGATCTGGACGATGTCACCGTGGTGGCCAACGACACCGGCGGCGCGCTCACGCAGATCCTCATGGCCGACAACCCCGAACGGCTCGGCCGCGTGGTGCTCACGCCGTGCGACGCGTTCGAGGAGTTCTTCCCCGAGCCGTTCAACGCGTTGCCCAGGATGATGCGGCTTCCGGGCGCGGCTTTCCTGCTGAGTCGGCTGCTCACGCTGCCGGCCATGCAGCGGCAGCCGTCGGTGTTCGGCTGGCTGGCCAAGCGCGGGATTCCGGCCGAGATCATGGACTCCTACGTGCGGCCGGGCCGCGAGAGCCGGCTGATTCGCCGTGACCTCAAGCGTTTCCTGCTCGGCGTGGACAGCCGCCACACCCTGGCCGCCGCGGAAAAGCTGGCCGGCTATGACAAACCGGTGCTGCTGGTCCGCGCGGCCGACGACCGGATCTTCGCGCCGCGCCTGTTCGACCGCCTCGCCGCCACCCTGCCCGACGCCCGCCTGGTCACGGTGGCCGACTCGTACACCTTCGTGTCCGAGGACCAGCCGGCCGAACTGGCCCGGCTGGTCACGGACTTCGTGGCGTGACAGGGAAACGGTGTCAGGTCTGGGAGATGTCGTCGAGCTGCTCGGCGGCGGGGCGGACCGGGTAGAGGTCGCCGCCGGGCGGGGCCGGCACGTGCGGGAGCGCGGCGCGGGCGGCCTGGTCGCCGGCATCGGCGGCGGCGTGCAGGACGTCGACCGCGGCGTACGCGGTGAAGCCGATTTCCTGGTACGGCCATTGGGAAAGCCCGCCGGTCGCGGCCGGGATCACGAAGTCGACGGCCTTGAACAGGCTGGCGCCCTGCGGGGTCCGGTAGGCCCAGAGGTCGACGCCGACGTGCTTGCCGACCGCCGCCAGCCGGGTCATCGCGACCAGGTTGAAGTTGAAGTAGTGGAAGCTGCGGGTGCGGGTGGCTTCCTGCGGCTGGCTGCCGTCGGCCAGGATCTGCGGGTCGATGCGCGAGGTCTCGGCGTTCACCACGATCTGGTGGGCCAGCGTGTTCTGCCCGGTGTACAAGGCGATCGCCGCCGACAGCATGTCGTAGAACGTGCCGTGGTTGTTGATCTGCGCGGCCTCGTCCTTGCCGTTCTGGCTGGTCAGCAGCCAGGTCAGGAAGTCGCTCGACCACGACTTCAGGCCGGCGCTGTCGGCCGCGTGCCAGCCCGGGGCGCCGATGGACAGGATCGCGGCGGCGTCGAGGACCTGGGTGAAGGTGTAGGAGAACTCGATGATGCCGATGCCGCGGCCGTTGGTGCGGCAGGGAATGCCCTGCGCGAAGTTCATGTTCGGGTTCATCCTGGTCGCCGGGTCGAGGAACCAGGTGCGCAGGTCGAGCGCGGCGCGCTTGGCGTAGGCCGGGTTGCCGGTGTAGTACCAGGCCAGCGACAGCTGGTAGATCGCGCTGAACGCGGTCAGCCGGTCCGACTTGTCGGAGGTGTCGTTGGCCGGGTTGTGCACGCCGTCCTTGTTGACGTAGGGGCAGCCCAGGGGATTGTCCGGGGTCTGCGGCTTGCTCGGCCACCAGTACGGGGCCAGGCTCAGGTAGTCGTGCTTGTCCCCGCTGGGCGGCGTCTGGGTCTTGCTCATCACCGTCCACGGGCCCTTGGTCAGGGCCACGTCGGCCTGCGCCAGCAGGTCCTTCAGCGCGGTGCGGGCGGTGCGGTCGCCCAGCAGCAGCGCGATCTTGGTGCGCAGGAGCTGTTTGCCGTCGAGCACGGCGGTGCCGGGGGCGCACAGCAGCACGCCGCAGAACGGATTGGAATCGATGCCGGCCGGGGCGGGGGCGGCCGCCGCCGTCCCCGCCGTCACCATGAATAACGAGGCCACGGCGGCTAATGCGGTCAGGGCGCGGCCGAGTCTGAGTCTGGAGAGAAGGGGATGCGACATTGCAACTCCATTCATATCCATGAACGAGAGACGCCCATGTGAACGAATGGTAGAACGAGAATGGCCCGCCGTGAACCCCGGTCAGAGCAAACCGCGCAGTCGCGCCACATGGGTGGCGGCCGTTCGGTTGCGTGCGCCCAGCTTGCGCCGGGCCGAGCGCAGGTAGGCCTGCACCGTCTCCAGGCTCAGCCGAGCCGGGCGGCGATCTCCAGGTTGCTCGCGCCCACCTCGACCAACCGCAGCGTGTCGATCTCGCGCGGCGACAGCGGCGCGGCGAGGTCCACAAGGGACGGTTGGCCGGACAGCTCCTGCTGGACCGGGATCAGCCGGGCCCGCAGCCGAGGATCCCTGGTGTCAGTGATGATCGCCGCGAGCTCGGCCAGCGCGCACCGGCCCCGGCGGAGCCCGTTCTCGACCCCGGACCGCAGCTGCTCGGCCACGATGGGGTTGTAGAGGTGTCCGCCGATCTCGCAGGTGATCACCACTCGGCCGGGATCCGCTTCGGTGACGCGGCCACCCCGGTCGTCAGCAGGCCCACCGCGGCCAATCCGGCGGCTACTTTTCTTGCTACGGACATAGTTCACTCCCCAGTGTCGTGACTGACGGTCAGCCCGTGGACGACCACCTCGCCGTAGTTGCCGGCGCCGCAAGGCGAGGAGTTGTCGCAGTTGGCCTGCGTGTAGGCGCCGGCCTTGAAGTAGTCGCCCGAGGACTTCACCTTGATGGAGGCAACCAGCTTGTCGTTGTAGTACGCCTTGATCTGGCCGCTTCCGGCCACGAACCGGGCCTTGAACCGGGTGCCGAGCCGGTAGTCGTCGGTGACCAGCTGGTAGTGCGCGTCATCGCCCTTGGTCACGTACAACTTGCTGCCCTCGAGGCGGAAAACCGTGACGTCGTCGCTCTTGTCGTGGATCTGGCCGGCGACAACGCCCTTCCCGGCGGGCAGATGGGTGATGGCCTCGTCGATCTCCATGGTGCTGACGCCGGATGTGGTCGACCAGCTCGCCTCGTTGGAGCCGTTCATCTCCCGCAGCTCCGAGCGCGGATAGCTGCTGCCGCTGGTGGTCACGCCGTTGACGGCGGCCCGGAACTGCACGCCGTCACAGCCGACGAACCACGGGTCGACCGAGTAGCCGGCCAGCTGGGGCTGCTTGATCTCGGTCGGATGGCCGTCGGACCCGGTCGGCAGGGTCAGCTTCCAGTTGGCCAGGTTCAGCACGTCGGCGGGTTTGCCGCAGGAGCGCTCGGAAACGGCCTGGGCCGGCGTCGCGGTGAACATGAGCATTCCTGCGGTCAGTAGCGCGAGAGTCTTCATGGCCCGGGACCGTACCCGCGAAATCCGGGAGGGGCCCCGAAAAGGCCCGGTTAACTGTCGCCAGGGTGGCTGAGCAGGCGGACGTCGGGCGGCGCGAGGGTGGTGCTCTCCAACAGCTCGCGGATCAGGTTGTGGTTGAGCATGTTGCCGACCGGCTCGCCGACCTCCTCCGACGTCAGGCCGGCGACGCCCTCGCGGGAGAGCTTGGCCCGCACACCGGCCACGAGGTGTTCGATGCGCTTGGCGCCCCAGCCGGCGTCGGGTTGCAGCTCGCCGAGGTGCCGGGCGGTCTGGAGGTAGGACAGCGGCTGCGGATAGGCCTCGTGCATGAGATAGCGCTGTCCCAGCACGACCAGCACCAATCGCTCCACTGGGGACAGTCGGTAGGTCTTGGGCGGCTGGGTGGGATCGGCATGCCGGGAGGTCGGCCGGCTGCTGTCCCGACCGGCGACGAAGATCTCCATGACGTGCTCGCGGCCGCTGGAGCCGTGCACGAACATCGGGGTGTAGCCCTCGGCCAGCGGGATCGGCTTGTCCTCGGGGAACAGCAGCCGCGAGCCGGGCAGCCGCACCGGCACGCGACCGGTGGTGCTGATCCACCACAGGCCCTCGTGGTGGGTGAGCCGGCCGTGCTGTCGGCTGATGCGGCGGTCGTTCTCGCCGATGCAGACGTGCACCTCGGGCCGGTCCCGCCCGAACAGCACGGTGCGCCCCTCCTTGGGGGCGAAGGTGACGCCGCCGGCCAGCGCGAGCGCGAAGAGGGTGCCAGGGGAGGACGGCGGCACTCCCAGCGCCAGGCTGTCGTGGCCGGCCGCCAGTTCCCGTCCCCCCGTCGCACGCCGCGTGTCGTTCATGCGCCCAGCCTCGCACCTCGGTTCGGGAGCGGTCCCCGATCGAGATGCTAACCCTTATCTCGGGAGCTTCGCCGCGGCCGGCGCGGCCAGCGCCCGGGCCTGGGCGCACATCTGGTCCTGCGGCAGGTCGCCGGCCACGACCACCATCATCAGCTCGTCCTTGAGCAGGTCGTTCTCGTCCCGGAACTGGTTGGCGACCACGTCGATCTCGCACGACTTGTCGCCATAGTGGGCGCCCCGGTCGAACGCGGCGTGGCCGGCGATGGTCAGCGGCTGCCCGTCGGAGGCGTTCAGCGGGTCGCCGCGGTCGAAGCGCAGGGTCAGCTGCTCGCTCTGGGTCGTGCTCTGCCAGACGCAGCCCCAGTTGCCGAAGTCCGGCTGCGGGTGCAGGGCGTCGACGCCCGGGAACAGGCTCAGCGCGTCGTTGTCCAGCAGGGTGCAGGCGTCGGAGTGGATCAGCGACTTCGGGCCCAGGTCGGTCGTCCGCTTGGGGATCGCTCCCGTGAGCACGACCGCCACCGCGGTGGCGGTGGCGCTGTCGGCGATCTCGCACAGGTTGGCCGGGCCGTTGCCGTCGTCGACCTTGGCCGTGACGTCGACGCTGCCGTGCGCCAGGACCAGAGTCCGGTCGCACTGGCCGTCGTCGAGCGGGGTGACCACCACCGGCACGCCGCTCATGGTCCGCACCGCGCCGGTCGGCGGCGGCGTGCTGTTGAACTCCAGCTTCACGTCGACCGAGCCGGGGTTGATCAGCACGTCGCAACGGCCGAAGTCGCCGTAGAAGGGATTCAGGTCGGTGGTGCCGAACTTGCCCAGCGCCTTGGTGTCGAGCAGCGCGCACGGGTCGATGGTGCGTTGATCGGCCAGCAGGTCGGGGGAGTCGCGTGGAATCAGCAGGATCGCCGCCACTGTTGTCACGACAACCAGCGCGCCGACTGGGATGGCCCAGCGCAGCCAGCGTCGGGAACGCTTGCCGGGCTGGGGGATCCGGACCGGCGACCGTCCATTCGCGACGGCGTCGAGCAGGTGCCGGGCCTGCTCGGCCGTCGGCCGGTCGGCCGGGTCCATGGCCATCAGCTCGGCCAGCACCGGCGTGAGCGGGCCGGCCTGCCTGGGCTTGGCCACGCTGCGGGCGATGGCCCGCCGCAGCTGCGCCCGCGGATTGACCGCGCCGTACGGGGAAACGCCCTCCACCGCCGCGAACAGCGTGGCCCCCAAGGAAAAGATGTCCGAGGCCGGCGATGGGCTCTCGCCGTCGGCCACCTCCGGCGCCACGTAGCCGGGGGTGCCGGGGACCAGGGTGGAGTCGGAGACCGTCACCTCGGACTCGGTCGCGTCCGAGCTGCCGAAGTCGCTCAGCTTGGCGTGGTCGTCCTCGCCGACCAGCACGTTCTGCGGCTTCACGTCGCCGTGCACGATGCGGGCCGCGTGCACCGCCTGCAACGCCCGGGCCACCTGCGCGCCGATCGCCGCCGCCCGGACCGGCGGCAGCACGCCGCGCCGATCCAGGCTGCTCAGCTCGACGTACTCCATGACCAGCCACACGCCGTCGCCGTCGGGCTCCACGTCCAGCAGCGTGACGATGTTGGGGTGGTTGAGCCCGGCCAGGATCTCGGCCTCCCGGCGCAGTCGCCGCGTCCGCGCCGAGCCGCTCACCTCGGTGTTCAGGGCCCGCTTCAACGCCACGAGCCGGTTGAGCTTGGTGTCCACCCCCAGCCAGACGATCGCGTTCCCGCCCGCCCCCACCCGCTCGCGCAGACGGTAACGCCCGGCGATGAGCTGGTTCGCCTCCACGCGCAGACCCTATTGCACCGCTCCTGACGCCGGCATCGCCGTTGCCTCTTGATGCCACGCTGGTGGGTTGCCTTTTCCAACTGACCATGCCAGGGTGAGTAGCGAAACTGGACTCACTGGAGGTCGGCGTGGCGAAGCTTCCGGCTCGCTTGGAGAACCACCCGTCGGTGCGGGCCGTGCGCTCGCGGCCGGCCGACGGCCCGGCGCCGGTGATCGACGCGTCGTGGCTGCGCAAGCTCTGCCTGGACGCCGGCGTCGACGACGTCGGTTTTGTCCCCGTCTACCACCCCGACCTGGGCAGCGAGGTCGAGCACGCCGAACGGGCCATGCCCGGGGCCCGCAGCTACATCTCGCTGGTCGCCCGGATGAACCGGGACAACGTCCGCTCGCCCGCGCGCAGCGTCGCCAACCAGGAGTTCCACCGCACCGGCGAACTGGTCAACGAGGCCGCGCACCGCGTCGTGCGGGCCCTGGAGGACGCCGGACACCGGGCGATCAACCCGTCGGCCACGTTTCCCATGGAGATGGGCCAGTACCCCGGGCGGATCTGGGTGATCGCCCACAAGCCCATCGCCGTCGCCGCCGGCATGGGCGCGATGGGCATCCACCGCAACGTGATCCACCCCAGGTACGGCAACTTCATCCTGCTCGGCACGATCATGGTCGACGCCGAGATCAGCGCATACGGGCAGCCGCTGGACTACAACCCCTGCCTGGAGTGCAAGCTCTGCGTCGCCGCCTGCCCGGTCGGCGCGATCAGCAAGGACGGCGTGCTCGACTGGCTGGCCTGCTCCACCCACAACTACCGCGAGTTCATGGGCGGCTTCACCGAATGGGTGGAGACCGTCGCCGACAGCCGGGACGGGGCGGAGTTCCGCGATCGGGTCACCGACGCCGAGAACGCCTCCATGTGGCAGAGCCTGTCGTTCAAGCCCAACTACAAGGCCGCCTACTGCCTGGCCGTGTGCCCGGCCGGCGAGGACGTGATCGAGCCGTACCTGGACGATCGCAAGGCCTTCATGGATCTGGTGCTCAAGCCGTTGCAGGAGAAGGTCGAGCCGATCTACGTGCTGGCCGACTCCGAGGCCAAGGCCCATGTGCGGAAGCGGTTCCCGCACAAGCTGCCCATCGAGGTCACCGGCGGCCGCCGCCCCCCACGCTGACCCCTCCCACCCCCTCGCCCCCCGCTCCCAGACCTGATTAGGCCCGATCCTGGCGCTGGGCGCAGTAAAAGGCCCGTTACTGGCGTTTGGGGGGTGTCATGAAGGGCCCCTTCCTGACGTTGAACGTCAGTAAGGGCCCCTTCATGACGCTGAACGTTATGAAGGGGCCCTTCCTGGCGTTGGGCGAGAGAAAAGGTCCCTTGATCTTGGAGAGAGGAAGGATTGTGTCGCAACGCTTTCTTGTCACCGGCGCGACCGGTCGCACCGGCGGCTACACGGTGGCCGAGTTGCGCCGGCAGGGCCATGAGGTCCGGGCGCTCGTCCATCGTGCGGACGAGCGGTCGGCCCGGCTCGCCGCCGACGGGGTCGAGATCGTGGTCGGGGACCTGCGCGACCTCGACGCCGTTTCCCGTGCCACCAAGGGAATCGACGCCGCCTACTTCGTTTATCCCATCGAGCCCGGGCTGCTCGACGCCACCGCGGTCATGCTCCAGGCGGCCGAGGAGAACGGCGTGCGGGCCCTGGTCACCATGTCGCAGATCTCGGCCCGTCGGGACGCCGGCAGCAACGCCGCCCGCCAGCACTGGCTGTCCGAGCGGCTGCTCGACCGGCTGCCCGGCGCGGTCACCCACCTGCGGCCGACGTTCTTCGCCGAGTGGCTGCACTTCTTCGCCGACCACGCGGCCGGCCAGCTGCGGCTGCCCTTCGCCGACGGCCGGCACGCGCCCGTCGCCGCCGAGGACCAGGGCCGGCTGATCGCCGCCATCCTGGCGGATCCCCGGCCCCACGCCGGAAAGACCTACACCCTGCACGGCCCGGTCGAGCTCGACCACCACCAGATCGCCGCCGCCGTCAGCCGCACCCTGGGCCGGCCCTTCGACTACGTGCCCATCTCCATCGACGAGTTCCGAGCCGACCTCGCCCGCCACGGCCACAACCCGCACCGCATCCAGCACCTCGCCAACGTCGCGGTCGACTACCGCAACGGGATCTTCGCCGGCACCAACGACGTGATCCGCACGGTCACCGGCGTCGAACCCCTGACCGTGGAGGCCTTCGTGGCGCGCAACCGCGAGCAGTTCGCCGTGCGGTAGTCCTTGCCGGCCGCCGATTCCGTGCCAGGATGGGATCGGGGGTCACATGAATCGCTTCGCTCCGTTCCGCGACGGTCGTTTCCGGCTGTTCTTCGCCACGTACACGGGATCGCTGCTGGGCACCGGCATGGCCTCGGTGGCCCTGTCGTTCGCGGTGCTGGGCAGCACCGGCTCGCCGGCCGACCTGGGCTACGTGCTGGCGGCGCGGATCGTGCCGCTGGTGCTGTTCCTGCTCTTCGGCGGCGTGCTGGGGGACCGGCTGCCGCGCCGGCTGGTGATGCTGACCGCCGACAGCATCCGGGCGGTCAGCCAGGGCAGCGTGGCGCTGCTGTTCGCGCTGGGGCACCCGCCGCTGGGCGCGGTCATGGCGTTGGCGGCGGTCGGCGGGCTGAGCGAAGCGCTGTTCAGCCCGTCGATGGAGGGTCTCGTGCCGGCGCTGGCCCCGCGCGAGCACCTGCCCGAGGCCAACGCCCTGATCGGCCTGGCCCAGTCCGGCGCCACCATCGCCGGCCCGGCCCTGGCCGGCGTGCTGGTCGCCCTGGTCGGCGCGCCGGCGGTGCTGGCCATCGACGCGCTCAGTTACGCCCTCAGCGTGGTGGGCCTGGCCCTGCTGAAGGTGCCGTCGACCGCGCTCGGCCGCCGCGACTCGCTGCTGACGCAGCTGCGCGAGGGCTGGACCGAGTTCCGGTCCCGGACCTGGCTGTGGGCGGTGACGGTCCAGTTCGCCCTGTTCAACCTGCTGGTGTGGGCCCCGTACCTGGTGCTGGGGCCGGCATCGGCGCAGGCCCGCTACGGCGGGGCCGGGGCGTGGGGCGCGATGGCGGCCGGCTTCGGGGCCGGGGCGATGATCACCGGCCTCGCCCTGCTGGGCCGGCGACCCAGCCGGCCGCTGTCGGTGGCCACGGCGGTCTCGTTCGCGTGGGCGGCCCCGTCGGCGTGCCTGGTGGCCGGCCTGCCGCTGCCGGTCGTGGTGGCCGGGGCGGTGTGTGCCGGCTGCGCCAGCGCGACGTTCAACACCATGTGGTCGACGACGATCCAGCGGCAGGTGCCGGCGGAGGCGTTGTCCCGCGTCAATTCCTACGTTGCGTTCGGGGCGTACGCGCTGGGGCCGATCGGACTGGCCCTGGCCGGCGTGGTCGCCGGTGCCACCAGCATCGGCGCGGTGCTGGCGGTCGGCGTCGGCTGGCAGGTGGTGGCCAGCGCCGTGGTGCTGGCCCTGCCGTCGGTGCGGGGCGTGCGGTCGGAGGACCGTCAGTCGATCGAGCCGTGAACGCTGGCGGCCAGCGCCTGGTGGAAGTCGGTGAGCATGGACGTGACCTTGGGCGCGAGCGCCGCCAGCACCTCGGGATCGGGCGGCCCGGGCGTGTGCAGGGACGCGCGCACGGTGTGGGCCAGCAGCTCGGCGGCGGCCTCGTCGTCGTAGCTGTCGGCGTACGTCCCCATCATCGGCCGGGCCAGGTAGAACCCGGTCTGCACGGCGCCCATCAGGTAGCGCTGGCTCTCCAGGTCCTGGTCGGTGCGGACCAGCCCGTGCTCGCGCAGCACCTGGAACAGGTCGCCGAACAGGTCGATCTTCACCCGGCGCAGCGGCTGCATGGCCGGATCGGTCGCGAGGTCGCCCAGCAGCTCCACGTCACGGACGAACATGGCCCGCAGCAGCGGTCGCTTCATCGCTCCCATGTAGACCAAACGCGCCTGCTCGGCCGGCAGCATCATCATCGGGTCCCGCTTGAGCTCGGCCAGCATGTCGGCGGTCAACGCCACCGACTCCCGCATCAGCACGCTCAGGAACAGCTCGGACCGGGTACGGAAATGGAGATATACCGTGCCTTTGCCGATGCCGGCCTGCTTGGCCACGTCCTCGATGGTCACGCGCTTGTAGCCCCAGCGCAGCACCAGTTCGGCGGCGGCGTCCAGGATCCGCTCGCCGCGCTCGTCGTCCCGCCCGGGCATGCCGCCGCTCCTTCGGTATTCGCTTGCAGATCAAGGTAGTTCGGCCCGAACGGAGCGTCAAACCTCAGGACGCATTGCGGGAGGCCACGATCAGCGTGGTGGTCAGCTCGATGTGCGCTGAGAGCGCGGCGACGGCCGCGTCGGCGTCGCCGTCGACGGTGTGCTGGAGGATCGTGGCGTGCTCCCGGGCCGGATCGCGGGCCGCGTCGGTGGAGTCGATAGCCTCGGACCAGCGCCGGTACAGGCAGGCGCTGGTGCGCAGCGCGGCGGCGATCGCGTAGAGCCGGGGGCCGCAGCCGGACAGCAGGGCGTCGTGGAAGTCGGTGTGCGCGGTTTCCCAGGCCGGGGTGACCCGGGTCGGGTCGGCCGGGTCGCGCCGGGGCGTGTTGGCCAGGGTGAAATGGGCCGCGACCAGCCGGGCCCGCCAGGCCAGGTCACCGCGTTCGATGCCGCGCCGCAGGGCCAGGCCCTCGACGTCCATCCGGGTGCGGGTGAGGTCCAGCAGGTCGTCCAGGGAGATCGGCGTGACCTGGAAGCCGACCTGCGGGTTGGCCAGCACCAGGCCCTGCTCGGCCAGCCGGCTCAGCACCTCGCGCAGCAGCCCGACGCTGGCGTCGTAATCCCGGCACAGCGGGGCGAACTTGAGCCGCTCGCCGGGGGCGAGGCGGCCGCCGAGGATGTCGGCGCGCACCCGGTCGAGCACCTCGTCGGTGCGGGTCTTCGCGCTGGTGGGCATGCCCGGCAGCCTACACAACTTCGACATGGTCTTAGAATTTCGAACATCTCTTGACACCTCGAACGTTCGGGGCTGAGACTTCCGGCCATGAGCAAGCGCAGCGTTGTCATCACCGGCGGCGGCACCGGCATCGGGGCCGCCGCCGCCGAACTGTTCGCCAAATCCGGGCACGACGTCACCATCACCGGCCGCCGCGCTGACGTGCTGGCCGCCACCGCCGAACGGCTGGGCGTGGCCCACGTCGCCTTCGACGCCGCCGACCCGGCCGCCGTCCACGCCGCCCTCGACCGCCTGCCGACCAGCGTTGATGTGCTGGTCAACAACGCCGGCGGCAACACCGACCGCCGCCGTCCCGCCGTCGCCGCTGGCGACCTCTCCGGCGTGGCCGACGCGTGGCGGGCCAACTTCGAGGCCAATGTGCTTACCGCGGTGCTCGTCACCGAGGCCCTCAAGCCGCGGCTGGCCGACGGGGCTCGTGTTGTCACCATCGGCTCCATCGCTGCGAAGCAGGGATCCGGCTCCTACGGCGCGGCGAAGGCGGCCTTGGAAGCGTGGAACGTCGAGACGGCCCGTGCCCTCGGCGGTCGCGGCATCACGGCGAATATTGTCGCTCCGGGGGTCACGTTGGAGACCGAGTTCTTCGCCGGCACCGTCTCACAGGAGTGGGTCGACGCCCGTGTGTCGGTGGCCTTCAACCGGCGTCCCGGGACGCCGGGCGAGGTCGCGGAGGCTGTGTTCTTTCTGGCGCGTCCCGATTCTGGGCATCTGACGGGTCAGGTTCTGCATGTCAACGGTGGTGCGTACGCTGGGCGTTGAGTCGGAGAGCCTTGGGCAGGTTTGTCGACTGTGGGGCGAAGCGTTGTGGGGTAAGGACTTTTGTGGCGTTGGCGCTGGGTTTTGGTGAGGTCTGGGGTGGGTGTGGGTGTGATTCGGGTGCCCGCGCCGCGCGGTTGCCGGGGGTGGGGTGGATGGTTTTGGGTTGGTGGCGGCGGGGTGGAGTCTGTTTGAGGGGTGAGGGGCCGTTATCCAGCTGACTCCGGGTGGATTTTGCGCGGAGGCCTCTGGGCGATGGCGTATCAAGGCGCTATCGGGCAGGCTCCGCCTGCCTCGATACGCAAGAAGCTTATGCCATCGCCCCCCTCCGCGCAAA
>NZ_JBIUAG010000015.1:0-171063 GCF_044547355.1 Kutzneria sp. NPDC052558
TCTTGCGTATCGAGGCAGGCGGAGCCTGCCCGATAGCGCCTTGATACGCCATCGCCCAGAGGTCTCCACACAAAATCCACCCGGAGCCACCAACCCGCCGCCCCATCCCATCTCCAACCGCACAAAAACCCCACCTCTCACCGCAAACCCCACTCCCCGGCAACCGCGCGGCGCGGGCACCCGAACCACAACCACCAACAACCCCCACAACCCCCACAACCCCCGCAACCCCCGCAACCCCCGCAACCCCCGCAACCCCCGCAACCACCAACAACCCCCGAATCCCCACCGCCAAGCGCCATGACCGTCCACCCCCAACCTCCACCCCCACCCCCGGCAACCGCGCGGCGCGGGCACCCGACCCACAACCACACCCACCCACCCACCCACCGCCGGCCCGATCCTGAGTCCTAGTCGGTAATCCGGGACGTTTCGGGCTCGTGGGAAGTTGTGGGCCACGGGGCGTGACCCGCCGAATACGATCGGGTCTGCGAGGGAGGGGGATGAGTGTGTCCATGCGGTTCCGCCTGCTCGGCCCGGTCGAGTTGGTGCGTGACGGCCAGCCGGCGGCGGTGCGGGCGGGCAAGCACCGGATCGTGCTCGCGACCCTGCTGCTGCACACGGGGCGCACGGTCGGGGCGCAGGAGCTGATCGACAACCTGTGGGACGAGGACCCGCCGGACGGGGCGCGGACGACGCTGCGGGCCTACGTGATGCGGCTGCGGCAGGCGATCGGGGAGCCGGACCTGATCACGACGGTGACCGACGGGTACCGGGTGGACGTGCCGGTGGAGGACGTGGACGCGGGCCGCTTCGACCAGCTGTTGGCGCTGGCCCGGACGGCGCCGGCGAGTCGGGCGGTGAACCTGCTCAGCGACGGCCTGGCGCTGTGGCGCGGCCCGGCGCTGGCGGACGTGCCGAGTGCGCGGCTGCGGGAGAACGAGGCGATGGCGCTGGACGAGCGCCGGCTGCTGGCGTCGGAGCTGCGCCTGGACGCGCAGCTGACGCTGGGCCGCCACCAGGAGGTGGTGACCGAGCTGCGCGCGCTGACCACGGCCAACCCGCTGCGGGAGCGGTTCTGGGCCCAGCTGATGCTGGCCTTGTACCGGTCGGACCGGCAGGCCGAGGCGTTGACGATCTTCCACCAGGTGCGCCGGCTGCTGGCCGACGAGCTGGCGGTGGAGCCCAGCGCGGAGCTGCGCGACCTGCACCAGTCCATCCTCACCAGCGACCCGAAGCTGGCCCCGCCGGAGCCGAGCATCAGCTCGCAGGCCCCGGTGTTCCGGATGCCGGCCGACGGTCGGGAGTTCGTCGGTCGGGACGTTGAGCTGTCCCGGCTGACGGCCTTGCTGGCCCCGGCGCAGCTGGACCTCGCGGTCCCGGTGGTGACGCTGTCGGGGCCGGCCGGTGTGGGCAAGACCGCGTTGGCGGTGCGGGCGGCGGCCGAGCTGCGTCCCCGGTTCCCGGACGGCCAGCTGTTCGTGCACCTGCGGGGCCAGGCGCCGGCGCATCCGTTGACGGCGGCCGAGGTGCTGCCCCGGCTGTTGCGGGCGCTGGGGGTCGCGCCGAAACAGATCCCGGCCGACGAGGACGAGCAGATCTCGCTCTACCGCTCGCAGCTGGCCGGCAAGCGGGTCTTGTTGGTGCTGGACAACGCCGTCACGCCGGATCAGGTCCGCCCGTTGCTGCCCGGCGAGCCCGGCTGCGCGGTCCTGATCACCAGCCGCAACGCCCTGCGCGGCCTGATCGTGCTCCAGGGTGCGAGTCCGCTGAGCCTGGACGTGTTGGCGGCCAAGGACTCCGCCGCTCTGTTGACCGCGCTCCTCGGTGAACGGGCGGTGCGGGCCGAGCCCGAAGCCGCCGCCGAGCTGGCCACGCTGTGCGCGCATCTGCCGCAGGCGCTGCGCATCGCCGCCGGCTCCATCACGACCAGCGTCGCGGCGTACGTCAGCGAGCTGCGCAAGGGCGGCCTGCTGACCTCTCCCCTGGTCGCGAGCGACGAGGAAGCGGCGGTGTACGCGACCTTCGACCTGGCCTACCAGGCGCTGCCGCCGAAGGCCCGGCAGATGCTGCGGCTGCTCGGGCAGGCCCCGATCCTGGAGTTCGGCATCCTGGCGGCCGCAGCGGTCGCCGGTGAGCCCGGCGGCGAGGCCGATGACCTGCTGGGTGTCCTGGACCGGGCGCACCTGATCGACCAGCATCAGCCCAGCCGCTTCCACCTGCCCGACATGGTCCGCCGGCACGCCGGCAGCCGCGCCGGCGAGGATGAGCGCGGGCCGGCGCTGGACCGGCTCCGGGACAGCTACCTGCGCACCGCCGTCGCGGGGGTCGAGCAGGCGGGCCTCGCGCCGCCGTTCGACCTCGGCTTGCAGCCGGCCGACAACCAGGGGCCGGTGTGCCTGGCGTACGACCGCGACGTCATCCTCGGCTGGCTGGCCGACGAACGGACCAACCTGGTCGCGCTGATCCACGACGCCGCCGACAGCGGCGCGCCGGTGGGCTGGCAGCTGGCCGTGGCGATCAGCCGGTTCCTGGTCACCCACCGGCACTCGGCCGAGGCCGTGTCCACCGCCCAGGCCGCCCGCCGGCTGGCCGCCCGGCTCGGCGACGTCTTCGGCGAGGCCGCCGCCAACTACTGCCTGGCCACGGCCCACGCCGACCTCGGCCAGACCCGGCCGGCCCTGGACCACTTGGAGCAGGCGGTCGAGCTGTTCCGGGAGGTCGGCTCCACCGCCGGCGAGGCGGCCGCGCTGAGCGCCCTGGCCGCCACCCACGCGGAGCTGGGCGTCACCGAGCGGGCCGCGCCCAACGCGACCGACGCCCTGTCCCTGGCCCGGGCGGCCGGCGCGGTCGAGACCGAGGCCAAGACCCTCGCCCGGCTCGGCTACATCTACTTCGACCTTGGCCACTTCGACGAGTCGGTGGCCTTCCAGGAGCAGGCGCTGGAGTGCTACCGGCAGATCGGGTCGCCGGTCGGCGAGGCCCTGGTGCGCAACAACATGGCCAACTCCTACCGCGAGCTCGGCCGCTACGCCGAGGCACTCGAGCAGGCCGAGCAGTCGCAGCGGATCCGTCGCGCGGTCGGCGGCGACGACGAGTTCGACGTGCTGGACACGTTCGCGGCGGTGCACCTGGACATGGGGCGGTACGAGCTCGCGCGGCAGGAGGCCGAGACCTCGCACCGGCTCGCGGTGCGTGTCGGGGCCCGCGGCGCGACCGTGAACGCGCTGAACACCTTGGGCGCCCTCGACCTGGCCGCCGGCCGGCCCGACCTGGCGCTGCCCCGGCATGGCGACGCGTTGCAGCTCAGCCGGGCCATCGGTTTCGGCTACGGCGAGCTTCAGTCACAACTTGGCCTGGCCCGCGCCAAGCTGGCCGTGGGTGAGCTGTCCTCGGCACTGGCCCACGCCACGCAGGCGCTGGACATCGGCGACGCGGCGACGATGCGCTGCGCCGAGGCGGCGACACTGCACGTGATCGCCGAGATTCAGTTGGCCGCGGGGGAGACGGGCCCGGCCGTCGGCAGCGCCGACGCGGCCGTGGCGCTGGCCGCGCGGACCGGCCAGCGCCTGGTCGAGGGCAGATCCCTGGTCACGGCCGGTCGGGGGCATCGGGCGCTGGGCGCGACCGAGCAGGCCCGGCGGGCCTGGGAGCGGGCGGCGCGGGTGCTGGGCGAACTCGGGGCGCCCGAGGCCGCGACGGCCGCCGACCTGCTTCATGGTGACGGAGCGTGAACGAGAACGGGGCGAATTTCCGGCCGCCGGGGGCGGGCGGTCGACCGCCGTCTGCGCGAGAATATGGAGCTCAGCCTTCGCGAGTCGCCATGGTTGGTCGCCTCCTCGGGGTACGCGGGACGTACGGCCGACTACGCTGACGGCAGACACGTCGGGTGGTTGTCGATGCGGAGCGGTCGAACTAGAGGGGGTGTCGAGTTCCATTATGGCACTTCTCAGCATGGCTCTGCGCACGAGTATCGCACGATTTCGTGTCGTGAGGGGGACCGTCTCGAACTGGGACGTGTGGAAGCAGGCGCCGGGCTGGCTGGCATTCGCACTCAGTTGCGAGTTCGCCGCCGTCGCGTTGCCGATATCGGACGCCGTGCTGTTTCCCCGGCGCGGAATGGATTTGATCTGGCTGGCCGTGCTGCTGGCGCTGGGCGTCGGACAGGCCGAGCTGTCGGCCCGGATCGAGCGGATGCGGCGCTGGATGTCCGGCGAGACGCACATCAACATGACCTCGGTCTGGTACCTGGCCGGGGCGGTGCTGCTCTCGCCCGCGGTGGTCTCGCTGCTGGCTGCCCTGCTCTACCTGCACCTCTGGATCCGGGTCTGGCGGCACGTGCGGGCCCGGCCGCCGCACCGGGTGGCGGTGAGCACGGCCTGGGCGCTGCTGTCCTGCTTCGCCGCGTCGGCGGCGCTGCGGGTGACCGGGCTTGGCCCGCTCGACGTCGGCATGCCCTCGACCTGGCGGGCCGGCGCGATCGTGCTGACGGCCGCTCTGGTGTTCGAATCGGTCAACGCGTGCTTGGCCGCAGCCGGTATTTACCTGTACGGGCGGAAACGGTCGAGACAGGCGTTGCTCGGCACCTGGAGTGACAACGCCCTCGAAACGGTAACGCTGTGTCTCGGTGGTCTGGCCGCTCTCGCATTGGTCTATCAACCGGCACTCGTGCTCCTCGTGCTGCCGCCGCTGTTGATGTTGCATCGGAGTGTCCTGGTCAAACAGTTGGAAGTCGCGGCGAGCACCGATGACAAAACGGGATTGCTTAATGCACTTGCATGGCATGATTCCGCGCAACGGGAATACTCCAGATCGATACGCGAGAATAGAACTTTCGGCGTACTGATGGCCGATCTCGACTACTTCAAACGGGTGAACGACACCTACGGCCACGTGGCCGGCGACGTGGTCCTGAAGGCCGTCGCCGACACCCTGCGCGGGCAGGTCCGCGACTACGACGTGGTCGGCCGCTTCGGCGGCGAGGAGTTCGCCATCCTCCTTCCAGGGGCCACCGAGCCCGGCGCGATCACTGTGGGCGAGCGCATCCGCCTGGCCATCGCCGACATGGCGGTCAACGTCCCGCTGGACGGCATGCACGCCGACGTCGAGGGCCTGACCGTCTCCATCGGCATCGCCGTGCACCCGGCCGCCGGCGACACGCTGGAGAAGCTGCTGCTGGCCGCCGACACCGCCCTGTACCGCGCGAAAAGCGCTGGCCGCAACTGCGTGATCAGCAGTACACAGGCCCCGTGAGGGCCTACTACACGGCGGCCACGCTGGCCCGCCTGGGCGACGAGATGGTCGCCGTCGCGATCCCGCTGTTCATGTTGGCCCGCACCGGAAATCCCGCGCTGACCGGCGTCACGGTCGCCGCCTATTCGCTGCCGTCGATGCTCACCGGCCCGCTGCTCGGGTCGTGGTTGGACGGCACGCGGCACCGCCGGGCCGTGCTGGCCGCCAACCAGTCGGCGCTGGCCGTGTCCATGGTCGGGATCGTGCTCGCGCCGGCCTGGGCCGCGCCGCCGCTGGCCGTGCTGGCCGGCTTGGCGTTGCCGATGACCAGCGCCGGCTTCTCGGCGATGGTGCCGGGGCTGGCCGGCCCGGACCGGTTGACCAGGGCCAACTCTCTGGACTCGATGTCGTTCAGCGCGGCGGCCATGGCCGGGCCGGCCGTCGCCGGCCTGCTGGCCCGGCTGGCCACCCCGACGGGGTCGATCCTGGCCATCGCCGTGGCCGCCGTCGGCAGCATCGCCGCGCTGGCCTTCGTCGCCCCTGTGCCGCCGAATCCGCATGGCCGGCAGCCGGTGCTGACGGGGCTGCGGCATATCGTCCGCACGCCGCAGCTGCGCGCCGTCACGCTGGCCACGACCATGGCCTGGGGCTCGATGGGGCTGCTGCTCGTCGTGCTGCCGCTGCGCACCGAACAACTCGGCGTCGGCCAGGACCCGGCTGGTTTCCTGCTCACGGTGTTCGAGATCGGTTGCGTCGTCACCAATGTGGCCCTGATCCGGTTCCAGAACCGTTGGCGCACAGTGCTTGTCTCCATCGCCGCCTACGGTGTCGCACTCGGCTCGTGGTCGCTGGCCGGCAACTTCCCGGTGCTGCTGGGGCTGGCCCTGGTCGCCGGCCTGGCCATGGGGCCGCAGTTCCCGGCCCTGCTGGCCGCCCGCCAGCGCTACAGCCCGCCGCAGCTGCTCAGCCAGGTCGGCACCACCGGCGCCAGCCTCAAGATCGGCGCGTTCTCGCTGGGGGCGGTGCTGGTCGGCCCGGTGCTGCCGGCGCTCGGCGTGCCCGGGGTGATCGCGCTGGTCGGCGGGCTCCAGGTGCTGGCCGCCGCCCTGGGCTGGCTGGTCAGCCGACCGAGGTCAGCGCCGGAGCCCGATGCCGAAGCGACAGCAGCCCGCCGACCAGCAGCGTGATCAGCACGCCGGTCAGCGTGTACCAGGGGAAGGCCAGCCCGACCGACTTGCCGCCGACGGCGAACTTCAGCGACACGATCACCGCCATCGCCGCCACCGTGACCAGGAAGGCGATCACCGCGTCGGCCTGGGATGCCCGTTTCACCAGCAGCCCCAACACGAACGAGCCGAGCAGCGCGCCATAGGTGTAGCCGGTGATGCCCAGCCCGAGCTCGATCACCGGGCCGGTGGTGCTGGAGAACATGGAGCCGAACACCACGAACACGGCCGCCCACACCAGGGTCCAGATCCGGCCGTGCCGCAACGCCGAGTCCTCCGGCAGGGGCTGTTTCCGGAACCGCTGGTACAGGTCGCTGACCGTGGACGTGGACAGCGCGTTCAGCGCCGAGGCCAGCGCGCCCATGGTGGAGGCCAGGATGCCGGCGATCAGCAGCCCGGCCACGCCGACCGGCAGGTCCTCGACGATGAACTTGGCGAAGAAGCCGTCGGTGTTGGTCAGTCCCAGCGAGGCCGGCGTCGCGCCGTGGTAAAGCACCCACAGCCCGGCCCCGACCAGCAGGAACAGTCCGAATTGGACGAACACGATGATGCCGCTGCCGATCAGCGCCTTCTGCCCGTCGCGCAGGCTGCGGGTGGCCAGAAGCCGTTGCACGATCAGCTGATCCGTGCCGTGCGAGGCCATCGCGAACACCGCGCCGCCGACGATCGCCGTGACGAAGGCGTACTGGCTGAACAGCGGGTTGGACGTGAAGTCGAAGAACTGCAAGCGATTCCCGGTTGCGGCCACCGACAGCCAGTCGCTGGGCAGCCGTGAGGCCAGCACGCCGACGGCCACCAGTGCGCCGCCGAGGTAGAGGGCCAGCTGCACGACGTCGACCCACACCACCGACCGCACGCCGCCGACGTAGGTGTAGATCACGGTGAGCACCGTCAACCCGAGCACGATGTGCCAGTACGCGGTGTGAATCCCGTAGCTGGCCAGGATGGCCTGGATCGGGATCGCCCCGGCGAACAGCCGCACGCCCTCGGCCAGCAGCCGCGTGACGACGAAGGCCAGCGAGGCCACGCCCTGCGCGGCGGTGCCGAAGCGCTGGCCCAGGAAGGCGTAGGCGGTGACCAGGTTTCCCTTGAAGTAGCGGGGAAGCAGGATTATCGACACCAGGATGCGGCCGATGATGTAGCCCAGGGCCAGCTGGAGGTAGGTGAATCCGGTGCCCCACACCAGACCCGGCGTGCTGATCACCGTGAGGGTCGAGGTCTCGGTGGCCACCACCGACAGGCACACCGCCCACCACGGCAGGTTTCGGCCGCCGACGAAGAAGTCCGCGCCGGTGCGCTGCCTGCCGCGCAGCAGCAGGCCGATCACCGGCATGGCCAGCAGGTAGAGCACGATGATGACCAGGTCAACGGGATGCATCGGGGGCCTCCACGCGTAGCTTCGTCACCGGGATGTCGGGCGGGGGCGGCGGGCGCAGCGGCCCGCGGCCGGGGGTCACGGAGCCGAGCAGCCGACCGTTGGCCGGCACGCCCTGCCAGGTCAGGAAGCCGAGCAGCGCCGTCAGATAGCCCTCCTTGGCGTCGCTCGGCAGCCCGAAGTCGTCGCTGACGCACAGCTCAGCCGGGGCCAGGCGGCGTTGCAGGGCCCGCATCAGGACCGGGTTCCGCACGCCGCCGCCGGAGGCCACGACCACGTCCGCGCCGTGCTTCCGGCAGGCATCGGCGACGGTGACGGCGGTCAGCTCGACCAGCGTGGCCATCACGTCTTCGAGCACGCGGTGCTCCATGCCGTCGAGATAGCCGACGTGGAACAGCTCCTTGCCGGTGGACTTCGGCGCCGGCCGCGCGTAGTACGGCTCCCGCAGCAGCAGTTCCAGCAGATCGGGTTGCACGGTGCCGTCGGCGGCGAGCTCGCCGTCCTCGTCCTGGTGCAGCCCGACCCGGCGCGCGGTGAGATCCAGCAGTGCGTTGCCGGGGCCGGTGTCGTAGGCGATCGGGGCCCGGCCCGGCGTGACGACAGTGATGTTGGCGATGCCGCCGAGGTTCAGCCCGACCCACGTCCGGTCGTCCCGGCCGCCGAGCCACAACGCGTCGAGGATCGCCGCCAGCGGCGCGCCGTGACCGCCGCGGGCCACGTCACGGGCGCGGAGGTCGGCGACCGTCGGCAGCCCGGTGGCCTCGGCGATCCACGCCGGCTGCCCGAGCTGGAGCGTGCCTTCGCACTTGTCGCCCTCCACCCAGTGATAGATGGTCTGCCCCAGCGAGGCGACGAGCTCCAGGTCCGGATGGGTGGCAAGCGCTTGCGTGGCGGCGTCGGCGAAGGCCTGGCCGACCCAGGTGTCCAGCTGGCACAGCTTGGCCGCCGTGCAGTCATTGGGCGGCAGCGCCGCCAACAGCTCCGCGTGGACGTTCGGCGGATAGGGCGCGGCGGCCGCGTGCAACGGGGTCATCGTCACGGTGTCGCCGGCCAGGCGCAGCTCGGCCACGGCCGTGTCGATGCCGTCCATCGACGTGCCGGAGATCAGGCCGAGCACCTTCATGGGTGTTTCTTACCAAACCGGACGCCGACACGTTAGATGTTGGCGAAGACCGGGATGCGAGGATGGGACGGTGCTGACCCCGGACATGCTGCTCCTGATCGGCGTCGCCGTGCTGGCGGTGCTGCTCGTCGCCCTGGTGGTCGGGCTGGTGCTGGCCCGGCGCCGCCGGATCGACATGACCCGGAAGGAGGAGCTGGACAAGCCGAAGTCCGGCGGCTATCAGGCCGGCGGCGGCTTCACCCTCTCCGCGGGCGGCGGCACGGCCACCGTCGACCCGGTCGAGCATCCGGTGGCCGACCGCACCGAGACCGACGGCCAGCCCGGCGTCGGCGACGACGCCGCCGTGCCGCGCGACTCCGAGCGCCGCACCCTGGTCGACGTCGACCTGCCCGAGCCGGTCGTGGAACCCGAGCCGGAACCCGAGCCCGAGCTCGATGAGATCGAGCCCACCGCCGGCCGCATGCAGCGGCTGCGCGGCCGGCTGGCCCGGTCCCAGACCATGTTCGGCAAGAGCCTGCTCGGCCTGCTCGGCGCCGGCGACCTCGACGAGGACTCGTGGACCGACATCGAGGACCAGCTGCTGATGGCCGACCTCGGCGCGGCCACCTCGGCCGAGATCGTCGGCACCCTGCGCACCAAGATCGTCGCCCAGGGCGTGCGCGACGCCGAGGGCGCGCGGGCGCTGCTGCGTGAGGTGCTGATCGACTCCCTGCACCCCGACATGAACCGGGCCGTGCGGGCGCTGCCCGACGACGGCAAGCCGGCCGTGCTGCTGGTCGTCGGCGTGAACGGCACCGGCAAGACCACCACCACCGGCAAGCTGGCCCGGGTGCTCGTCGCCGACGGCCGGACCGTGCTGCTCGGCGCGGCCGACACCTTCCGCGCCGCCGCCGCCGAACAGCTGGCCACCTGGGGCTCCCGGGTCGGCGCGGAGATCGTGCGGGGCAAGGAGGGGGCCGACCCGGCCGCCGTCGCCTTCGACGCCGTCAAGCAGGGCGTGGACAGCAAGGTCGACGCCGTGCTGGTCGACACCGCCGGCCGGCTGCACACCAAGACCGGCCTGATGGACGAGCTGGGCAAGGTCAAGCGGGTGGTGGAGAAGCAGGCCCCGGTCGACGAGGTGCTGCTGGTCCTGGACGCCACCACCGGCCAGAACGGCCTGACCCAGGCCCGGGTGTTCGCCGAGGTGGTCGACGTGACCGGGGTCGTGCTGACCAAGCTGGACGGCACTGCCAAGGGCGGCATCGTGTTCCAGGTCCAGCGCGAGCTCGGCGTCCCGGTCAAGCTGGTCGGCCTGGGAGAGGGCCCCGACGACCTGGCCCCCTTCGAACCCGCCGCCTTCGTCGACGCCCTCCTGGGCTGACTTCGAGCTTGGAAGGGGGCTTTCCTCCACTCGGAGTGGAGGAAAGCCCCCTTCCAAGTGTCAACCCCCGGCATCTGGGCGGTCGCGTTTCCAACCGGTGACGGCCCGTGGACAGGTCTTGACACACCGTCTGTGCGCCACGTTGGATTCCCGTCAAACCTGGTAACGGGATTCCGTATCGCGGAATTTCTGGCGGGGAGGTTCTCGATGCGACTGCGCCACCTGCTGGCCCTGGTGCCCGTGCTGGGCATGCTGGGCGGCGCGTTCTTCGCCGACCGGACCGAGCCGTACGTGCTCGGCCTGCCGTTCATCCTGTTCTGGATGGTGGCCTGCGTGGTGCTCACCTCGGTGGTGCTGGCCGTGATCTACACACTCGACCCGGCCAACCGGAGCGGCGAGTGACCGCGCTGCTGGTGGTCGCGGCCACCGTCCTGATCGCGGTGGCCCTGGCGCTACAGGCGCGCCGCGGGCACGACATGAACCTGGAACAGTGGTCGGTCGGCGGCCGGGGCTTCGGCTCGATCTTCGTGTTCCTGCTGATGGCCGGCGAGATCTACACGACCTTCACCTTCCTGGGCGGCTCCGGCTGGGCCTACGGCAAGGGCGGCCCGGCCTTCTACATCCTCTGCTACGGCTCGCTGGCCTTCATCATGTCGTACTGGCTGCTGCCGACCGTCTGGCGCTACGCCAAGCGCCGCAACCTGTTGTCCCAGGCCGACTTCTACACCGCCAAGTTCGACAGCCCCGGCCTGGGCGTGCTGGTGTCGCTGGTCGGCGTGGTGGCGCTGGTGCCGTACCTGGTGCTACAGCTCAAGGGCCTGGGCAACATCGTGTCCGAGACCTCCGGCGGCCGCATCCCCTACGCCTGGTCGATCATCGCCGGCACCGTGGTGCTCGCGGCGTACGTGACGATCTCCGGCGTGCGCGGCTCGGCCTGGACCGCGGCGCTGAAGGACGTCGTGATCCTGGTGGTCGTGGTGTTCCTGGGCATCTACCTGCCGCTGCACTACTTCGGCGGCTTCGACGCCATGTTCCACGCCATCGACGCGGCCAAGCCGGGCTTCCTCACGTTGCCGGACAAGGGCATGAGCTCCAGCTGGTTCGTGTCCACGGTGCTGCTGTCGGCGTTCGGCTTCTACATGTGGCCGCACTCGTTCAGCGCCGTCTACACCGCCCGCGACGAGAAGGTGTTCCGCCGCAACGCGGTCGTGCTGCCGCTCTACCAGCTGATCCTGCTGTTCGTGTTCTTCGCCGGCTTCGCCGCGGTGCTGGTGGTGCCCGGCCTCAAGGGCAGCGACGGCGACCTGTCGCTGCTGCGGATCACCACCAAGACCTTCGACCCCTGGTTCGTCGGCGTGGTCGGCGGCGCGGGCGTGCTGACCGCCCTGGTGCCCGGCTCGCTGATCCTGATGACCTCGGCGACCATGCTGGCCAAGAACATCTACCGGGTGGCTCGGCCGGACACCACCGACCGGCAGGTCGGCACGCTGGCCAAGATCCTGGTGCCTGTGGTCGCGCTGGTCGCCTTGTACTTCACGTTCAACGGCGGCGACACCATCGTCTCGCTGCTGCTGATGGGCTACTCGCTGGTGACCCAGCTGTTCCCGTCGATGGTGCTCAGCCTGTGCAAGCGCCGCCTGGTCACCACCGCCGGCGCGGCCGCCGGCATCGTGGCCGGGGTGGCCGTGGTCGCGGCGTTCACCATCAGCGGGGCGACCATGGCCGGCGTGGCCCCGTGGCTGCCGCAGCCGCTCAAGGACCTCAACACCGGCGTGGTGGCGCTGGTGGTCAACGTGGTCGTGCTGGCCGTGGTCACGATGATCACCCGTCGCCACCGTGCGGTGCGGGGTGCGCCGACCGAGTCGGTCACGGTCTGAAGTCGCCACCAGATCGGGCGACGCACTGCACCCCGCCCGTTGACCGAACGTCACCGAAACCGGGTGGGTAGGGCCGTCGAAATGCCCTGTTAACACCGGACCGCCGACAGTTCACACCGGCGAAACATGGCGCGAAGACCGGCGAAACAGCCGATGTCGATGCTTCCGTGCAACTGGCGCCCGCACGGGAGGACGATGTGAACACAGGAGACACCGCCTGGGTGTTGGCCAGCGCCGCGCTGGTCATGCTGATGACACCGGGACTCGCGTTCTTCTACGGCGGCATGGTCCGCTCCAAGAGCGTGCTGAACATGCTCATGCTGAACTTCATCGCGCTCGCCGTGGTGACCGTGCTGTGGATGCTCTACGGCTACAGCGAGGCGTTCGGCAACGACGCCTTCTCCGGTCTGGTCGGCAACTTCGACAACTCCGGACTGGCCGGCACGGTCGGCCAGCTGACCGGGCCGAAGGATCATCAGATCCCGGTGCTGGCGTTTGTCATGTTCCAGCTGATGTTCGCGGTGATCACCCCGGCGCTGATCTCCGGCGCGATCGCCGACCGCACCAAGTTCTGGTCCTGGGTGATCTTCCTGATCGTCTGGGTCACCCTCGTCTACTTCCCGGTCGCGCACTGGGTGTTCGCCTTCGACTCGGCCGACGGCTCCACCCTCGGCGGCTGGCTGGCCAACCGGATCAAGGCGCTCGACTTCGCCGGCGGAACGGCGGTCCATATCAACGCCGGCGCCGCCGGCCTGGCCCTGGCCCTGGTTCTCGGGCGCCGCAAGGGCTGGCCGAAGGAGCCGATGCGTCCTCACAACGTGCCGTTCGTGCTGCTGGGCGCCAGCCTGCTGTGGTTCGGCTGGTACGGCTTCAACGCCGGCTCCGCGCTGGCCGCCGGCGACCTCGCCTCCGTCGCCTTCACCACCACCACCGTGGCCACCGCCGCCGCCGTCCTCGGCTGGCTGATCACCGAGCAGGTGCGTGACGGCAAGCCGACAACCCTCGGCGCGGCGTCGGGCGCGGTCGCCGGCCTGGTCGCCATCACTCCCGCCTGTGCCTTCGTCAACCCGCTCGGGGCCGCCGCCATCGGCCTCATCGCCGGCGTCGTCTGCGCCCTGGCCGTGGGCCTGAAGTTCCGCCTCGGCTTCGACGACTCGCTCGACGTGGTCGGCGTGCACCTGGTCGGCGGCATCATCGGCACCCTGCTGATCGGCTTCTTCGGCACCACCAGCGTCAACTCGGCCGGGGCCGACGGATTGTTCTACGGCGGCGGATTCACCCAGTTGGGCAAGCAGGCCATCGGCGCGTTCTCGGTGCTGGCCTACTCGTTCGTGCTCACCTTCATCATCGGCTGGGTCATCAAGAAGACGATCGGGTTCCGGGTCGACGCCGAGGCCGAGGTCACCGGCATCGACGAGAGCGAGCACGCGGAGACGGCCTACGAGCTCGGCGGCTTCGTGGGCGCCGGTCGCGGCGTGGGCAAGGTTTCCGGCGGCACGAACACGGTCCTGGAGGGCAGCAAGTCATGAAGCTGGTGACGGCGATCATCAAGCCGTTCGTGCTGGACGACGTCAAGGCGTCGCTCGAGCGGCTGGGCGTGCTGGGCATGACCGTCAGCGAGGTGCAGGGCTTCGGGCGGCAGAAGGGCCACACCGAGGTCTACCGCGGCGCCGAGTACGCCGTGGACTTCGTGCCCAAGCTGCGGGTCGAGGTGCTGGTCGACGACCTGACCGTGGACAAGGTGGTGGACGCCGTGGTCGAGGCGGCCCGCACCGGCAAGATCGGCGACGGCAAGGTCTGGGTCGTGCCGGTGGAGACCGTGGTCAGGGTGCGGACTGGAGAACGCGGCAACGACGCATTGTGATCGGAGGTTCGCATGACTGATCTGGGGGCTGTCACTGCGGACGACCTGGTGCGGGCTCGGGACCTGTTGCTCAAGCCCGCCCCGGGTCACCGCCGGTTGCCGGCGGACGCGCTGAGAGAGGCGCTGGTCGACCTGCACGAGTTCTGGCTCACCGCCCACGCCGGCAGCGCCGGCGTGGGCGCGGGGGCCGCCCTGGTGGCCGTCGGCGCCCTGGGCCGGCGGGAACTCGTGCCGGGCTCGGACCTCGACCTCGTTCTCGTCCACAGTGGACGCAAGGACATCGAGTCCGTGGCCGAGAAACTGTGGTACCCGCTGTGGAACTCCGGCATCGGGCTGGACCATTCCGTGCGGACGGTCGGCGAGGCGCTGCGGGTGGCCGGCAGCGACCTGCGGGTGGCGCTGGGCCTGCTGGAGGCCCGCTACCTCGCCGGCGACCAGGAGGTCGCCGACCGGCTGATCCAGTCGGCCCGGCAGCAGTGGCGGTCCGGCATCCGGGAGCGTCTCGACGAGCTCGCCGACCAGGCCAAGCGGCGCTGGGCGGTGTCCGGCGAGGTGGCGCACCGGGTGGAGCCCGACCTCAAGCACGGGCGCGGCGGGCTGCGGGACCTGCAACTCGTGGACGCGCTGGCCGTCGCCCAGGTGATCGACCGGCCCGGGGCCGATGTCGAGCAGGCCCGCGAGCTGCTGCTCGATGTGCGCACGGAATTGCGACGCGCCAGTGGAAAGCCTCGTGACGTGCTGCATGCCCAGGAGGGCGACGAGGTCGCCTCGGCTTTGTCCATGGGGGACCGTTTCGGTCTCGCCCGCGCCCTCTCCTCGGCCGGGCGGACCGTCGTCTACGCCGTCGACGTCGCCCTGCGTTCGGCCCGGGCTGCCGCTCCCCGTAAGGGAATCGGCGCGTTCGGCCGGTCGGCTTTGCGGCGTGGCCCGGCAAGGCGGCCCTTGGACGACGGCGTTGTCTTGCACGGCAACGAAGTCGCCCTCGCTCGCGACGCCGTGCCCAGCCGTGACCCGGGGCTGCTGCTCCGCGTGGCCGGGTCGGCCGCCCGTACCAACAGCCCCATCGCCGCCGGCACCCTGACCCGGCTCGCCGACTCCTCGCCGGAGCTGCGCAAGCCGTGGCCGCGCGAGGCCCGGGACGAGCTGCTTTCCTTGCTGGGCACCGGCCCCGGGCTCATCGACGTCGTCGAGGCCTACGACCGGACCGGGCTGTGGGGGCGGCTGTTCCCCGAGTGGGGCGCCGTCCGCGACCTGCCGCCGCGGGACCTGGCCCACACCTGGACCGTCGACCGGCACCTCGTGCAGGCCACCGCCCAGGCCGCCCGGCTGGCCACCACCGTCTCCCGGCCCGATCTCCTGCTGCTGGCGGCTTTGCTGCACGACATCGGCAAGGGGCGCGACGCCGACCACTCCGAGGTCGGGGCCGCCCTGGCCACCCAGATCGGCGAGCGGCTCGGCCTGTGGCCCAACGACGTCCAGGTGCTGTCCTCGGCCGTGCGGCACCACCTGCTGCTGCCGCACACCGCCACCCGTCGTGACGTCGAGGACGACGCCACCGTCGCCCGGGTCGTCGAGACCCTCGACGGCGATCCCGTGCTGCTGGAGTTGTTGCACGCCTTGGCCGAGGCCGACTCGCTGGCCACCGGTCCCGGCGTGTGGACCGACTGGAAGGCCGGCCTCATCGCCGACCTCGTGCGTCGGTGCCGCTCCGCCATGGCCGGCGAGCCCGCTCCCCGGCCCGAGCCGCTGGACGCCGAGCAACAGGCCTTGGCCCAGAAGGTTTCCCTGTCCGGCAAGCCCGACGTGCTGATCACCGAGGACCGCTCCTCCGCCATCGTCACCGTCGTCGCCCCCGACCGTCCCGGCCTGCTCTCCCGGGCCGCCGGCGTGCTGGCCCTCAATTCCCTCGAGGTCCACTCCGCCGTCCTTCGCAGCCACTCCGCCGTCGCCGTCGACATCTTCTCCGTGTCTCCCCGCTTCGGCTCCCTGCCCGACGCCGGGCTGGTCCGGGAGCAGCTCACCCGCGCCATCTCCGGCGAGCTACCGCTGGCCGAACGCCTCTCCGCCAAGGAACGCGACTACGGCGGTCCCCCCACCGACGCCCCACCCCCTCGCGTCCTCTGGTTCGACGACGAGGCCTCCGGCGCCCTGGTCCTGGAACTCCGCGCCGCCGACCGCATCGGCCTGCTCCACCTCGTCGCCGCCACCCTGGAGGCCAACAAGCTCGACGTCCGCTGGGCCAAGGTCGCCACCCTCGGCGGCACCGTCGTCGACTCCTTCTGCCTCGTCCCCCACGACGGCGAAGACCTCGACCCCGCCCGCCGCCGCGCCATCGAACGCGCCGTAGTGGCCGCCGCCAAGGGCTGAGGCGACCGTCATGAAGGGCCCCTTCCTCACGTTGAACGTGAGGAAGGGGCCCTTCATGACATCAGGTCACCGGGTCGGGGGCGTCGAAGCGCTCGCGGAGCCGATCGGCCAGGCTGGTCTGCCCGAAGGCGTCGAGCGTTTTCGCGAGCTCGTTGCCGAGCAGAGCCCGGCTCCATTCGTCGAGCGGGGCGAACAGGACGTCGGCCGCCGCGAGGAACTGTTCCTCCGGCGACACCCCTGCTTGTGGCTTGGCCCGGCCGTGCACGGTGTCGCTGAGCCGGGTGAGCGGTTCGATCATGTCCACGGCCTGCGCCACCTGCTGCTTGTTGTGGGACACCCACCAGGCCAGGGCCTGCTGCGGGTCCCGCAGCATCTCGGCGACGAAGTCGCGCTCCTGTCGCTCGACCTCCTTCTTGTGTCGCCAGTCGAGCAGTTCTCGATCCAGATCCAGTTTTCGCCGCACAGCCTGTAGATCGGCGTCGGTCACCGCGACCGCGACCCCATCCGCCCACACCCGCAACTGGCCGTTCAGCTCGAGTTGGTAGCCGCCGAGCACGGCCGCGAGGTGGTTCTGCACGTCGTCTCGATGGGTCAATTCGGCGTTGGCCGCCACGTCCGAGGCACGCTGGAGCACGGAGTGCCGTGCGACGTCGTAGACGCTGGGATGTGGCTCGGCGCCGCGCCGGTTCTGCTGGGAGAACACGCGGCATGAGAACCGGAAGTTGAAGCCCGCGCTGGCGCTGGGCAGTGCGACGTCATGCACCTGGATCACCATCGGTGGCGGCAGTTCACGCGGCGCGAAGAGTGCTTCGATCAGATCCCGCAGCATGCGGTCACCCCCGTCCACCGGGCGCGGTCCGCGCCAGGCCCAGCACCGATTCGATCTTCACGTCGAGGAGTCGGCCCACGTGCTCCCGCTCGGGTCGGTCCTCGGCGATCCAGGCGGCCGTGACGGCGCGCAGCCAGCCCAACGCGGATGTTCTGCGGTCACACGCCTGAACCAGCAGTTCCAGCAAGGAATCGTCCGAAGTGGACAACCAGGTTCGGAGAGCCGTGACGCTGTCCGGCCGGCCGAGAGCTCCACGCCAGGCGGTGAGCAACAGATCGGGGTCCTGAGGTTCGGCCAGATCGATGAGTCGACCGAACACAGCAGCGTCCCGCCCGGGGGCGTTGTCCCTCAGCCGTGCGACCACCCGGCCCAGCAGCCATTTCCGCTCCCGTGTGCCGGTGGCCATTCGTAGCAGCGCCTCGACGGCCGCTGCCCCGACAGTGTCGTCTTGATGGGCCGTGAGGTGGTGCAGACGGATCATCGCCGGCACCGGATAGGCCAATCCCAGGACGTTCTCGCACACCGAGATCAGCACAGCGGCCAACCGTGGTGGCACTTTGGGGTCACGCGCCCACGTGTAGACCTGACGGCGGAACCGCCAGCCGTGCTGCGAATCCAGGACGGCTTCGCCCAGCGCCTGCACCGCCAGTGCGCTGATCCGGGCAGACCCGGACGACCACTGCTTGACCGTGAACAGCACCTCGGGCACGCTTCCGTGCCTTATGGCGACGCTGGTGAATCGTGCGGCTACGGTGGCGCGGTCGTCGTCCGTCATGACTGTCCTGGCCAACTTGGGCACGCGTTCGATCCATCGGGTCAGCGTCGAGCGCAGCCCGGGGAACTCGCGCCAGGTGTGCCACAACACGGCCTCACTGTGATGGTGACGGGCGAATCGAACCCGGCCGGCGGCCAATTTCGCGTCGACCTCGGACAGCCTTGCCGTCAAACCGGGACGCGCGAGCGGATGATCCTCGGGCTCGGGAAACGCCAACAGGTTCAACAGTGCCCGGTCGGCCTCGAACACGGCGTCGGCCGGGCCGCCGTCGAGCAGAGCGACCGACACCAACAGGCTTCGCCACGTCGCCTCTGGATGCTTCTCGAACAACTCCGTCAGCTCGTGCAGTTGTTCTTTCAGCTCATCCAGTGCCCTGGGCAATGCCTCCGACCACGGCGCCGGTTCGGCCATCACGTTCGCGACGAGTTCGGCCAGTTCGGTGAGTTCACCGGCATTGGTGGCGTTGAACATCGTCATCAAGGCGGGACTGGGCGGTCCCGGAACGATATCGTCCTGGCCGAGGTTGCGCTCGAAGATCCGCTGGGCCAGTTCCGGCGTGAGCGACAGCTCCACCCGCGGCCTGTGTTCGATCGCACCCGGTAGCTGCCGCTCGTAGTCCGGCAGCACCACCACGAGCAGGCTGTCGGCCTCCGTGACCCTGGCCATCAGCGAGCCCAGTTCTCTCGCCACCCGAAGGAAGCTCGACATGTCCAACCCGGACAGGTCCAGCAGCAGTGACTCATTGCCTCGCACCTGCTCGACATCCAGCGTCGGCTCGTGATCGCCGCTGAGGTTGACGTCCACCAAGCCGATCTGATTGGCGCCGCCGACCCTGTGAAGCAGCACGGCCGCAGCGGTGCTGCGGCCGGTGCCGGGTCTTCCGGCCAGCAGCACCGACTTCCGGTCCAGCAGTACCGCCTGAGCCTGGGTGAAACCCACTGGTTCCACGAAGAGGGCGGACATCTCGGAAAGATGACGCTGGGTGAACCAGTGCCTGGCCCCAGCCCGCTTCGCTGCCTGCTGGCCGGCCAGCTGGAGCAGGAAGATCGTGTCCGCGGTGATCTTCCCGATCGTGTTGACCGTGCCGCTGTTGTTGCCGACGACCGCGCCGTGATTCCGATCGACTTCGCCGATTTCGATCGACTCGGTCATCGCCGGCCGCCGGTCTGGATGTCACCGCTGTTGTTGCCCACGACCGCGCCACGGTTGCGGCTGACCTTGCCGATCTTCACCGACGCCGGCGTAGGCGTCGCCTCTCGCTTGTCTGCCACTGGCATGACGCTCTGCTGCGGCGTGAAACCGTTGGCCAGCAGGTCGCCGGACGGTGTCGGCACGTGCAGAAAGGCCGTGCCCTGGTACGACTTCACCTCAACCGGCGCCGGGACGAAGCTGTCGGTGTCGAGCTGGCAGTAGCCGCCCACGACAATGTCCTCGTACACGCGGGCCGAGATGATCGCGGCCACCAGCGTCACCTCGGGATTGGACCGGGTGAGCAGCTCGCAGACCGGCTTCGCGTCGAGCAGACGGTGCACCTCGATCCGCGCCGCCCCCTGGCCGTCACGGATCGAGGGGCCTGCCTTGTCGGTCAGCGGACCGACGGTCATGCTCACCCGCATCCGCTGCGGACGGGTGCCGGTCCGCTTGGCGCGGTCGGCCAATTCCGCTTGCAGCGTGGCGGGAAACAGATCGATCAGGGTGGGCAGCGCCCGCGGACGGAAGCACATCGCCTGGCCGTCCCCGGTGTGGTCGACGAACTTCGCCTCGGCGTGCAGGTAGCCGTGTCCCATGCGCTGGAACGTGTCGCGCAGCAGCACGGGGATGTCCGCGCCGATCCGACCCTGGTCGGCGGCGGGATTGCCGCTGAAGTCCGTCAGATCGACGACGAGCATCGCACGGTAGGGCGGCAGGGCGTTGGGGGATTTGGCTGGCATGTGTCGGGCCTCCTCGACTGGTGTTGCCGTCGACTCTTCGCCGGACGGCCGGAGGCCGATGTCCACGCGTGGACATCTGAAAAGTGACTCAGGTCACAGTTGAGGTGTGGTGGAGCAGCCCGTCCCGATCGAGCACGGTCAGCCGTCGCTCGGGACTGAGCACGCCTTCGGCCCGAAGAACGGACACCACGTCCGCGACCTTGCTGCGTGACAGCCCGAGTGCGTCCGCGATCTCCTGCTGCGACAACGGGATCAACCTGGGATCGGCCACCTCGGGCCCGGCCAGCGCGACCAGCTCGGCCAACAACCGGGCCACCTTCTGCATCGGCCGGAAGTGCGCGAGATTCACCTGGACCGGGATGCGTTGGTTGAACTTGCTGACGATGTAGTCCATCAGTCGCGCAGCCGCCGGCAGCCGGTTGAACGTCGTCACGGGAAGCTGATGGGCGAAGCACTCATCCACAGCGACGACGGTCGCGTTGCGCCCGCAGGGATCGCTGGCGGCCATCTCACCGATCAGGTCGCCGGCCCCGCGGATGGCCAACAGCAGCCGGCTGCCGTCGGCCTCGGTGCGTAACACCTTTACCCGACCAGCCCGCAACACCAGCAGGAAACCGCCAGCATCGCCTTGCCGCACGAGCTCCTCGCCGGCGCGGAACCGGCGAGGAATGCCCGCGTCGAGCAGCTCGGACCACTGCTGCTCGTCCGACAACAACGTACGGAAGCCCCCTACTGGCACATCCTGTTTCTCTACACGCCGTCCGGCGTGAGCACCAGGCGGATGGGGTCGTTGACCTTCTCGGCGAGTTGGCGGACGGCCTCGGCGGCGTCGTCGAACTTGAGGCGGCCGCTGATAGAGGCGGAGAAGTCCAGGCGGCCGTGGCCGGCAAGCTTGATGAGCTCCTCCAGGTGCACGGGCAGGCCGCCGTAGTGGCCGAGGATGCGGTGGCGGCCGGCGCTGAAGGCGGTGTCGTTGGGGATGCTCAGGGCCTGCCCGGACAGGCCGACGAGCACGAGGGAGCCTTCACGGGCCAGCACGCTGTCGGCCTGGGTGCGCACGGCGGGCACGCCGGCGAAGTCGAAGGCGTAGTCGAGGCCACGGCCGTCGGTGGCGGCGAGGACCTGCTGCCGGAAGTCGGCGGACAAAGGGTCGAGGGCGATGTCGGCGCCGAACTTGAGGGCGCGCTCGCGGGCACTGGGCAGCGGGTCGACGGCGATGATGGGGGCGGCGCCGGCGAAGCGCAGCAGCTGCACGCCGTGCGCGCCGAGACCGCCGATGCCCCAGATGCCGGCGGACTGCGCGGGGCGAAGGGCGGCGGTGTGGGTGATCGCGGCGTACGGCGTGGAGACGGCGTCGGGAATGATGGCGGCCTGCTCGATGGGCAGGCTGTCGGGGATGGGGTAGACGGTCTCGAAGCGCGCGAGCGTGTAGGGAGCCCAACCGCCGTCGAACTCGATGCCACGGGTGAGCCCGTGCAGGCAGCCGGGCCGCCGCCGCACGCAGTTGGCGCACTTGCCGCAGGCCATGCCGGCCAGCAGCAGCACCCGCTGCCCCTCGGCGAACACGTCGGGCACGCCCTCGCCCAGCTCGGCGATCGTGCCGGCGACCTCGTGGCCGAGGGTGACCTTCTCCAGCTCGTTCCCGGGCAGGCGAAGCGTGCCGTCGATGAGGTGGATGTCGGACAGGCACACGCCCGCGGCCTCCACCTTCACCAGCACTTCGCCCGGTCCGGGCGTGGGCACGGGCACCTCCTCGACGGCGAATTCGAGGGTGCGGAGGTTGAGCCGTCCGGCCGGCATCGTGGCGCTCATGAGACTGGTGGGTACCGGTCCAGCTACTCTCGACGCAACACCACCGTCTAGTTGCGAGGTCGTGCGGACTGTGTTCGACACCCTTTCTGACCGGCTCTCGTCGGTGCTGGCGAACCTTCGTGGCAAGGGACGCCTCACCGACGCGGACATCGACGCCACCTGCCGGGAGATCCGGATCGCCCTGCTCGAGGCGGACGTCGCCCTGCCGGTGGTGCGCACGTTCATCGCCGGCGTCAAGGAGCGGGCCAAGGGCGCGGAGGTCTCCGGCGCGCTGAACCCGGCCCAGCAGGTCGTCAAGATCGTCAACGAGGAGCTCATCGGCATCCTCGGCGGCGAGACCCGCCGACTCAACCTGGCCAAGACGCCGCCGACCGTGATCATGCTCGCCGGCCTCCAGGGCGCCGGTAAGACCACCCTGGCCGGCAAGCTCGCGGCCTGGCTGCGCAAGCAGGGCCACACCCCGCTGCTGGTCGCCTGCGACCTCCAGCGCCCCAACGCCGTCACCCAGCTCCAGGTGGTCGGCGAGCGCGCCGGCGTGCCGGTGTTCGCGCCCGAGCCGGGCAACGGCGTCGGCGACCCGGTGCGGGTGGCCAGGGCCGGTGTGGACGAGGCCAAGCGGGCCCAGCACGACGTGGTCGTGGTGGACACCGCCGGCCGGCTGGGCATCGACGAGGAGCTGATGCGGCAGGCCGCCGACATCAAGGCCGCCGTGCAGCCCGACGAGGTGCTGTTCGTGGTCGACGCGATGATCGGCCAGGACGCGGTGACCACCGCCGAGGCCTTCCGCGACGGCGTCGGCTTCACCGGCGTGGTGCTGACCAAGCTCGACGGCGACGCCCGCGGTGGCGCCGCGCTGTCGGTGCGCGAGGTCACCGGCCAGCCGATCATGTTCGCCTCCAACGGCGAGAAGCAGGACGACTTCGACGTCTTCCACCCGGACCGGATGGCCAGCCGGATCCTGGGCATGGGCGACCTGCTCACCCTGATCGAGCAGGCCGAGCAGCACTTCGACCAGGAGAAGGCCCAGGCCACCGCGGCCAAGCTGGGCACGGGCGAGCTGACCCTGGAGGACTTCCTCGAGCAGATGCTCGCGGTCCGCAAGATGGGCCCGATCGCCAACCTGCTGGGCATGCTGCCCGGCGCCGGCCAGATGAAGGACCAGCTGGCCAATTTCGACGAGAAGAAGCTGGACCGGCTGCAGGCCATCATCCGCGGCATGACGCCGGCCGAGCGGGCCGATCCGAAGATCATCAACGGCTCGCGCCGGCTGCGCATCTCCAAGGGCTCGGGCGTCACCGTCAGCGAGGTGAACGACCTGGTCACCCGCTTCTTCGAGGCCCGCAAGATGATGAAGCAGATGGCCGGCCGGATGGGTTTCGGCGGCGGGGGCGGCGGCAGCCGCAAGGGCAAGAAGGGGAAGAAGGGCAAGGGCAACCGCGGCCCGACCCCGCCCAAGATGCGCGGCGGCTTCCCCGGGCTGCCCGGGGGCTTCCCGGCCGGCATGCCCGACCTGTCGGCCCTGCCGCCCAGCCTCCAGGAGCTGCCGCCCGGCCTGGCCGGCCTCGACCAGCTGCCGCCCGGCTTCGACCCGAAGAAGTTCAAGTTCGGCAAAGAAAAGTGAGCGGCTTTCACCTGCGTGGTGTTGTCCTGCCGGACGGCGAGGAACGTGACCTCTGGGTCGTGAACGGACGGGTGCGCACCAAGCCGGTGCCGGGGGCGCAGACCATCGTGGACGGTGGTTTCCTGCTGCCCGGCATGGTCGACGCGCACTGTCACGTCGGCCTCGGCCCGCAGGGCGGCACGAGCTTGGACGAGGCCGTGGAGCAGGCCGAGCTGGATCGGGACAACGGCACGCTGCTGATCCGCGACTGCGGCGTGCCGATCGACACCCGGCCGTTGCAGGAACGCCTCGATCTGCCCCGGATCATCCGCGCCGGCCGGCATCTGTCCCGGCCCAAGCGCTACATCCGGCACCTCGGCGTCGAGTTGGCGGACCCGTCGCTGCTGCCGGCCGCGGTGGCCGAGCAGGCGGCCTACGGCGACGGCTGGGTGAAGCTGGTCGGCGACTGGATCGACCGTGATCTCGGCGACCTGGCCCCGCTCTGGCCGGATGAGGTGCTCAAGGAGGCCATCGAGGTCGCGCACGCGGCCGGGGCCAAGGTCACCGCGCACACGTTCGGCGAGGACGCGCTGCCCGGCCTGATCAACGCCGGCATCGACTGCATCGAGCACGGCACCGGCCTGACCGACGACACCATCGCCGAGATGGCCCGCCGCGGCACCGCGCTGGTGCCGACCCTGATCAACATCGAGCTGTTCCCGTCGATCGCGGACGGCGCCGAGAAGTACCCGGCCTACGCCGCCCACATGCGTGACCTGCACGCCCGCGTGCGACACACGGTGAGCAGCGCGGTCGAGGCCGGCGTGCCGGTCTACGCCGGCACCGACGCCGGCGGCGGCATCAAGCACGGCCGGCTGGTCGACGAGGTGATCGCCCTGCACGAGGCCGGGATGAGCCGCGAGCAGGCGCTCGGCGCGTCGTCCTGGGCGGCCCGGTCCTGGCTGGGCTGGCCCGGACTGACCGAGGGATCACCCGCTGACCTGCTGGTATTCGCCGACGACCCACGAGATGATCTCCAGGTGCTGCGTGATCCGTCCATGATCATGCTGCGCGGACGGGTGGTTCGCTAGCCAGGCGGGGGAGTGCGGTGGACGAGCAGCGACAACAGCATCCGCCGACCGACCTGGCCTGGGGTCTGACCGCGTTCCTGCTCGGCTTCGGCGCCTACTACCTGGCGTCGCTGGTGATCATCGGCTTCCTGCCGGCGCCGAACGGGTCCCGCTCGGGCGTCCGCCTGGTGCTGCCGCTGGTCGCCAACCTGTTCCTGGGCCTGGTGCCGTGGTGGTTCTCCCGCCGCCGCGGCCGCGGCGTGCTGGCCGACTTCGGTTTCCTGCCCACCCGGCGGGACGTGATGGTCGGCCTGGTCTGCGGGGTGACCTCGGTCGTGGTCGGCCTGATCATCTCGATGCTGGTCGCGCAGGTCATCCCGCCGCAGGCCTCGCCGGTCACCAGCCACGTCGACGCCTGGCTGGTCGGCTACGTCGCGTTCCTGGTGATCGGCGCGCCGATCACCGAGGAGCTGCTGGTGCGCGGCGCGCTCTGGGGCGCACTGGAGCGCTACCAGGTGCCGCAGCTGACCATTCTCGTGCTCACGGCGCTGATCTTCGCCTTCCTGCACCTGGACCCGAGCCGGCTGGCGTCGCTGTTCGCGCAGGGCGTGGCCATCGGGGCGGCCCGGCTGGTCACCGGGCGGATCGGCGCCAGCATGGTGGCCCACGCCACCAACAACCTGCTGCCCGGGATCGTCACACTCGCGGCGACCTGACCGAACGTTGACTACGCTCGTCAGCCGTCGGACCGAGGAGGCCCGGTGACCCCACCCACCACACAGGTCGAGGTGCCCCCAGCGCACAGATGGGGGTTCGGCGCCTTCGTGCTCGCCGAAGTGGTGCTGATCCTGTCCGCGGTGTTCCTGGTCGCGGCCTCGGGCCAGGCCGCCGACGAGCCGCTCTCGCCGGTGCTGATCGTCGTGGCGACCGCGCTGCCCACCATGCTCGCCGCCGGCGTCGCCGTGCTGGCCACCCTGGTGCGCGGCAACGGCCCCGTGGTCGACCTGCGGCTGCGGTGGAGCTGGCCGGACGTGCGGGCCGGCCTCAAGCTCGGTCTGGCCGGCCTGGTGCTCACCGCCATCGCCGCCGCGATCTGGGCCAAGACCGTCGGCAAGCTCGACCCGACCTCGGCGCTGGCCTCGGTCGTCGACGCCCAGCCGCTGCCGCTGGCCCTGGGCATCGTGATGTTCCTCTACACCTGGCTGATCGGCCCGGCCTGCGAGGAGCTGATCTTCCGCGGCCTGCTCTGGGGCGCGATCGAGCGGCTGCAGTGGAGCCGCTGGGCCGCCCTGGTGCTGAGCACCGCGATCTTCGCCGTCAGCCACCTTGAGCCGCTGCGCACCTCGCTGCTGCTGGTCATCGCCATCCCCATCGGCTGGGCCCGGCTGGTCACCGGCCGCCTGCCGGCCAGCATCGTGGCCCACCAGATCAACAACTTCGTGCCGGCCGTCGGCATCCTGCTCATGTCCCTGGGCATCTGGCGCTGACCCGCCCCCGACCCGGGGGCGATTGGTGCCGCCACGCCCTCGTCTGGCAGAATGGACGGCTGTCCGCCATTGCCGGTCCCTCTCGCTGTGCCGTGGCGTCCTGAAACCTGAGCGCAACGATCGTGTCCCCACGCGGTCCGACGTGCTCGACCCGGAGCAACGAGAGCCTGAGGAGTACCACCACCCGTGGCCGTCAAGATCAAGCTGCAGCGGCTCGGCAAGATCCGCCAGCCCCAGTACCGGATCATTGTCGCCGACTCGCGCGCCCGCCGTAGCGGCAAGGCGATCGAGACGATCGGCAAGTACCACCCGCTGCAGGAGCCCAGCTTCATCGAGGTCGACACCGAGCGGGCGCAGTACTGGCTGGGCGTCGGCGCGCAGCCGACCGAGCCGGTGCAGCGCATCCTGGAGATCACCGGCGACTGGCAGAAGTTCAAGGGCCTGCCGGGCGCCGAGGGCACGCTCAAGCACGCCGAGCCGAAGCCGGACAAGCAGGCGCTGTTCAACGCCGCGCTGGCCGCCGCGGGCGAGGAGCCCACGACCGAGGCCACCACGCCGAAGAAGAAGGCGTCCGCCAAGAAGGCCGAGTCCAAGGACGAGGCCGCCGCTGAGGAGAAGTCCGAGGGCGGCGAGTAGTGAGCGAGCTTGCGAGCTCACCATCAAGCACAGTAGCTCGGCTCATGAGGCCGGCGAGCGTTAGCGAGGCGGTCTCATGAGTTTGCTCGCGGACGCGCTCGAGCACCTCGTCCGGGGCATCGTCGACCACCCTGACGATGTTCGGGTCAACCTGCTGACCACCCGCCGCGGTCGCACCCTCGAGGTGCACGTCCACCCGGACGACCTCGGCAAGGTGATCGGGCGGGGCGGTCGGACCGCGACCGCGCTGCGCACCGTGATGGCCGGCATCGGCGGTCGCGGCGTGCGCGTGGACGTGGTGGACACCGACCGTTGAGCAGTCCCGACGTTCGCGTCGTCGGACGGGTCGTCAAGCCGCACGGCATTCGCGGCGAACTCGTCGTGGACGTGCGCACCGACTCCCCCGAGGAGCGGTTCGCGCCGGGCGCCGTGCTGGCGACCCGTGCGCGGGATGGCGCGTCCGGAACCGTCACCATCGCAGCCGCCCGGCCTCACACCGGGCGGCTGCTGGTGACGTTCGAGGGCGTCGCCGGCCGGGACGCGGCCGAGGCCATGCGCGGCCTGCTGCTGGTCGTGGACGCCGCCGACATCGCGCCCTCCGACGATCCCGAGGAGTTCTACGACCACGAGCTGGAAGGGCTCGAGGTCGTGGACGTCCAGGGCAATCGGATCGGCGTGGTCGCCGAGGTGCTGCACACCGCGGCCAGCGACCTGCTGTCCGTGCGCCGGCCCGACGGCGGCGAGGCCCTGGTGCCGTTCGTCGCCGACATCGTGCCCACGGTGGACGTCGCCGGCGGCCGCGTGATCGTGGACCCGCCCGAGGGGCTGCTGGACGCCTGATGCGGATCGACGTTCTGACCATCTTCCCCGAGTACCTCGAACCGCTGCGGGCCGCGCTGCTGGGCAAGGCCATCGACAAGGGGCTCATCCGCGTCGACGTGCACGATCTGCGGGACTACACCCACGACGTGCACAAGGCCGTGGACGACAGCCCGTACGGCGGCGGCCCCGGCATGGTGATGAAGCCGCAGGTCTGGGGCGAGGCGCTGGACGCCGTGTGCGCGCCGGACGCCGACGGCGTGCTGCCGCGGCTGGTGGTGCCCACGCCGGCGGGCCGGCCGTTCACCCAGGAACTGGCCCGCGAGTACGCCACGCTGCCGCGCCTGGCCTTCGCCTGCGGCCGCTACGAGGGCATCGACCAGCGGGTCGTCGACGACTCGGCCGGCCGCATGCAGGTCGACGAGGTCTCCATCGGCGACTACGTGCTGGTCGGCGGCGAGGTCGCCGTGCTGGTCATGGTCGAGGCCGTGGTGCGGCTGCTGCCCGGCGTGCTGGGCAATCCGCTGTCGGCCGAGCAGGACTCGTTCTCCGACGGCCTGCTGGAGGGTCCCAGCTACACCCGGCCCGAGGTCTGGCGCGGCCTGGCCGTGCCCGAGGTGCTGCGCTCGGGCAACCACAAGCTGATCGACCGCTGGCGCCGTGACCAGGCGCTGGAGCGCACCTTCCACCGTCGGCCGGAGCTGCTCGACCGGCTGGCCGACGACCAGTTCGACAAGCACGACCGGGCGCTGCTGGACCGCCTGCGCGACCCGGACCACCCCTGACCCGAAGCCCCCGATTTGGGCCCGCCGACCCCCGTCTGGCACACTGGACAGGTTGCTGCACCCGGCTGGACGTTGAACGTGGACGTTGCCCGGCGTGCGCCAGTTGGGCCAGACCCCCAGGCAGGACCAGCACCCGGATTCCCCAGTGGAGTTCGTCCGTGCGCTTCGCGGGGGTTGTACGACAGACACCCGAAGGACGAGGACGGACCACCGATGAACACCCTGGACGCTCTGGACGCTCAGTCGCTGCGTTCCGACATCCCGGACTTCCGCCCGGGCGACACCCTGAAGGTCCACGTCCGCGTCATCGAGGGCTCCCGCGAGCGGGTCCAGGTGTTCCAGGGCGTCGTGATCCGCCGGCAGAACGGCGGCATCCGCGAGACCTTCACCGTGCGCAAGATCTCGTTCGGCGTCGGCGTCGAGCGCACCTTCCCGGTGCACTCCCCGAACATCGCCAAGATCGAGCGCGTGACCCGCGGCGACGTGCGCCGCGCGAAGCTGTACTACCTGCGCGACCTGCGCGGCAAGGCCGCCAAGATCAAGGAGAAGCGGGACGCGGTTCCGGCCAACTCCTGATCTCACCCTCGTATCGCCCCGGTGAGCACCGACGAGTCCCGGGACGAGCGCGACGACGTGCTACGGCCCTTGTCGCCATCCAACGATGGCGACAAGGGCCGTAGCCGCATCGGCTCCTTCGTCAAGGAGACGGCGATCCTGATCGGGATCGCCCTCGTGCTGACCGTCCTGATCCAGACCTTCCTGGCCAAGGTCTACGTCATCCCGTCCGGCTCGATGGAGCAGACGCTGCACGGCTGCTCGGGCTGCGTCGACGACCGCGTGCTGGTCGACAAGGTGATCTACCGGTTCCGCGACCCCTCGCCCGGCGACGTCGTGGTGTTCCGCGGCCCCGAGGCGTGGACGCACAACGACTTCACCGCCGAGCACTCCGACAATCCCGTCGTCCAGGCGGTGCAGGGCCTCGGCTCGCTGGTCGGGCTGGCCCAGGTCGACGAGCGGGACTTCGTCAAGCGGGTGATCGCGGTCGGCGGCCAGACCATCCAGTGCTGCGACCCCCAGAACCGGGTGCTGGTGGACGGCAAGCCGCTGGACGAGCCGTACATCTACTACGTCCCGGGGCAGGAGCCCAAGATGGCTCCGTTCGCGCCGGTCACGGTGCCGGCCGGCCGGTTGTTCGTGATGGGCGACAGCCGCCTGAACTCGCTGGACTCGCGGTTCCAGGGCGGCGGCGGGGTGAACGGCACCATCGGCGTGGGCGACGTGATCGGCAAGGCCCGGGTGATCGTGTTGCCGCCGGGGCGCTGGGGCTTCATCTCCGACCACGATCCGCAGGTCGCCGCCGGGGGCCTGGCGCTGCTGTGGTGGCGACGCCGGAATTGGGCGGAGTCGCTACTACCCGTGTAGGGGACCGCACGGCCTGCTGTACCGGGACCCCACCAGCGCTAGCGTAACCTGGCCCGGTGACCGACGTCGTGCCCTCGCAGAACCCGCCGAGCAATCCGGAGCCGGAGGAACCCAAGACGACTTCTTCGGAGTCCGAGCAGGCCGAGTCGGAACCACGCCTTCTCGACGGCGTCAGCACCGCGCGCACGCGCCGGCGGCGTCGTCCCGAGAAGAAGCGGTCGTTCTGGAAGGAACTGCCGATCCTGATCGTCACCGCGCTGGTGCTGACGATCCTGATCCAGACCTTCCTGGCCCGCGTCTACGTCATCCCGTCCGAGTCGATGGAGATGACCCTGATCGGCTGCGCCGGGTGCACCGACGACCGGGTGCTGGTCGACAAGCTCAGCTACGACTTCACCAGCGTGCAGCCGGGCGACGTGATCGTGTTCAAGGCGCCGGACAACTGGGACAAGAGCGAGTTCCAGTCGCAGCAGTCGGACAACCCGGTCGTGAGCACCATCGAGAACATCGGGTCGGCCATCTCCCTGTTCCCGCCCAACGAGTACGACCTGATCAAGCGGGTGATCGCGGTCGGCGGGCAGACGGTGCAGTGCTGCCAGGACAACAAGGTCGTCGTCGACGGCAAGCCGATCAACGAGTCCTACATCTACTGGCGGCCGGACTATCCGCCGACGCAGCCGTCGTTCGGGCCGGTCAAGGTGCCCGACGGCAAGCTCTGGGTGATGGGCGACAACCGCAACAACTCCGACGACTCGCGGTTCCAGGGGCACGGCGACCTGCTGGCCGGCACCGTCCCGGTGTCCAACGTGATCGGCAAGGCGCGCCTGATCGTGCTGCCGCCGACCCGGTGGGGGGCCGTGACGACCGTCAACCCGCAGGCCGAGGCGTCCGCGCTCAACGCTCCCGCCTGGCAGCAGGGGCTGCCGCTGGGCGTCGGCATGGCCGCTGCGTTCCCGACCGTCTGGGTCGGGCGGCGGGTGCGGCGCCGGCTGTTCGGACTGTTCGCCCGGGGCGACCGCTGAGGTGGTAGTGGCAGGCGAGGAGCTCCGGCCGCAGCGGGCGGTCATCCGGAGCAGCACGGGGAACTGGGCATTGCAGTCGGCGTTGGACCGGCGCGGGTTAGGGCCCGTGGCCGGGGTCGACGAGGCCGGTCGCGGCGCGTGCGCCGGGCCGCTGGTGGTCGCGTCGTGTGTGCTGCGGCCGGGCGACGCCCGCAAGCTGGAGGGGCTCACCGACTCCAAGCTGCTCACCGAGGCCGCCCGCGAGCGCATGTACGACCTGGTGCTGGCCCGGGCGCTGGACTTCGCCGTGGTCGTGATCCCGCCGGCCGAGGTGGACCGGATCGGCGTGCACGTCGCCAACATCGAGGGCATGCGGCGCGCGGTGGCCCAGCTGACCACCCATCCGGGTTATGTTCTGGTCGACGGTTTCAAGGTGCCGGGCCTCACCGCCCCCAGCACCGCGGTGATCAAGGGCGATCAGGTCGTCGCCTGCGTCGCCGCCGCCTCGGTGCTGGCCAAGGTGACACGGGACCGGATCATGACGGAATTGCACGGCGACCTGCCGTGTTATGGCTTTGACGTGCACAAGGGCTACTGCACCGCCGACCACACGGCCGCCCTCAACGAGCACGGGCCGACCGCCCAGCACCGGTGGTCCTACGTGAACGTCGCCGCGGCCGGTCGACTGCACAACATGTGCCCTCCGCACGAGGTGGCCCGCCGGGTGGTTCAGAATGGAGCGTCCCCGGAGGTCGGGGTACCTGGCTCACGACGAGGAGGGACGCGGGTCCGATGAGCGCGGAGGATCTCGAGAAGTACGAGACCGAGATGGAGCTTCAGCTCTACAAGGAGTACCGCGACATCGTCGGTCAGTTCTCGTACGTGGTGGAGACCGAACGCCGGTTCTACCTGGCCAACGCCGTCGACGTGCAGGTCCGCAACGCCGAGGGCGAGGTGTACTTCGAGGTGCGCATGTCCGACGCCTGGGTCTGGGACATGTACCGCCCGGCCCGGTTCGTCAAGAACGTGCGGGTGATCACCTTCAAGGACGTCAACGTGGAGGAGCTCGACAAGCCCGACCTGCGCCTGCCCGAGGACGGGCCGTTCGGCGCCGGCGGCGGCCCCGCCACGTGATCGTTGGCTCACCCTGGTCCCCGAGCCCGGCCCGCCAGGCCTCTCGGGGGCCAGTTTTTTTAGGCTCTGTTTCGGCGCTTCCTCGCGGCGGCTCATGCCGGTTCCCCGGCCAGCCAACCACACGCACGCGCGCCCGTGGCTCCCGCCGGGGATTGCCTGTGGACAACTCCTGACTTGTCCACAGGCGCGGCGAACGGTCTAGCCGTCGCTGCGTCGTTCGGCGCACTGTCGACGCATGACCCGCGATCGATGCAGCACCGCACCCACCCCCGCCGAGCTGGGACGGATGGGCGAGAACCTGGCGGCCCTGTTCCTGGAGGAGCAGGGGCTGGTCGTGCTGTCCAGGAACTGGCGATGTCCCGAGGGCGAGCTGGACATCGTCGCCACTGACGGCGGCCGGCTCGTGGTGTGCGAGGTGAAGACCCGCTCCAGCACCGTCTACGGCAAGCCGGCGGAGGCGGTCGACTACGTGAAGGCGACCCGGATCCGCCGGCTCACCCACCGCTGGCGGGCCGCGCACAACGTGGCGTACTGCGCCACCCGGTTCGACCTGATCTCCATCGTGTGGCCCGGAAAGGGCCCGGCCCGGCTGGAGCATCTGCGGGGTGCGTTCTGATGCCGCTGTCACGCACCTGGTCGGTCGCGCTGCTCGGCGTGGACGGCCAGCCGGTGGAGATCGAGGCCGACGTCGGCCAGGGCAAGCCGAAGGTGCAGCTGCTGGGGCTGCCGGACCCGGCGCTGAACGAGGCCAAGGACCGGGTGCGGGCGGCGGTCCGCAACTCCGGGCTGGAGTGGCCGGACCAGGTCACCCTGGCGCTGTCGCCGGCCGACCTGCCCAAGGGCGGCTCCGGCTACGACCTGGGGCTGGCCTGCGCGGTGCTGGCCGGCGCCGGAAGCGTGCCGCAGACCATGCTCGGCGGCACCGTGCTGATCGGCGAGCTGGCCCTGGACGGCCGCATCCGGCCCGTGCGCGGCGTGCTGCCACGGCTGCTGGCCGCGAAGCGGTCCGGTCTCAAACACGCCATCGTGCCGGTGGAGACGCTCGCCGAGGCGGCGCTGGTCGACGGCGTCGAGACGCGCGGCGCCGCCCGGCTGGTGGACGTCCTGTCGTGGCTGAAGGGTGAGGAATCGGCGCTGGTCGAGTCGAGCCCGGCCGGTCTGGTCACCGACCTCGCGGTGCCAGACCTCGCCGACGTGGTCGGCCAGCCCGAGGCCCGCTGGGCGTTGGAGGTGGCCGCCGCCGGCGCGCACAACATGCTGCTGGTGGGCCCGCCCGGCACCGGCAAGACGATGTTGGCCGAACGCATTGTCGGGCTGCTGCCCCCGCTTCACCGTGACCAGGCGCTGGAGGTGACCGCGATCCACTCCATCGCCGGCACGCTGTCTCCCGACGTGCCGCTGGTGGCGGTGCCGCCGTTCGTCGCCCCGCACCACTCGGCGTCCATTCCCGCCCTCGTCGGCGGTGGCGTCGGCACCGCCCGTCCCGGCGCGATCAGCAAGGCCCACCGCGGGGTGCTGTTCCTGGACGAGGCCTGCGAGTTCGGTGCGCACCACATGGAGGCGCTGCGAACGGCCGTCGAGGAGGGTGAGGTGCGGCTGGCTCGCCGGGACGGCGTGGTCAGGTATCCCGCCCGGTTCCAGTTGCTGTTGGCGACGAATCCGTGCCCGTGCGCGCCGCCTCGCGATGTCGACTGCTCGTGTTCGCCGAACGAGCGGCGGCGATATTTCTCCCGGCTGTCCGGGCCGTTGCTGGACCGGATCGACATCCGCACCCGGATGCGGCCCATCAGCGCCATGGACGACAGCGATCTCGGGCCGCCGGAGAGTTCCGCAGCCGTGCGAGAACGCGTGGCCAAGGCCCGCGTGCGGGCCGCCGAGCGGTGGGCGGAGCACGGATGGCACACCAACGCCGAAGTGCCGGGTCCGGAGCTGCGTCGGCACTTCCGGCTGCCGCCCAAGGCTCGGCTGCTTCTCGACCGCGGCCTGGAGAGCGGCTTCGTCAGCGCACGAGGGGCTGATCGGTGCATACGGATCGCCTGGACCCTCGCCGACCTCGCGGAGAAGGACTGCCCCGACAGCGACGATGTGGCGGCCGCCCTGGAGTTCCGGGACCGGAGAGCGGCGTGACGACTGACGAGATCCGCCTGGCCCGGGCCTATCTGCTCAGGGTGGCCGAGCCGCCGGCCCCCGAGGTGGTGTCGCTGGTCGCGAACGTGGGGCCGGTACGCGCGGCAGAGCTGGTGCGCGCCGGCAAGGCCGCCGACGACGAGACGGGGGCGCGCCGCCACCTGGACTTCGCCGAGCGGGACCTGGCGGAGGCGGCGGCCGGTCAGGCGCGCCTGGTCATTCCGGAGGACGAGGAATGGCCGGCGTGGCAGTTGTTGGCGCTGACCAACGCGGCCGCCCGGGGCGTGCCTGGGATGACCGGACCGCTGGGGCTGTGGGTGCGGGGTTCCGCTCGGCTCGACGACCTCGTCCAGGAGGCGGTGGCGGTGATCGGCGCCCGGGCATCCACCGGTTACGGCGAGCATGTCGCCGCGGATCTCGCCTACGGGTTGGCCGAGCGGTCGGTGACCGTCGTTTCCGGTGCCGCGTATGGGATCGACGGCTACGCGCATCGCGGGGCGTTGGGGGCCAAGGGGTCCACGATCGCGGTGCTGGCCTGCGGCGTCGACGTCGCCTACCCGGCGGGTCACACCGAGCTGCTGGCCAAGATCGCCGTCAGCGGGGCCGTGGTCAGCGAGTATCCGCCGGGCACGCGGCCGGCCAGACATCGTTTCCTGGTGCGGAATCGGCTCATCGCCGCGTTGGCGGCGGGCACGGTCGTGGTGGAGGCGGGCCGTCGAAGCGGTTCGAGAAACACCGCCGCGACAACCTGCGCGCTCGGGCGGCCGCTGATGGCCGTGCCCGGTCCGGTGACGTCGGCGATGTCGGTGGGCTGCCATGATCTGTTGCGCACGGCCGGCGCCACCGCGGTGTGCGGCGCCGCCGACGTGATGGCCGACGCCGGACGGATCAGTGTCGACGCAACTACTCGATCGGATGAACCCCCGCGCTCCACCGATGGTCTCGATCGGGTGATGCTGCGTGTGCACGAGGAGTTGCCAACTCGGGGCGGTCTGAGCGCCGAGCGCATCGCGGTCGGATCCGGCGTCCCATTGTCGCGGGTCAGAGCGTTGCTGCCGGAACTGGAACTGTTGGGCCTAGTCCAAAAGTGTGAAGCGGGGTGGTGCCGCGGGCAGGGATGAACGGGCAGAGGCCACTCCAACGGGTGTGGCGATGCTTGACCACGAACGGGTTGCGGCGCACCGTGTTGGGCTATGTGCCGTCACACGAGGGTCATCCGCGCGGGTGGACATCACGGGATCGGGCGGGCCACCGCACCGCGGCCGCGCGCCTGTGCGCTGATCGCGGGGATGTGACAGGCGTTCGATGCCCTCTTCACGACGGCCGGTCGCGCAGGAGCTGACCCGGCTCCGCCAACGGCTGCCCGCTGACGTCGAGGCGGTGCTCGCGGACTACGAGCGCCACCTCCGGCTGGAACGCAACCTCTCCGAGCACACCGTGCGCGCCTACCTCGGCGACGTGGTGTCCCTCCTCGGACACCTGGCCCTACCCACCCAGGCTGGCGCCGCTCCCTCCGGCCACAACCCCGCCTCGGCCCCGTCGCACACCGGTCCCACCGCAGGCCAGCCACTCCCGCCCACCAACTCCACACCCGACGGCCGCGACGCCAACCGCGAGCCCGTCTCGCCACCGGCCAGCCCGAACGCCGCCGATGGCTCGCCTCTGGTCCAGACCGAGCCGAAGGCCGGCGGTCGGGCGGCCGGTGGGGAGTCGGCGCCGGGGGAGTCGGCGCCGGGGCGGTCCGCTGGCAACGGCGACCGGAGCGATCACAACCGGAGCGCCGGGGACGGTGGGCCGGGCGATGAGGGCGGCGCCGACGAGGGGCCGTTGCCGGTCCGGGTCGGCGATATCGACCTGGCCACCTTGCGTGGCTGGCTGAGCGGGCTGCGGGCTGCCGGGGCGAGTCGGTCGACGCTGGCCCGGCGGTCGGCGGCGGCGCGGACGTTCACGGCCTGGGCGCGGCGGCGCGGGCACCTGGAGGCGGATCCGGGGCAGCTGCTGATGGCGCCGCGGCCGCATCGGACGTTGCCCGGGGTGCTGCGCAAGGACCAGGCGGCAGCGATGCTGGCCGCCGCGGAGAGCGGGGCCGCGGAAGGCGCGGCGGTTGCTCTGCGTGACCAAGCTCTGTTGGAGCTGCTCTACGCCACCGGCGTCCGGGTGTCCGAACTGTGCGGGTTGGACCTGGGCGACGTGGACTACTCCAGCCGAGTGATTCGCGTGCTGGGCAAGGGCGGTCGCGAGCGGGTCGTGCCGTTCGGCGCACCGGCGGAGCGGGCGCTGCGCCGGTGGCTGGACGAGGGACGATCCGCCCTGGTCAAGCCCGGTTCGCCGGCCGCGCTGCTGCTCGGCGCCCGAGGCGGCCGGTTGGATCAGCGGACGGCTCGCAAGATCGTGCACGGCGCGGTCGGTGCGGTACCCGGAGCAGTCGACACGGGTCCGCACGGCCTAAGGCACTCGGCCGCCACGCACCTGCTGGAAGGGGGAGCGGACCTGCGGACCGTCCAAGAGCTTCTCGGTCACGCTACGCTAGCCACCACGCAGCTCTACACCCACGTCACCGTCGAACGGCTTAAGGCGATCCATGAGCGAACCCACCCCCGTTCCTGAGGACGCCGGGGGAGGTTCCCGCACGGCAACCGTGCCCTCCCTGGAGACACGCGCCCCGGAGACGAAAGCGATGCGCAACGGCAGCCACGGCCCGGCCGCCGGCGGCTCGCGGGGCTCGTACGGTGCGGGCCAGCCCGACGGGGTCCTCCCTGGCGACCAGCGCACCGCCGACGACGTCGAGGCGGGCATCGTCGCGCTGTGGCGCAGCTACGGCGGCAGTCGGGCGCAGGAGCTGCGAGACCGTCTGGTGCTGCACTACGCCCCGTTGGTCAAGTACGTCGCCGGCCGGGTCGGCACCGGCCTGCCCGCGCACGTCGACGTCGGCGACCTGATCCAGTCCGGGATCTTCGGCCTGGTCGACGCGATCGAGAAGTTCGAGCCCGAGCGGGGCCTGAAGTTCGAGACCTACGCCATGCAGCGCATCCGCGGCGCCATCCTCGACGACCTGCGCTCCCAGGACTGGGTGCCCCGCTCCGTGCGCAGCCGCGCCCGCGACGTCGAGCGGGCCCTTGAGCGCCTTGGCGGACGTCTCCAGCGCACCCCCACCGACTCCGAGCTGGCCAACGAGCTCTCGATCACCATCAGCGAGCTCCGCGAGCTCTACGCCCAGCTCCAGCTCACCAGCGTCGTCGCCCTCGACGAGCTCATCGCCGCCGGCCGAGGCACCGCGTCCCTGGCCGAGACCCTGCCCGACGACTACGCCGAGGACCCCGTAGCCAGCCTCGTCGACCAGGACAGCCGCCGCCAGCTCGCCGACGCCATCGCCCAGCTGGCCGAGCGGGACCGCATCGTGGTGACCCTCTACTACTTCGAGAACCTCACCCTGGCCGAGATCGGCCGGGTGCTCGGAGTCACCGAGTCCCGGGTCTGCCAGCTGCACACCCGCGCCGTCCTACGCCTGCGCACCAAGCTCGCCGAGCAGTCCGAGAGCTGACCAGCCCAGACCGGACAGCTGGGATGGATTCACGAGCGGCCCGCGCTGCCCAGCTGACTCCGGTCAGCTCACGGGCCGGGCGTGGTGGCGAAGGCACGGGCGGCTCGGGTTGCGGTGCCGACCGCAACCGCGGCGTCTGGCGATGTGCGGTCCTGGTTGGCGTTCGGTGACGGGCCTTTCCACCCGTGAACTCGCGGCCGATGGTCAGAGTTGCTGCGTGGCAACGGGAATCGATGGTCTGGTGCCCCTGTGCGCGGGCGGCGCCAGTGCTCGCTGATCGGGGGCGTCGGCGAGAGACCAAGGCCGGCAATGCCGCGGTGGTGGCATTGCCGGCCGCTCGGGTGACGGCGGTGATGGCCGGGCCAGGGCCGTCAGGCGACGGTGATCGAGGTGACGGAGGCGTTGTCGACTCCGACGCGGGGGACGGGGACGCCGGGCGTCGGGGGTTCGGGGGCGGAGGCCATGCGGACGGGACCGCCATGGGTGACGAGGACCAACTCTGCGCCGGGGCGGTCGGTGGCGTGGCGGCGGAGGGCGCGGTGGACCCGCGCGTACATGTCGGCGATGCTCTCACCGCCGGAGGGGCGGCGGAAGGGCTCGCGCCAGAGGCGGTCGACGGAGTGCTGGGCGGTGGGGTCGTCGGAGAAGGGGGAGTCGAGGCGGTGGCCCTCCAGGTCGCCGAGCTGCTGTTCCCGGAGCTGGGGGTCGAACTCCACGGGCAGGCCGAGGCGGGCGGCGATGATCTCGGCGGTCTCACGGGCGCGGATCAGGTCGCTGGCGATGACGGCGTCGGGGCGGGTGGGGCGGCCGGCGAGCAGGTCGGCGGTGCGGTGGGCCTGGGCCCGGCCGGCGGCGGTGAGGCCGCCGGCCTCGGCGGACTGGCCCTGGATGCGGCCGGCGAGGTTCCAGGTGCTCTCGCCGTGCCGGACCAGGTGCAGGACGGACGGCTTGGCCGATTCGGTGGTCACGTCGGCCATCAGTACTGCATGCGGGGGTCGTCGTAGTTCTTGAACTCGATCACGTTGTTGGACGGGTCGGCCAGGAACAGGGTGCGGTGCTGCTCGGCGGTGCCCTCGAAGCGGATCGCGGGCCCGGACAGCACTCGCAGCTTGCGGTGCTCGACGAGCCGCACGAGGCGGTCGAAGTCCTCGGCCTCGGCGAAGCTGACGCCGAAGTGGCGCGGATAGGCGACGGCCTCGGTCGGCACGTCCTCGCACAGGTGGCAGACGAGCTGGTCGCCGAAGAAGTCCAGGGTGATCCGGTCGTCGTAGCGCCGGGCCAGCTTGGCGCCGAGGCCGAACACGTAGTACTCCAGCGCCTCGTCCAGGTCCCGGGCCGGGACGGCGATGTGGCAGGCGTCGTACTGGTTGCGCATGCTCGTGGTTCCTTTGCCGCGTGTCAGTTCGAGTGGGACATCGACCGGGCTGCGGGCACGGCGCCGGTGGTGAGGCTGAGCAGGGTGTCGCCGCGCAGGCCACGGCGCAGCGTCTCGAGTGCGACCACGTCGTGCGTGGCGATGTTGCCGAGGTTGACCCGCGACCCGACGGTGCGGATGAGCTCGACCTGGAGGTCCTTGGTCGGGGCCTCGAACATGACCAGGGCGAGGTCGAGCGCGTCCATCACCGCGCCGAGCACGTCCTCTCGCATGTGCCCGTCGGCCTTGGCGATGCCGCTGCGGCCGCTCTCCCGGGCCTCGGTGATCACCATGACGGCGCCGGCGTCGAGGTCCTCGCGCAGCGCCTCCACCCAGTCGGCCGGGGTGAGCAGCGCCGACCGGTCGGCGTCCTTGTAGCCGACCTCGGACAGCACGGGCCGGTGCGCCGACATCCGCCGCACGTACTCGGCCTTGCTGCGCTGGTCCAGCGGGATGGTGCCGTTGGAGACCTCGATGTGGGTGGCCCCGGTGCGCTCGACCAGCGCGAGGTAGTCGGGGAGCTGGTCGGTCCACACCGCGTGCTCGAACAGGGTGCCGCCGAAGTAGAAGTCGATGCCGGCCTGGCGCAACACGGCGGCCTTGCGGTCGATGTCCTTGGTCACCAGGGCGGTGCCCCAACCGAACTTGACCAGGTCGACCAGGTGCCCGTGGCTGTCGATGAGGTCGGTGAACGCGCCGGTCGGCAGGCCGGGGTCGATCATCATGGTGGCGCCGGGCAATCCCCTGCTCATGAACGGCCTCCTGAAGTCGGAATCATTGGTCGACGGCGGCGTCATCGCGCGCCTCCCGCGGTCGCCAGTTCGGCCCGCAGCGCGCGGCGCAGCACCTTGCCGGTGGGCCCGGTGGGCAGCTGCCCGGTCACTTCGATGGTGGCCGGCCGCTTGTATCTGGTCAGTTCTCGCTCGCACAGTTCCCGCAGGTCGCGGGCGAGGTCGTCGGCTCGCGCCCGGGGATGGGCGGTGACGAAGGCGACGGCCACCTGGCCGAGCCGGTCGTGCGGGGCGCCGACAACCGCGGCCGACCGCACCGCCGGATGCCCGAGCAGCACGTTCTCGATCTCCAGCGGGTGGATCTTCTCGCCACCCCGGTTGATCACGTCGTCCGCGCGGCCGGCCAGCCGCACGAAGCCGGCCTCGTCACGGACACCGAGATCGCCGGTGAGCAGCCAGCCGCCGGAGTCCCGGGCCGGCCGGGACCGCTCCGCGACATCGGCCGACAGGTCGAGGTAATGGCTGACCACCTGACGGCCGCGCAGCGCGACCATGCCCTCCTGCCCCGGGGCGGCCGGGCGGCCGTCCTGGTCGAGCACCGAGAGCCCGATGCCGACCGGCAGGCCGACCGAGCCGATGCGGCGGGCGGCCGGCTCGACCGGGTTGGCGGTGATCTGTCCGGCGGCCTCGGTCATGCCGTAGGTCTCCAGCACGCCGACGCCGGTGTGCTCGGTGAACGCACGAAGCGTGTGCTCGGGCAGCGGTGCGGAGGCGGAGCGCGCGAACCTGATGCCGCGCACGAGGTCCTCGGCCGGCGCGGGCGCCGACGCCAGCGAGGTCAGGATCGCCGGCACGGCGTTCAGCCAGGTCGGACGCCACCGCTCGACGCGTTCCCAATAGGCGTTGACGTCGAACCGGCGGTCGACCACCAGCGACGCCCCGCTGACCAGGTTCGCCAGCAGCCCCATCACCTGCGCGTTCACGTGGAACAGCGGCAGCGGCGTGTAGCCGCGCTGGTCGGGACCGAAGCCGTGGTGCCGGGCGACCCGTCGCGCCGCGTGCATCAGCTGCCATTCGGACAGCGGAATGCCCTTGGGCGCGCCGGTCGTGCCGGAACTGGCCAGCAATACCGCCGGTCGCGACGCCGCGTCGGCGCTGGGCCGGACGGACAACGCCGCCGGTCGGACCGGAATCGGGCCGGAATCGGTGATCGACCATATTTCCGCGTCGGCGTCGAATAGGTCGGGAGTGTCGGTGGCCAGGACGTCGACACGAAGCCGCGCGACCGAATTGGACAGTTCCGAGGCGGTGAGCCGGGGGTCGAGCGGCACGGCCGTGAGTCCGGCCGCGAGCACGCCGAGATAGGCGGCGGTGAACGCGAGCGGGTCGGTCGCGACGAGCCCGACCCGGGCCCGTTGCGGCAGCCCATGACTGGCGACACGCCAGTTCTCGGCCTGGGACGCCAGTTCCGACCAGGTGATCGACCTACCGTCCGCGCCGACGATGAACGCGGCCGACGCGGGCCGTTTCAGCGCCCGGGCGGCCAGTAGGCGGGACACCACTGCCATGCGGCCTCCTCACGATGTGGGATGACCAGATCGATTCTTGACTTGATCGATGTGAGTGGCATATGAGCAACTTAAGAACCTGCTGTGCGCGACCGATTTGGGGTAATTGGGCGACGGTCGACAGGAATTCGACAGTGCATTCACGTGAGTTACTCAGGTGGTGGTTCACGCCACGGAAACAGTCGAACGCGCTGCGTCGACAACAGTCCTAACGGATCCAGGTATTCAGTGCCCCGCCGGGCGCCCCAGTGCAGGCAAGCCGCCTCGCAGCCCTCGTGGCCGGGCGTCAGCCGCCCCACCTCCTCGCCCCGCCGGACCCGCTGGCCGACCGTCACGGACGGCTGGACCGGCTCGTAAGTGGTGCGGATGCCACCCATGTGCGCCACCGCCACCACGCCCCGGGTTGCCAGCCAGCCGGCGAAGGAAACCACCCCGTCCGCCGCCGCCAGCACCGGTTCGCCGGTGTTCGCGCCGAGGTCGACACCGCGATGGCCGGGGCCGTACGGGCTGCTCGGCCGCTGGAACGGACGCAGCACCGGGTGCGGCGGGGCCAGCGGCCAGCCGTAGCGGACGGCACGAGGCGGCGGCTGGGCCCGAGCGGACGGTGGCCAGACGCGAGCTGGAGCCGGCGTCCCGGGCAAGGCGGCCGCGATGAGAAGGGACGGCGGCCGGGTGTGCTGGCCGGCCGGCGACGGCCGGGCCGAGACGACCGTGGCCAGCAGGAGCGTCGTGAGGGCGAGTGCGGTGGGCATGAGGACAGCGTCGACCGGGTGGGGTCGGGCCGGCCACCGGCGATGATCGACTTGTGGACAACTCCGGACCGGGCGGCGGGGCTGTGGACAACCGGGGAGGCCGATTCGGGCGTTCGGGGGGTTCGGGCGTACACTTCCCCCGCGACCTGTGTATCGCGGGTCGACTTCGCGTGCCTGCGCTGTGCCCCTGATCAACGGGGTGACGCCGTCCGGCGGTCCCGAAGGCAGTGCCCCCTCGCGGGTGGCGCGGCCGGCGGGTTCGGGCGGTGGCCAGGCACCAGGGCACTGGGTCACCCGACCCGTTGCGTCAACCGAACCGCGCGCCACCCCGGCGCGCTCGACACCAAGAGGTGCAACCGGCCATGGCCGTCGTCACCATGAGGCAGCTGCTCGACAGCGGCGTCCACTTCGGGCACCAGACCCGTCGCTGGAACCCGAAGATGAAGCGCTTCATCTTCACCGAGCGCAACGGCATCTACATCATCGACCTCCAGCAGACGCTGTCGTACATCGACCGCGCCTACGAGTTCGTGCGGGAGACCGTCGCGCACGGCGGCTCCATCCTGTTCGTCGGCACGAAGAAGCAGGCGCAGGAGGCCATCGCGCAGGAAGCGCTGCGCGTCGGCATGCCCTACGTGAACCAGCGCTGGCTGGGCGGCATGCTCACCAACTTCACCACCGTGCACAAGCGCCTCCAGCGGCTCAAGGAGCTGGAGTCGATGGAGCAGACGGGCGGCTTCCAGGGTCTCACCAAGAAGGAGATCCTGATGCTCACCCGTGAGAAGGACAAGCTGGAGAAGACCCTCGGCGGTATCCGCGACATGTCCAAGGTGCCCAGCGCCGTGTGGATCGTGGACACCAAGAAGGAGCACATCGCCGTCGGCGAGGCGCGCAAGCTGAACATCCCGGTCGTGGCCATCCTGGACACCAACTGCGACCCGGACGAGGTCGACTACCCGATCCCGGGCAACGACGACGCGATCCGCTCCGCGACGCTGCTCACCAAGGTGGTCGCCGAGGCCGCCGCCGCCGGCCTGATCGCCCGCTCGGGCGCCCGCACCCAGGCCGCCGACAAGCCGGGTTCGGTCGAGGAGCCGCTGGCCGAGTGGGAGCAGGAGCTCCTGGTCGGCGCGAACGCCGAGACCGCAGCGGCCGCCCCGGCCGCCGACGCCCCGGCCGCCGCGACCGAGGTCACCGCCCAGTCCTGACCGGCGATACGCCCGCCCGCGCCAATCCCGCGCGGGCGGGCGTGTGCCCACCGCACTACCCGCGCGCACCCGCAGAAGGAAACGGACACCGCACGATGGCGAACTACACCGCGGCCGACGTGAAGCGACTCCGCGAGCTCACCGGCTCCGGCATGATGGATTGCAAGAGGGCCCTCGAGGAGTCCGACGGCGACTTCGACAAGGCCGTCGAGATCCTGCGTATCAAGGGCGCCAAGGACGTCGGCAAGCGGGCCGGTCGGGCCACCGCCAACGGCCTGGTCGCCGCCGACGCCGGCGTGATGATCGAGCTCCAGTGCGAGACCGACTTCGTCGCCAAGAACGAGGAGTTCCAGGAGCTGGCGGCCAAGATCGTGGCCGCCGCCAAGGACTCCGGCGCCTCCGACGTGGCCGCGCTGACCGTCGCCAAGCTGGGCGATGGCACCGTCGCGGACGCCGTGCAGGCGCTGTCGGCCAAGATCGGCGAGAAGCTGGAGCTGGCCAAGGTCGTCGTCTTCGACGGCCAGACCAGCATCTACCTGCACCGCCGCTCGGCCGACCTGCCGCCGGCCGTCGGCGTGCTGATCGAGTTCACCGGCCCGGACGGTGACGCGGTCAAGGGCGTCGGCATGCAGGTCGCCGCGATGAAGGCCAAGTACGTCACCCGCGACGAGGTGCCGGCCGACATCGTCGAGCACGAGCGCGGCATCGCCGAGGCCACCGCCCGCGAGGAGGGCAAGCCGGAGGCGGCGCTGCCCAAGATCGTCGAGGGCCGCGTCAACGGCTTCTACAAGGACGTCGTCCTGCTGGAGCAGCCGTCGGTGCAGGAGTCCAAGAAGACCGTGAAGGCCCTGCTGGACGAGGCCGGTGTCACCGTGACTCGCTTCGCTCGCTTCGAGGTGGGCCAGGGCTGAGGCCCGGCGCAGGCGGGGTCTGCCACAGTACGTGGCGGCCCCGCTTTCGCACGCCAGGACCACCACCGCGGACGACGAGAGGAAACCGAGCTTCGATGTCGTTGACCCAGGACCGATCGACCAAGGACGCCGCGTCCGGCGACGGCGCCGGCTACCGCCGGGTGCTGCTGAAGCTGGGCGGGGAGATGTTCGGCGGCGGCGCCGTCGGCGTCGATCCCGACGTGGTGCACACCGTGGCCACGCAGATCGCGGACGTGGTCCGCAGTGGCGCCCAGGTGGCCGTGGTCATCGGTGGCGGCAACTTCTTCCGCGGCGCCGAGCTGAGCCAGCGCGGCATGGACCGGGACCGCGCCGACTACATGGCGATGCTCGGCACCGTCATGAACTGCCTGGCGTTGCAGGACTTCCTGGAGAAGCAGGGCATCGACACCCGGGTCCAGACCGCCATCACCATGGGGCAGGTCGCCGAGCCCTACATCCCGCGGCGGGCCGAGCGGCACCTGGAGAAGGGCCGCGTGGTGATCTTCGCCGCCGGCGTCGGCATGCCGTACTTCTCCACCGACACCGCGGCCGCCCAGCGCGCCCTGGAGATCGGCTGCGACGTGGTGCTGATGGCCAAGGCCGTCGACGGCGTCTACGACTCCGACCCCCGGCGCAACCCGGACGCGAGCAAGTTCGAGACCATCTCCCACCAGGAGGTGCTCGAGCGCGGCCTCGAGGTCGCCGACGCGACGGCGTTCGCGCTGTGCAAGGACAACAACATGCCGATCATCGTGTTCAACCTGCTCACCGAGGGCAACATCGCCCGCGCGGTGCGCGGTGAGAGGATCGGCACCGTGGTGAGCACCCCTGACGACAGGCCCTCGGCCTGACGCTGGGATGGTGGGCACCGGCAAAGTCACAACCGGCCAGCAGCATCGTTAAGGAGCAGCCGTGATCGACGAGACCCTTCTCGACGCCGAGGAGAAGATGGAAACCGCGGTGTCCGTGGCCAAGGACCATCTCGCCTCGGTCCGCACCGGGCGTGCCAACGCCGCCATGTTCCAGGGCATCCACGTCGACTACTACGGCTCACTCACACCGCTCAACCAGCTCGCCGGCATCACGATCCCCGAGGCGCGGATGGCGGTCGTCAAGCCGTACGACGTCAGCCAGCTCAAGGAGATCGAGAAGGCGATCCGCGACTCCGACCTGGGCGTGAACCCGAGCAACGACGGCTCGATCATCCGCGTGCTGATCCCGGCGCTGACCGAGGAACGCCGCCGCGAGATGGTCAAGGTGGCCAAGAGCAAGGGCGAGGACTCCAAGGTCGCGGTGCGCAACATCCGCCGCAAGGCCAAGGAGGAGCTGGACCGGATCGCCAAGGACGGCGAGGCCGGCGAGGACGAGGTGGCGCGGGCCGAGAAGGAGCTCCAGAGCCTCACCGACAAGTACGTCGGCCAGGTCGACCAGCTCGTCAAGCACAAGGAAGCCGAGCTGCTGGAGGTCTGAGGACCGGCCGGCAGGGGAGAGTTCACGGACGTGACGACCACACGTGGGCGGCGGGACGACCAGGACGCGTCCGCGGGCGACCCCGACGACCAGCCGCCGGCGAAGACCTCCCGGGCGGGCCGCAACCTGTGGGCCGCGATCGGGGTCGGCGTCGGCCTGGGCGCGGTCATCCTGACGTGCCTGTTCACGCTGCCCAAGCTCTTCGTGGGGATCGTGGCCATCGCGGTCGCGATCTCCACGGTCGAGCTGGCGGGCGCGCTGCGCCGGGCCGGCGGCATCAATGTCGCGCTGGTGCCGGTGCTCGTCGGCGGGCAGGCCATGGTGTGGCTGTCGTGGCCCTTCGAGCGGGTCGGCCTGCTGGCGGCGTTTGTGGTCACCATCCTGGCCTGCCTGGTCTGGCGGTTCCGCGAGGGCGTGTCCGGCTACGTCCGCGACGTCACCGCGTCGATCTTCGTCGCCTCCTACGTGCCGCTGTTCGCGTCGTTCGCGGCCATGCTGGTCGTGCCCGACGACGGCGTCTACCGCGTGCTGTGCTTCCTGATCGGCGTGGTGTGCTCGGACACCGGCGGCTACGCGGCCGGTGTGCTGTTCGGCAAGCACCCGATGGCCCCGCTGATCAGCCCGAAGAAGTCCTGGGAGGGCTTCGCCGGCTCGGTCCTCACCGGCGCCGTCGGCTCCGCCCTGTCGGTCACCCTGCTGCTGCACGGCCAGTGGTGGCAGGGCGTGCTGCTCGGCGTGGCCCTGGTCATCACCTCCACCGTCGGGGACCTGGTCGAGTCGCTGATCAAGCGCGACCTCGGCATCAAGGACATGGGCAACCTGCTGCCCGGCCATGGCGGCCTGATGGACCGCATGGATTCGCTGCTGCCCTCCGCGGTGGTGGCCTGGCTCCTGCTGCGGATGTTCGTCCCGGCCTAGCAGTTGTGCACAGGGGCTGAGTTGTCCACAGGAGCCCCTGTTTCAAGATCGAAGTCTGCTGCCGCGGGTAGAATGGCATCGGGGCGGCCACCCCGGGAGTGGCGGGGGATGGCTGATTACAGGCCCAGTTGCGCGCGGCCGGTCGGGGTGAGGTCGGCGAGGGTGGCGCGGTCGGGCCAGGCGAGCTCGTAGTCCTCGGGGGCGAAGTCGGCGGGGCTGGCGCCGGTCAGGAAGCGGCGGCCGCAGTCGGCGGCGTAGCGGGCGTTCTTCTCGCACAGCGGGGCGGCGGGGATGTACATGACGTTGCCCCAGCGCAGTTGGTCGCTGACGTCGGCCACGGAGTGGATGAGGTCGCAGTGCCACCAGACGGTGTCGCCGGGCTCGACGGCGGGGATGGGCGTGAGGGCGGGCAGGAGCGGGGAGTGCCACTGCTCGGTGACGGCGAGGACGCGGCCGTTGACGGCGCCGCAGAGGTCGTCGGAGGGCACATCGTCCTGTAGGGCCCGGAGCAGGAGATAGGCCATGGCGGACGGAATGGGCACGACGTGCAGCACGCCGTCGGTGGGCCGCATCTCCGACAGCGCGGTCCAGCCCTGGAAGGTCCGGAAAGCGGAGCACATGACGGTGGACTCGAACTCGTCGACCTCGGTGCGGTAGGCGGCGTCCCACGGATCGTACGAGGCCCAGCGGCCGGCGAAGACGTGGCGGAAAACCCTTTGGTAGGCGGGAAGTAGCCACCGTTCGACGGAGCCGGAGTCGGTGTGCGCGGACAGGCCCTTGGACGAGGAGCCGGGCTCCCGGCGGCGGATGCGGTCGGGGTAGCCGGTGTCCCGGGTGGGATCGAACCAGACGCGACCCTCGGACTCGTTGCGCCAGAAGGAGTTCAGGAACGTCCGAACGGCGGTCATCCGCTCGGACTGGCGGGCCCGCAGCTGCGGCTTGGACCAGTAGATCGGGTAGATCTGGGGTTTGCTGGAGGACAGGCCGCCGAACACGTCGTCGGCGGGGCCGGCGTAGGCGTCGGCGAAGTTGTTGCGGGACAGGTAGTCCGCGAGCTCGGCGTCCCAGGATTCGGCCTGGGCACGGGGAAAGGTGCCGCGCACGACGGCGCAGCCGCGGCGGCGGATGGCGTCCATGACCGCGAGCGGCACGGTGCCGGCGGCGACGTCGTCGTAGCGGACGACGGGAAAGTTGTCGTCGGCGCTCCGGACCGCCTCCACCTCCGCCAGCATGTCCTTCTCGACCTCGGCGAACAGGCCGGCGACGTCGCCGATCTGCCGGCGGAGCCGGGCCTTGGTGTCCCGGATGGCGGCGTGGACGTCGGCGGGGAGGGCGGTGACCACGGCAACTCCTTTTGATTAGGACTCCTAACTAGAACGCTTTGCTACGGTAGCCCCATCGCCAGCCAGCCACAAGACGCCGCCCCCCGGCAGTTGCCGCGCCTGAAGATGCTGCGGGAGCTGACCGATCGGGCCGTGCTGGCCGAGGTCTTCACGCACGGCCGGGTGACCCGCGTCGACCTGGCCGACCGCACCGGCATCTCCCGGCCGACGATCTCCGAATCGGTCCGCCGGCTGGAGGCCGCCGGCCTGCTGACCGCGACCGGATCACGGGAGACGGGCCAGCGCGGGCGCATCGCCACCTTCTACGAGCTGGGCGCCGACACCGGGCACGTCATCGCCCTTGAGCTGAACCAGTTCGGCGTGCACGCCATGGCCTACGACCTGCGGCAGACGGTGATCGCCGAGCGCCGGGCCGAGCCGGGCGGCGACCTGGTCGACAAGGTCCGCGCAGCCATCGCCGGCATCGAGGCCCCCGGACCGCTGCGGGCGGTGGCGGTGTCGGTCGCCAACCCGGTCGACCCGGCGACCCGCGCGGTCATCCCCCTGGCTGGATCCCCGTTCCCCGAAGGCTTTGTCCGTCTCGACGACGTCGTGGACGCGCCCCTGGTGGTGGACAACGACGTCAACTGGGCGGCGCTGGCCGAACGTCGGGCCGGGGCGGCGACCGAGGCCACCAGCTTCGCCTACGTGCACGTCGGCGCGGGCATCGGGATGAGCCTGTGCCTGGGCGATCAGCTCATCCGCGGCGCCCACGGGCTGGCCGGCGAGATCGGCTACCTCAAGGGCGACAACGGCCTCACGCTGACGGATGCCTTGCTGCGGCAGGGATTCGGCACGCCGCCGGCGATCGACGTGCCGACCGTGCTGGCCGGCGACCGGCCGGCGTTCGGGGCCGCGATCGGCCGGGCGGTCGCCGCGGCGTGCACGGTGTTCGACCCCGAGCTGGTGCTGTTCGGCGGGCCGTTGGGCGGCCACCCCGAGATCCTGCCCCACATCCGGGCCGCGCTGGACGGCGCGACACCGGCCCCGATGCGAGTGGCGGCCGGCGAGTTCGGCGATGCCGCACCGATATGGGGTGCCGTAGCCTGGGCCGTCGACCACGGCCGCGAGCGGTTGCTGGCCTAGTCGTCGTACGGGTCGGCCGGCTCCTCTTCCTCCTCGGCCGGCTCGATCACCGAGAACGTGGCGCCCTGGGGGTCGGCCAGCACGGCGACGCGGCCGTACTCGGAGTCGAACGGTTCCAGCACAACGGTTCCCGCCTGCCGTCGGGCGCAGCGCGCCGCCTCGTCGGTGTCGGTGACCTGAAAGAACACCATCCAGTGCGCCGGTGTGTTCGCGGGGAACTCCCGCCCCATCTGGTAGCGGCCCAGCACGGCCTGGCCGTTGAGCCACCAGACGGTGTAGTCCAGATCGGCGCCGTCGCCGACCTGGCCCTGGCTGTAGCCGAACAGGCCGCGGAAGAACTTGTCGGCCAGCTGGCCGTCCCGCGTGTTCAGATCGGCCCACTCGAAGCAGCCCGGAATCCCGTACGCCAGCGTGACATCCGCTCTCGGCGCGCTCAGCGCGATCAGGCCGCCGCTGGGATCCTCGGCGATCACGGTGCGACCTTCCAGCGGACCGCGCACGACCCGGCCGCCGTGCTGGCGCACCCGTTCGGCGGCGATCCAGGGATTCCGGATCGCCAGGTGCAGCCGCCATTCGTGGCGCCGCCCGGGATCGATGCCTGCGGCCACCTGGTCCGGGCCGACGTGCGCGAGGGCGCCCCCGCTACGGTCCACTGTGTACCGCCAGCCGAGCAGCGCGGCGTAGAAATCGCGGCTGGCGGGCGGATCCGTGCTGTCGAGGTTGACCCAGCACGGGGTTCCGGAGAGGAGGCCGTTGGTGGGCGGCATGGCGCACCTCCTCGCGTGTGCACGGCGTGTAGTCAATAGTTGACACAGCATCATCCCCATGGCAAGCCGCCACATGATTGGCTTGTGCCATGGGGATGGCGTGGGTGCCGCAACTCGCGGCGCGGATGAGGGCCAGACTGACGGCTGTGCACGTGCTTCCCAGCCCCAACATCTGGCAGTGGCCCGAGCTGTACGCGGTGGAGAACCGCGCCCAGGACAGCACCGGCGAGATCTGGCGGGCGCTGCGCGCCGACTGCGACTGGCGCGGGCTCGACGTCGTCGACATCGGTTGTGGCGACGGCTTCCACCTGCCGGTGTTCGCGACGGACGCCGCGAGCGTCACCGGCGTTGAACCGCATCCGCCGCTGGTGGCGCGGGCCAAGGCGCGCACGCAGGACGTGCCCAATGTTCGTGTGCTGGAAGGCGGCGCGCAGCGGCTGCCGCTACCGGACGGCAGCGCGGATCTGGTGCACGCGCGGACGGCGTACTTCTTCGGGCCCGGCTGCGAACCCGGCCTGATGGAGGCCGATCGGGTGCTACGGCCCGGCGGCGCCCTGGCGATCGTCGACCTCGACGGCGCCGCCCCGCCGTACGGACGATGGCTGTGCGAGGACGTCCGTGGCTACGATCCCGTTGCGGTGCAACGGTTCTTCGACGAGCAGGAGTTCAGCACCGTGCGGATCGCGACGGTGTGGCGGTTCGAGCGGCGGGCCGATCTGGAGGCCGTGCTGCGCATCGAGTTCGCGGCCAAGGTGGCCGAGCGGGCCATCGCCGAGACCCCGGGCACGGAGATCCCGGTCGGCTACCGGCTGCATGTGCGCCGGAAACCGACCGGGATCATCCTTGCTTGACTACTCGGCGGCGTCATCGTCGTCGACGTCCTCGGCCAGCAGCCCGTAGATGCGGCGCTTGGCCTCGTTGATGGCGTCGACGGCGCGGGACTTCTGGTCCTCGGTGCCGGCCTCGGTGATCTGGTTGACGGCCATGAACAGCTGGTGCAGGGCCGTGTGCAGCTCCCGGACGTCGTCGGCCTGGCCGACCGCGTCCGCCCAGGGCTTGGCCTCGCCCTGCCTGGCCACCTCGGCCCGGCCGGACTCGGTGAGCGTGAACAGCTTCTTGCCGCTGGCCGCGTCCGAGGTGATCAGGCCCTCGTCGTCGAGCATCTGCAGGGTCGGGTAGACCGAGCCGGGGCTGGGCCGCCAGACGCCGTTCGTGCGCTCGCCGAGTTCCTGGATCATCTCGTAGCCGTGCATCGGCCGTTCGGCCAGCAGGGCCAGGACCGCCGCGCGGACGTTGCCGCGGCGTTGTCGCCGGCCGCCCCGGCGTCCGCCGCGGAAGCCGGCCATCGCGCCGAGCGCACCCGGCCACGGGCCGCCGGCGGCGAAGGGCATCGGGCCCATCGGCGGTTCCGGGCGGTTGGGCGGGGTGTGGTGCGGGAAGCCCGGCAGCGTGCCGAAGCCGTGTTCGTGCTGGAAGTGGGTGTGATGCCTGCGCATGATGCGCTCCCTTCGGGTGGTGTGTCGTTCTGACGTCGCTAACGATATATCGCTGACATATCGCGATACAACGTCCGATAGAGTGACCCGTGTCACGTTCGCCGGCATGGGAGAATGGATGGGCTATGACTGCCCTCCCCCTCGTCTTCGACGCCCCCAAGCGCGGGCTGCCGCCGAAGCACCTCGTCGACCTCTCCCCGTCCGAACGCGCCCAGGCCGTCGCCGACCTGGGGGAGAAGCCGTTCCGGGCCAAGCAGCTGTCCAACCACTACTTCTCCCGGCTGACCGTCGACCCGGCCGAGATGACCGACATCCCGGCGACCAGCCGTGAGGCGTTGGTCCGCGGCCTGATGCCGACGCTGTTCACCGAGGTGCGCAAGGTCAGCTGTGACGACGGCACCACCCGCAAGACGCTGCTGCGGGCCCATGACGGGACGCTGGTCGAGAGCGTGCTCATGCGCTATCCCGACCGGGCCACCCTGTGCATCTCCAGCCAGGCCGGCTGCGGCATGGCCTGCCCGTTCTGCGCCACCGGCCAGGGCGGGCTCAACCGCAACCTGTCCACCGCCGAGATCGTCGACCAGGTCCGCCTCGGCGCTGCCGCCATGCGCGACGGCGAGCTGCCCGGCGGTCCCGGCCGCTTGTCGAACATCGTCTTCATGGGCATGGGGGAACCGCTCGCGAACTACCGTCGGGTGATCGACGCCGTGCATCGCATCTGTGACCCCGCTCCTGACGGTTTGGGCATCTCGCAGCGTTCGGTCACCGTGTCGACGGTTGGTCTCGTGCCGGCGATTCGCAAGCTGACCGAGGAGGGGCTGCACGTCCGCTTGGCCGTGTCGCTGCACACTCCCGACGACGAGCTCCGCGACACCCTCGTCCCCGTCAACACCCGCTGGAAGGTCTCCGAGGTCCTCCAGGCCGCCCGCGGCTACGCCGACAAGACCGGCCGCCGGGTCTCCATCGAGTACGCGTTGATCCGTGACATCAACGACCAGGGCTGGCGGGCCGACATGCTCGGCAAGAAGCTGCACAAGCACCTCGGCCAGTACGCCCACGTCAACCTGATCCCGCTGAACCCCACGCCCGGCTCGAAGTGGGACGCCTCCCCGAAGCCCGTGCAGGACGAGTTCGTCGCCCGGGTCAAGGACCAGGGCGTGGAGTGCACCGTCCGTGACACCCGTGGCCAGGAGATCGCCGCCGCCTGCGGCCAACTCGCCGCCGAGGGTTGATCATCATCTGTGTGTAGACGTGTCACAATGTGTGTGTGACTATTGGTCTGTGGTGGCGCGAGGAGGATGCCGAGTACATCCGCCGACGATCGGACCGCTATGCCGACGCGCTGGGCATTGAGCCTGCCTGGACGTTCGAGGCGGCTGTCGATCCCTGGCGGATCACTCGTGATCCCGATCCCAAGAGCTTGCGAGGGCATATCCGGGTGATCGGGTACTCGCTGCTGGCCGGGTTCGTCGTGACAGTGATCATCGACCCTGCAGACCACTCCGGCGTCACTTCGTGGAAGACCACGGGCGCCGACCTGCGGGCGTACCGCCAGCAGCGGGATGGAGAGGATGGGCTGCGATGACAGAGGGTATGACCCGGGAGCAGATTCTCGAGACCATTCGCGAGGAGATCGCCACACAGCGGGCGGCTGCCGAGTCCGAACGTGATCCCGTTGAGCGGGAACGAATCCTCCGTCACGCGCGGATCCGCGAAGACGTGGCGGAGGACGAGGCCGAAGCGATTGAGGCGGAGATCGCCGAGAATCAGCAGTCGGCGCTGTCGTTGCGGGTGCCGACATCCTTGGTCAACAAGCTCAAGGCGCGGGCCGAGGCCGAGCGCATTCCCACGTCAGCTCTGGTGCGGCGGCTTCTGACGGAGGCGATGGAGCTGCACCCCGGTGCCTCGGCGCTCACTGCTGAGCAGGTCGAGCAGGTCGAGCAGATCGCTCGGCGCGTGTACCGGGAATCGGCCTGATCGGTCGCGGTCATCCGGGACATGAGCCGTGGGTGAGTGCGGCTCATGTCCGGTGTGGACGGTCAGACGACCTCGTTGAGCTTGCCGGTGGCGACGTCGAAGACGAAGCCGCGGAGCTGGTCGGTGTGGGGGACGAAGGGGCTGGCCTTGATGCGGGCGATGGACTGGCGGACGTCGGTGTCGAGGTCGGGGAAGGCCTCGGCGGACCAGGGGGGCTTGATGCCGGTCTCGGCCTGGATGCCGGCCTTGAACTGGTCGTCGGTGAAGGTGAGCATGCCGCAGTCGGTGTGGTGGATGAGGATGATCTCCCGGGTGCCGAGCAGGCGCTGGCTGATGGCCAGGGAGCGGATCTCGTCGTCGGTGATGACACCGCCGGCGTTGCGGATGACGTGGGCCTCGCCCTCGCCCAGACCGAGCAGGGCGTAGACGTTGAGGCGGGCGTCCATGCAGGCGACGACGGCGATGTGCTTGGACGGCGGCAGGGGCAGGGGGCCGGTGAAGGTGGCGGCGTAGGCGGCGTTGTTGGACAGCAGTTCATCGGTGACGGACATACCTGTGGTCCTTCGCTAGACAAGGGAAAAGACACACGAAGGCCGCGCCCGGCGAGAAGGGGGCGCGGCCTAGTGACAGGCGGTGTCGAACAGGCGGACACGCCGGGTCGGCCAGAAGGCCTCCAGCGACGTCACGCCCATGGCGTCAGTGAACTGAACCCATCAACGCATGCGCAAGCATGTCCCAGCAGGTGGGTCAGCGTCGCCAGGCGGTGCGGCTGCGGATGCGGTCCCACAGCAGGGCGCCGACGATCACGGCGGCGGTGGCGATGAGGTAGATGTCCTCGATACGCCCACGGTGGTTGCCGATCAGCATCAGCAGCATGGCGACGGCGGTCAGCCAGCCGGCGATCCGGATGCCCTTGGGGAAGGTGCCGTGCCAGCCCCACTCCACCGACGGCTCGTCGTGCGGGTCGACGACGCTCCCCGGACGCTTCTCCAACTCCGAAGACGCCACGATCGCTCCTGGTCTGACGAGGGTTCCAACGCCGTCCATGGTCGCATACGAAGGTGACGGCGCGCCCAGGCGGGTGGCCACCCGGGCGCGCCGTCGGGCGAGGGGCTAGGCGCGGGACCTGTTGCCCTTGAGCAGTCGGAACACCCCGAGCACGATGACCGCGCCGAGAATGGCCAGCAGCCAGGTGCGCAGGTCGAAGAAGCCGCCGAGGTCGACGCCGAACAACGCCTTGCCGATGATGCCGCCGAGGAAGCCACCGACGATGCCGAGCACCGCGGTCAGGATGATGCCGCCGCCGTCACGGCCCGGCATGACCGCTTTGGCGATGATGCCGACGATCAGGCCGAGCACGATCCACGCGATGATGCCCACAGGGTCACGCTCCTTTACTCACGGCCGGCGTGTCCGGTCCGTACGCCCCACAGATGTACCCGGACCGACGATCATCACGCACCTTTTACCAACTCGTTATCATCCGACTGTGCTGTTCCCGACCGCCGCGGATCGGCGAGAATGGGCGTGATGGACACCGCGACCCCGCGGGTGCTCGTGCTCGGCTCGACCGGCTCGATCGGCACCCAGGCCCTTGACGTCATCGCCGCCAACCGAGACCGCTTCCGCCTGGCCGGCGTCTCGGCCGGCGGCTCCGACCCCGCCCTGCTCGCCCGCCAGGCCCTCGACCATGGCGTCGAGGCGGTCGCGGTGACCAGGGCCACCGCGGTGGAGGACGTCCAGCTCGCCCTGTACGCCGAGGCCCAGCGCCGCGGCTACGACAAGGGCGAGTTCCGGCTGCCCCGCCTGCTGGCCGGCCCGCACGCCAACGAGGAGCTGATCGACTCCACCCCGGTGGACGTGGTGCTCAACGGCCTGCCCGGCTCGCAGGGCCTGCACCCCTCGCTCAAGGCCCTGGCCACCGGCGCCCGGCTGGCCCTGGCCAACAAGGAGTCGCTGATCGCCGGCGGCCCGCTGGTGCTCAAGGCGGCCAAGCCGGGCCAGCTGGTCTCGGTGGACTCCGAGCACTCGGCGCTGGCCCAGTGCCTGCGCGGCGGCGCCGAGGAGGAGGTGGCCCGCCTGGTGCTGACCGCCTCGGGCGGCCCGTTCCGCGGCCGCAAGCGGGCGGACCTGGCCGAGGTGACGGTCGAGCAGGCGATGGCCCACCCCACCTGGTCGATGGGTCCGCTGATCACCACCAACTCGGCCACGCTGATCAACAAGGGCCTGGAGCTGATCGAGGCCCACCTGCTGTTCGACGTGCCCTACGACCGCATCGACGTGGTCGTGCACCCCCAGTCGGTGATCCACTCCATGGTCACCTTCGTGGACGGCTCGACGCTGGCCCAGGCCTCCCCGCCGGACATGCGGCTGCCGATCTCGCTGGCCCTGGGCTGGCCGGCCCGGGTCCCCGGCGCGGCCCTGGCCTGCGACTGGTCCACCCCCACCAGCTGGACCTTCGAGCCGCTGGACAACGAGACGTTCCCGGCCGTCGAGCTGGCCCGCCGGGCGGGTCGGGCCGGCGGCTGCCTGCCGGCCGTCTACAACGCGGCCAACGAGGAGTCGGTCGCGGCCTTCCTGGCGGGCAACGCTGCCTTCACCTCCATCGTGGACACTGTTGACCGGGTGCTCACCGAAGCCGACCAGTGGCGCGGGGAACCCGCCGATGTGGCCGAGGTGCTGGCCGCCGAGGACTGGGCCCGCGCGCGAGCGCGCGAGCTGGTCGCGCGGCCGGTCGGTTCGGGAAGGGACTAACTACGGTGCTGTACGTCCTGGGTGTGGTGCTGTTCGCGCTGGGCATCGGCATCTCCGTCGCCCTGCACGAGTTCGGCCACCTGCTGACGGCCAAGGCCTTCGGCATGAAGGTGACCCGCTACTTCATCGGCTTCGGCCCGAAGATCTGGTCGTTTCGCCGCGGCGAGACCGAGTACGGGTTCAAGATCATTCCGGCCGGCGGGTTCTGCGAGATCGTCGGCATGACCGCGCTGGACGAGGTGGCGCCGGAGGACGCGCCACGCGCCTTCTACCGGCAGAAGACCTGGAAGCGGGTCATCGTGCTGGCCGCCGGCTCGATCACGCACTTCATGATCGGCCTGATCGTGCTGTACGTGGCGGCGGTCACGCTGGGCCTGCCCAACACCCAGAACCTGCCCATCGTCGGCCAGATCAGCCAGTGCGCCCAGGCCACCCAGGACCCGGCCACCGGCGCCTACAGCCCCTGCACGGCCAGCGACCCGGCCCCGGCCAAGGCGGCCGGCCTCCAGCCGGGCGACCAGATCCTGTCGGTCGCCGGCAAGGCCACCCCCACCTACAACGACATGGTGAACGTCACCCGCGTCGCCAAGGGGCCGACGCCCTTCGTGATCGACCGGGGCGGCCAGCAGCTGACGCTGACCGTGGACGTGGCCACCGTGCAGCGCATCCTGGACCCGACCAAGCCGTTGGGCGCCAACGACCCCACCGGTCCGGTGGGCGCCATCGGCATGTCGCCGTCCAGCACCATCACCTACGGCCCGATCGCCGCCGTCGGCGCGACCGGCGTGTTCACCGGGCAGCTGTTCGGCAACGTGTGGGAAGGCCTCAAGGCGCTGCCGACGAAGATCCCGGCGCTGATCAACGCCATCGGCGGCGGCCAGCGCGACCCGAACGCCCCGGTCAGCGTGGTCGGGGCCAGCCTGATCGGCGGCCAGGCGGCCGACCTGGGGCTGTGGTGGTTCTTCGTGATCCTGTTGGCCAACCTGAACTTCTTCGTCGGCGTGTTCAACCTGCTGCCGCTGCTGCCGCTGGACGGCGGGCACATCGCGGTCAACCTGTACGAGCGGGTGCGGGACGCGGTGCGCAAGTGGCGGGGCAAGCCGGCCGGGGCCCCGGTCGACTACATGAAGTTGCTGCCGCTGACCTATCTGCTCGTCCTGGTGGGTGGCGCGTACACCCTGTTGGCCATCACCGCGGACATTGTGAATCCGATTCACCTGTAAACGCTGGGTCGAACGGCTGGTGACGCTACGTGAACGTTCGTAGCGTCACGTAGCCGTGGTGCGCGTCCTGGACCGTTCAGACGGTAAGTTGTAGGCGTAGAAGGCCCCGTCGATCTGAATGGATCAGCATGGTTGTCAGCCTTGGTATGCCTGCGACGCCTCCTCCCGTACTGAGCGAGCGGCGGCGGACCCGGCAGCTGCACGTCGGCTCGGTCGGCGTCGGCAGTGACTACCCGGTCTCGGTCCAGTCCATGACCACCACGCTCACCGCGGACGTCAACTCGACCCTGCAGCAGATCGCGGAGCTGACCGCGGCCGGCTGCGACATCGTCCGCGTCGCCTGCCCGTCCCAGGACGACGCCGACGCGCTGCCGGCGATCGCGAAGAAGTCCTCGATCCCGGTCATCGCGGACATCCACTTCCAGCCCAAGTACGTGTTCGCCGCCATCGAGGCCGGCTGCGCCGCGGTGCGGGTGAACCCGGGCAACATCAAGAAGTTCGACGACAAGGTCAAGGAGATCGCGCAGGCGGCCAAGGACCACGGCACCCCGATCCGCATCGGCGTCAACGCCGGCTCGCTGGACCCGCGCCTGCTACAGAAGCACGGCAAGGCCACGCCGGAGGCGCTGGTCGAGTCGGCGCTGTGGGAGGCGGGCCTGTTCGCCGAGCACGACTTCTACGACGTCAAGATCTCGGTCAAGCACAACGACCCGGTGGTCATGGTCCGCGCCTACGAGCTGCTGGCCGAGTCCTGCGACTACCCCCTGCACCTGGGCGTGACCGAGGCCGGCCCGGCCTTCCAGGGCACCATCAAGTCGGCCGTGGCCTTCGGCGCGCTGCTGCGCCAGGGCATCGGCGACACGATCCGCGTGTCGCTGTCGGCCCCGCCGGTGGAGGAGATCAAGGTCGGCACGCAGATCCTCCAGTCGCTCAACCTGCGCCCGCGCAAGCTGGAGATCGTCTCCTGCCCGTCCTGCGGCCGCGCGCAGGTGGACGTCTACAAGCTGGCCGAGGAGGTCACCGCCGGCCTGGAGGGCATGGAGGTGCCGCTGCGGGTCGCGGTGATGGGCTGTGTGGTGAACGGTCCGGGGGAGGCCCGCGAGGCCGACCTGGGCGTGGCCTCGGGCAACGGCAAGGGGCAGATCTTCGTCAAGGGCCAGGTCGTCAAGACGGTGCCGGAGCACCAGATCGTCGAGACCCTGATCGAGGAGGCGCTGCGCATCGCCGAAGACATGGAGCCGGTCGACGGCGCCTCGCCGGTGGTCACCGCTTCCTGATTCGCCACGATCACCCGGGCGGCGCCGCATGGCGCCGCCCGTCTCGTCTGCTTCGGTGCCTAAGATCCGCTAAGTGGGTGCTCATGCGCGCAGGTTGCCTGCGTTATCTGGCAGGCTGGGAAGCGTGTTGAGGCTTGCCGGGGCACGGGTGCTCGACGACCGGGACGTGTCGGCGGTGCGCGCCGTCCTCGCCGAGGACGCGGTCGCGTCCTGCATGGTCGCCGCACGGGTGGAAGTGGCCGGTGCGGACCCGTGGCGGCTGGGCGGCGAGCTGTGGGGCATGGAGGGCCGTCCGGCCCGCAACGGCAAGCTCACCGGCCTGTGCTTCTCCGGCCCGAACCTGATCCCGCTGTCGGGCAACCGCGCGGCGCTGCGGCACTTCGCCGACCGCGCGCTGCGGCGGCACCGGATGTGCTCCTCCCTGGTCGGCCCGGCCGACCTGGTGATGGGGCTGTGGCAGGAGCTGGAGCCGGTGTGGGGGCCGGCCCGCGAGGTGCGGCCGCACCAGCCGCTGCTGGCCATGCGCGGCGCGCCCACCGTCGACCCCGACCCGCTGGTCCGCCCGGTGCGGCCGGACGAGCTGGACATCTACCTGCCGGCCGCGGTGGCCATGTTCACCGAGGAGGTGGGCGTCGACCCGCGGCTGGACGACGGCGGCGCGGGCTACCGGGCCCGGGTCGCGGAGCTGATCGCCGGCGGCCGGGCGTTCGCCCGGTTCGAGGCCGGCCAGGTCGTCTACAAGGCCGAGATCGGGGCGCTGTCGGCCTCGGTGGGCCAGATCCAGGGCGTGTGGGTGCGGCCGGACCGGCGCGGCCAGGGCCTGGGCGCGAGCGGCACGGCGGCGGTGGCCGACCGGCTGGTCCGCGGCATGGGCCGCACCGCCAGCCTCTACGTCAACGGGTTCAACGCGCCCGCGCGGGCGGCCTACCGGCGGATCGGCTTCTCGGAGGTCGGCCGGTACGCCACGGTGTTGTTCTGAGAGTCCGAACGGCCAAATCACGCGAATTTGTCGGGGGCGGTTGGCATACTGCCGCCGTGCCGAGAAAGCTGCCGCTGGCGATCGCGTTCGCACTGGTCCTGCCGCTGGGGGCGTGCGGACTGTTCGAATCGAAGCCGAGCCAGGACGACATCGCCAAGAACTTCCTCGCCGACTTCGCCAAGGGCGACACTGCCGCGGCGGCGCAGCTCACCGACGACGCGAACACGTCCAAGGCGCTGATGGACAAGGTGCGCACGGCCCTCAAGCCGACCGCCGTGTCGCTGGCCGCCACCGCGTCGCAGCCGCCCAACGGCGACACCGCCACCGTGCCGTTCAACGCCAGCTGGACCCTCGGCAAGGACCGCACCTGGACCTATCAGGGCTCGCTGGCCATGACCCAGTCCAGCGGCGACTGGAAGGTGCACTGGCAGCCCGAGGACGTGCATCCGAAGCTGTCCGCCCAGCAGTCGCTGGTGCTGAAGACGGTGCTGCCGGACCCGGCCCCCGTGCTCGACCGCGACGGCGCGCCGCTGCTCGCGCCCACCCCCGTGATCAGCATCTCGTTGGACCGCAAGCAGGCCGGCGACCTCAACGCGGTGGCCACCGCGCTGGCGGCGGCGCTGAGCAAGTTCGACAACACGATCACCGCGCAGTCCATCGTGGACGGCGCGACCAAGACTCCCGACGGCCAGGCGTACAACGTCTACAACCTGCGTGACGCCGACTACCAGACGGTCAAGGCGCAGATCCACGAGCTGCCCGGCGTGACGTTCCCCACCAGCAACCAGTTGGTGGCGCAGAACAAGGCGCTGGGCCCGCAGTTCCTGTCCAGCCTCAAGGCGGCGGTCAACGCCCAGGTCGCCGGCGCGGCCGGGTGGCGGGTCGTGACGGTGGACGGGGCCGGCAACGAGGTCACGCAGCTGGCCGGCAAGGACCCGACGGCCGCGCAGTCGCTGACCACCACCATCAGCACCGCCGACCAGTCGGCGGCCCAGAACGCGCTGGGCGCCATCCCGCAGGCGGCGGCCATCGTGGCGTTGCAGCCCTCCACCGGCGAGATCCTGGCCGTTGCCCAGAACGCGCCGGCCGACGCCCAGGGGCTGATCGCGCTGACCGGGCAGTTCCCGCCCGGCTCCACGTTCAAGATCGTCACGGGCGTGTCGGCGCTGGAGGCCGGCAAGGTCACCGTGGACACCCCGCAGCCCTGCCCCGGCAAGATCACCATCGACGGCCGGGCCATCCCCAACGAGAACGAGTTCGACCTGGGCACGGTGCCGCTGCGCACCGCGTTTGCCCAGTCCTGCAACACCACGTTCTCCCAGATCGCGGCCAACGACCTGACCAGCCAGCAGCTGGCCGACACGGCCAAGCAGATGGGCATCGGGGCCGACTTCACCGTGCCCGGCGTGACCACCCTGACCGGCTCGGTGCCGGTGCCGGCCTCCACCCTGGAGCGGGCCTCGGACGGCTTCGGCCAGGGCAAGGACGTGGTCAGCCCGTTCGGCATGGCCCTGGTCGCCGGCACCGTGGTCAAGGGCTCGATCCCCACGCCGACGCTGATCCGCGGCTCCGAGACCAAGGTCAACACCCCGGCCCAGCAGCCGGTGCCGGGGCCGGTGCTGGACTCGATCCGGCAGATGATGCGGGCCGTGGTGACCGACGGCACCGCCCGCTCCATCAAGGACATCCCCGACGTCGCCGGCAAGACCGGCACCGCCGAGTTCGGCGACGGCGCCAACTCGCACGGCTGGTTCGTCGGCTACCGCGGCGACCTGGCCTTCGCCGTGCTGCTGGTCGGGGCGGGCAGCTCCACCCCGGCCGTGGTCGCCGCCGGCACCTTCCTCCGCGCGGTCCACTGAGGCGGATCTGATGTCATGAAGGGCCCCATACTGACGTTCAACGTCAGTATGGGGCCCTTCATGACGCCGGTTTCGAGGGTGGTCGGCGCGAGGTCGTAGGGTGGTGGGCATGCCCGTGCGTGCCGCTCTCAAGCCTGGCGAGTTGTCTCCCCGGCGACCCGTCCCCAGCCACATTCCGCGTCCGGAGTACGTGGACAAGCCGGCGCCGACCCGCAGCACCGAACCGTGGGTGCAGCCGCCGGAGATCATCGAGGCGATGCGGGTGGCCAGCAAGCTGGCCGCGCAGGCTCTACAGGAGGGCGGCAAGGCGGTCGCCCCGGGCGTGACCACCGACCACATCGACGCCGTGGTGCACGAGTTCCTGTGCGACCACGACGCGTACCCGTCGACGCTGGGCTACCGCAACTTCCCCAAGTCGTGCTGCACCTCGCTGAACGAGGTGATCTGCCACGGCATCCCGGACTCGACGGTGATCGAGGACGGCGACATCGTCAACATCGACGTGACCGCGTTCATCGGCGGCGTGCACGGCGACACCAACGCCACCTTCCTGGCCGGCGAGGTCAGCGAGGAGGCCCGGCTGCTGGTCGAGCGCACCCACGAGGCGACCATGCGGGCGATCAAGGCGGTGCGGCCGGGGCGGCAGCTCAACGTGGTCGGCCGGGTGATCGAGTCGTACGCCAACCGCTTCGGCTACGGCGTGGTGCGCGACTTCACCGGGCACGGCATCGGCCGCGCCTTCCACAGCGGCCTGGTGGTGCTGCACTACGACGAGCCCAGCGTCACCACCGAGCTGGAGCCGGGCATGACCTTCACCATCGAGCCGATGATCAACCTCGGCACCATCGACTACGACATCTGGCCCGACAACTGGACGGTCACCACCAAGGACCGCAAGTGGACGGCCCAGTTCGAGCACACGATCGTGGTCACCGACAGCGGCGCGGAGATCCTCACCCTGCCCTGACCCGGCGCCCCTCCTCCCTTTGTTCCACGTGAGTGGCTCATTTCGCCTCTGGGGCCACCTGAGCCACTCAGGTGCGTCCCCAGGGCAAGTGAGCCACTCACGTGTGTCTCCGGGCACCCTTCTTGACGCCGTCTAAGACGTACGGTCATTATAAGACGACCGGTCATTTACATCGGAGGGACGAGGGACATGAGCGAGATCAACACCCGGTTCCGGACCATCGACGGGCTGTCCGTGCGGTACGCCCAGAGCGCCGAGCCGCGGGCGGTCGAGGCGCTGCTGTTCGCGCCATGGCCGGAGAGCCTGTACGCCTACGACGCCACCTGGTCGGAGCTGGCCGCGCACGCCCACCTGACCGCGGTCGACCTGCCCGGCTTCGGGCACTCCGAGCTGCGGCCGGATCTGTTGTCGCCCAAGGCGATGAGCGAGTTCATCGTGCGCGTGGCCGACGAGTTCGGGCTGGCCGCGCCGCACGTCGTCGGTCCCGACATCGGCACCAGCGCGGTGCTGTTCGCCGTCGCGGGCCACCCGGGCCGGTTCCGCAGCGCGACCGTCGGCACCGGCGGCGCGGCGGTGCCGCTGCGACTCGGCGATCCGCTGCACTCCTGGGTGCACGCCGAGGATCTGGCCCCGTACCGCGCCTTGGGCCCCAAGGACGTCGTGAACGTCGCCCTGGACAGCATCCAGGGCTACGAGCTGCCCGACGAGGTCCGCGAGGACTACCTGGCCGCATACGTCGGCGAGCGCTTCGCCGACCAGATCCCTTACGTGCAGGCGTATCGGGCCGAGCTGCCGGTGCTGGGGGAGCTGCTGGGCGGCATCACCACGCCGGTGCAGATCCTCAACGGCCGGTTCGACCCGGTGGTGCCGCTGGCCAACGCCGAGTACCTGCACGAGCGGATCCCCGGCAGCCGGCTGGACATCGTCGACAAGGGCCACTTCATCTGGGAGGAGGGGGCGGCGGACTACGCCCGCTTCCTCACCGAGTTCTGGCAGAAGAACTGAGGGGACAAGGCACATGGACGAGGTTGTCGAGGACCTGGTGCTGGTCGATTCCACGGCCACGGCCGTGATCGACGCGCCGCTGGACCGGATCGACCTGGGCGCGTGGCTGACCGGGCTGACCGACGAGGAGTACCGGCAGTGCGCGGCGCCCGACCATCGGGCCGCCGGCTGGAGCCGCAACGCCGAGGGCAAGCTGGTGAGCGTCAACGTCGAGGAGATCGGCGGCTCGCTGATCGTTCAGCACTACGTCGCGGAAATCCTCGAGCCGCACCACACCCGGCTGGTGTCGATCTCGGAGACCCAGTCGCCCGGCGGGTGGCAGACCGTGGAGGTGGTGTGGGACATCAGCGTCACGGCGCTCGGCGCGGACCGGGCCACGTTCACCAATACGGTGACCGCGCGCCCGACCCGTTCGCTGCTGGCGGGCCTGGCGCGGGCCGGGGTCACCTTCGAACAGGCCGCCGCCGAGCGGAACGCGGCCGTGGTGAAGCACAACGCGTTGGAGACGCCCAACTACGCCAGGAGCGCCGAACGGGCCGCGCTGGCCCGCTGACGGAAGTGCCCGCGCCGCAAGGGAAACGGCGCGGGCACTGGCCTCAGGCGGCGAGGAAGGTCTCGACGTCGTCGGCGAACTCCTTGTGGTGCTGGAAGAGGAAGCCGTGGGCGGAGTCCGGGTAGATCTTGATCCGGGCGTCGGGCAGCAGGCCGGCCAGCAGGTGGGAGTAGCGCGGCAGGATCATCGGGTCGCTGTCGCCGTTGGCCACGAACACCGGCTGCGTGATCGCCGACAGGCGCTGGAGCTTGGCGTGGTCGGGAATGCCCCACCGGGTGACGGCGTCGTACTGGGCCTGGCGGGTCTCCCAGCTCGTGGCCGTGTCGCGGTTCTCCGTGCGTGCGCCGAAAATCCGGCCCGCGGCCTGCTGGCCGGCGCCCAGACTCGTTGGCGTGGGGGCGAAGAACACTCCCAGGTACTGCTCCGCCGAGGTCTCGCGGCCGCCCACCGCGCCGATGACGTCCGGGTGCCAGCCGTGCATGCCGCTCGCGCCCTGCGGGGCCGAGGAGGCGAGCACGATGCGGTTGACCAGGCCGGGGCGGTGCAGGGCGATCTCCTGGGCCACGAAGCTGCCCAGGGAGAAGCCGAGCAGGTCGACCCGCTCCAGGCCCAGCGCGGTGATGAACTCGATCGCGTCGTCGGCCATCGCCGCCACCGTGTTCGGCGTGCGGCCGGTGGTGGCGCCCACGCCGGTGTTGTCGAAGGTGATCACCCGGCGGCCCTGGGCCAGCGCGTCGGCCAGCGCCGGGTCCCAGTTGTCCAGGTTGCCGCGGAAGTGTTGCAGCAGAACCAAAGGCGCGCCGTCGCCGATGCTCCGGAACGCGTAGTCCACGCCGTTGTCGGCGGTCACGGACTTGGTCTCGGCGGTCGAGTAGCTGGTCATGGTGGCTCCTCCTCATGTCTGGTGATTAGATTATGACTGACATCTAATTGAGGCAACAGGGAGGTCGGGGGTGTGAGCGGCGTCTCAAAGGAGTGGTTGCCGGGGGCGGTCAGAGGGCCTTGCGGGCGGCGGCCAGCAGCTCGTCCGAGAGCGGGGTGCCGGCGGTGGCGCGAGACAGCAGGATGGCGCCGACGAGGGTGCACAGGCGGGCCACGCCGTCGTCTTCTCCTTCGGTGGCAAGCCAGTCGGCGAACTCCCGGACGCCGGCGGCGTAGACGGCACGGGTCTCGAGGTCGGCGGTGCGGGCCATGTCCATCGACAGGCCGGCCGAGGGGCAGCCGTCGGCGGGGCAGTCGCGGTGCTCGGCGGACAGGTACCAGTCGATGAGGCCCTCGCGGGCGGCCCGGGCGTCGGGGTGGGCCTCGTCCTGGCGGGCGCGGAGCTCACGCTGCTCCTCGAAGGCCAGCGCGGCGGCCTCGGTGACGAGGGCCTCCTTGGAGGCGAACTGCTTGTAGAAGCCGCCATGGGTCAGCCCGACCGCCTTCATCACGTCGGCGACGCTGACGTCGGTGCCGGCCTCCCGGAAAAGCCGGGCGGCGGCGGCGACCACCCGGGCCCGGTTCTCCTGCGCCTGCGCCTGTGACACACGCCCCACGGCGCACCTCCGAACGTTTAGATTACGGCTGCCACCTATTCTAGGTCGCCGAGCAGGCCGGTCAAAGCGGCGGCCACGGGGCCCGGATCGGTGGCCGGGGCCAGGTGGTTGGACGCCAGCTCCCGCACCGGCCAGCCCAGATCCCGTGCGGCGGCGGCATGTTCGGCGTACGCCTCGGTCAGCAGCAGGTAGCCGCTAGGCCCGTCCCACCCCGCCGACGGCCGCTGCTCCTTGAGGAACTCGACGGCCACCTCCGGCTCCTCGTCGATCATCTCGGCCCGCAGCGCCTCGTCGGAAACCAGCTCCGCCAACGGATTCGGCGTGAACCAGTCCGACCAGCGCGGCAGTTGGCCCTCCCGGGCGGCGGCCCGCAGGGTGGCGAACCGGCTCGGGTGCAGCTCCCGGAAACTCCGGCCGGGAGTGGGCAGTTCGGCGTCCACGTACACCAGGCCGGCCACCATCTCGTCCAGCTCGGCGGCGAAGGCCGGCAGCAGCGGCCCGGCCCCGCTGTGCCCGACCAGCACGGCCGGCTCGGCCAGCCCCACTTCGTCCATGGCGTCGGCAAAAGCGCCGATCAGGCGCTGGTGCACGGGCGCCGCGCTGACCGTGACGCGCAGGTCGACCAGACACGACTCGATGCCGCCCGCCGCCAGGACATCGGCGAGCGGACGCAGGCTCGCCGGACCGAGATAGGGACTGTGTATCAGAACTATGGGCAAGAGATCCACCGCGGGCATGGAGTGGATGATGGCAGTCAACCGCACCGGGGAGGCAATCTTGGGCGCACTGCTTGTCGCCGGCACCACATCCGACGCCGGCAAGAGCGTGCTGGCCGCCGGCATCTGCCGCTGGCTGGCCCGCCAGGGCGTGCGGGTGGCCCCGTTCAAGGCGCAGAACATGTCCAACAACTCGGCCGTGACGGTCGAGGGCGGGGAGATCGGCCGGGCCCAGGCGGTGCAGGCGGCGGCCTGCGGACTGGAGCCGAGCGTGCGCTTCAACCCGGTGCTGCTCAAGCCCGGCGGCGACCGCAGTTCGCAGGTTGTGGTGCTGGGCAAGGCGGTCGGCGAGGTCAGCGCGATGTCCTATCGGGACCGCAAGCGTGAGCTGTCCGTGATCGCCCGATCGGCCCTTGCGGAGCTCCGATCGGAGTTCGACGTGGTTATCTGTGAAGGCGCAGGTTCACCCACTGAGATCAATCTACGGGCCACCGACATCGCCAACATGGGGCTCGCTCGGGCCGCGAACCTGCCCGTTCTGGTGGTCGGGGACATCGACCGGGGTGGGGTTTTCGCTCATCTCTTCGGCACGCTGGCCCTGTTGGAGCCGGCCGACCAGGTCCTGATTGCCGGATTTGTCGTGAACAAGTTCCGGGGCGATCCGGCCCTGCTGGAACCGGGCCTGCGCCAACTGCGGGGCCTGACCGGCCGTCCGGTGTACGGCGTGCTGCCGTGGCGGGAGGATCTCTGGCTCGACGCCGAGGACTCGCTGTCCTATGTGGCCGATGGCGTCATCGGCCGTCCGGCCCCGCCGGCGGGCGGCCAGTGGCTGCGGGTGGCGGTTGTGCGGCTGCCTCGCATCTCCAATGCCACCGACATGGAGGCGCTGGCCGGAGAACCCGGGGTTTCGGTGCGCTTCGTGACCGAGCCGTCACGCTTGGCTGACGCGGATCTGGTGGTGCTGCCCGGATCCAAGGCCACGGTGTCCGATTTGGACTGGCTGCGACGCACCGGACTGGCAGATGCTGTTCGATTGCATTCCCAGTCCGGGCGGCCGTTGTTGGGAATCTGCGGCGGTTTCCAGATGTTGGCCCGCACCATCGCCGACGACGTGGAGTCCGGCGCGGGCGAGGTGCCGGGGCTCGGCCTGCTGGACACCGAGATCGCCTTCGCCCCGGACAAGACGCTGACCCGCCCGGCCGGCAAGGCGTTCGGGCACGCGGTCGACGGTTATGAGATCCACCACGGTCGGGTGGCCCGGCGGGCGGCCCGGCTGGGCGGCCTGATCGAACTGTCCGACGGGGACGTGGAAGGCGTCGTGGACGGCCCGGTGATCGGCACCCACTGGCACGGCCTGCTGGAGAACGACGGCTTCCGCCGCGAGTTCCTGCGCTGGGCGGCGGCCACGGCCGGCCGCGACGGCTTCGAGGTCGCGCCGGACTACTCGTTCGCGGCCGCCAGGACGGCCCAGCTGGACCTGCTGGGGGATCTGGTCGAGCAGCATCTCGACACGGACGCGCTGTGGGCCCTGATCGAACGCGGCGCCCCCGACGGGCTGCCTGTGCTGCCGCCGGGGGCGCCTGCGCTCGACTGACCCGACTGAGGCCTCAGTGGGTCTGTGGCCTCAGTGGGAGGTCGACGTGGCGGTGGTGCTGGTCGGCGTGGCCGCCGTGCCACCGTCGGCGCCGATGATGGCCTTGGCCACCGAGGCGCCGTTCGCGCCGAGACCGGCCGTGTAGCTGGCGATGACCGCCTGCTCGCGGGCGGGGTCGGTCTGCTGGCCGCCGCCGGAGGTGCGGATCTTCTGCACGGTCGCGGCCGCCTCACCGCGCTGCTTGAGCAGCTCGATGATCTGCTTGTCCAAGCCGTCGATGATCTTGCGCTGCTCGTCGATCGACGCGTTGGGGTCGGCCGTGGGCACCGGAGGCACCTGGTTGGCCGGCAGCGTCGAGGTCGCTTCCTTGCTCGGGGAGCAGGCCGCCGCGGCAAGCAGGGCCACCCCACCCAGACCGGTCAGCGCGGCCCGGCGGGACAGGCTGGTACTGCGGACGTCCATCGAGAACCTCACATAAGCAGGTCTTCGGCACGATCATTGCCCTAACGAGCCCGATCGTAGGACCTCGCCCGTCAGGCCCGTTCGGCGGTGTGCCGCTCCAGCAGCTCGTCGAGGAACGTGCCGGCCTCGCGGGCCGCCCGCTCGGGGTCGCCGGCCCGCACCGCGTCCAGGATGCCGTCGTGCGAGATCTGCCCGGATTCCCGCGGCGAGATGTTCACCGTCGCGGCCACGCTGGCCCGCACCACCTCGGTCAGGCCGCGGTGCAGCTCGGTGAGCAGCGCGTTGTGCGAGGTCTGCACGATCAGCAGGTGGAAGGCGGTGTCCTTCTCGATCATCGCCTCCCACGCCTCCTCGGCGGCGGCCCGGTTGCGCTCGGCCAGCAGCGCCTCCAGCGCGATCACCTCGTCCGGCGTCCGGTGCTTGGCGGCCAGCCGCGCGCCCTCCACCTCCAGGGTGCGGCGCACCTCCAGCACCTCGCGCAGCTCGTCGCCGACCAGCCGGCGCACCGCGCCGGACAGTTCGCTCGTCGCCCGAACAAAGGTGCCGTCACCCTGGCGGACCTCCAGCAGGCCGGCGTGGGCCAGCGCGCGGACCGCCTCACGGACCGTGTTGCGGCCGACGCCCAGGGCACTGACCAGTTCGGGCTCGGCGGGTATGCGCTGGCCGACGGGCCACTCCCCGGACGAGATCGCCTTTCGCATCTGCTCGATTACCTGGTCCACAAGGCCAGTTCGGCGAGTAGTGGCCAACGGCACGGGGTCATCCTCTCGTCCGGACATCCTACGTTTGTCATAGTGTGACAGTGACGACCCAGCAGCACACGCCGGACCGAACTCCGTCAGCCGATCAGAGTGCCATCCGAGGCAAGCGGACAGCGCATCTGCTTGAGTCGGCAACCAAGCTGCGGTCGCGACACGCCGTGCTCGCGGGAACCACTCTGCTGGCGGTTGCGGTCACGCTGGCGGCGGCCAACCTGCGCATCTCCGTGACCAGTCTGTCCTCGGTGCTCGGCGACGTCCAGCAAGGACTCACAGCCACCTCCGCATGGGCGAGCGCGGTGACCGCCGCCCCGTCCATCTGCTTCGGCTTAGCGGCCCTGCTGTCCCCCTGGCTGGCCCGCCGGCTCGGCGGCGGCCCGGCCATCGGCGCCGCCCTGGGCCTGCTCACGATCGGTCTCGGCGTTCGGGTGCTGGCCGGCCCGGGACTGCTGCTGATCGGCACCTTCGTCGCCTGCGCCGGCATCGCCGTGTGCAACGTGCTGGTGCCCGTGGTGGTGAAGGAATCCTTCCCCAACCGACTGGGGCTCATCACCGGGATCTACAGCTCGTCCATGGCCGCCGGCAGTGCCATCGCCGCCGCGGCCACCCCGCCGCTGGAGACCGCCGCCGGCAGTTGGCGGCCGGCCCTGGCGGCGTGGGCGATCCCGGCCGCGCTGGCCCTGGCGGTGTGGCTGTTCGGGGCCCGCAAGGACACCTCGGTTGTCACGCAGGCTCAGGTTCAGCACTCCCGGCGCAACCTGCTGCGGGCGCCGATGGCCTGGGTGTTCACCCTGCTGTTCGCCGTGCAGTCGACCTACGCGTACGTGATCATGGGCTGGCTGCCGGAGATCCTGCGCGACGCCGGCGTCGACCGGGACGCCGCCGGGGTGCTGCTGGGCATCACCATGGTCGTCTCCGTGCCGCTGAACCTGGTCGTGCCGACGCTGGCGGCCCGGCTGCGCTCGCAGTCGTGGGTGATGATCGGCCTGACCGTGCTGCCGGTGCTGGGCGTGCTCGGCGTGATCCTGGCCCCCCAGGCCGTGCCGGTGCTGTGGGCGCTGCTGCTCGGGGCCGGCATGTCGATCTTCCCGGTGGTGCTGACCATGATGGCCCTGCGCACCCGGACCTCGGCCGAGACCACCCAGCTGTCCGGCATGTCCCAGGGCTTCGGCTACCTGATCGCCTGCTGGGGCCCGTTCCTGGCCGGCCTGGTCCACGGCTGGCTCGGCTCGTGGACCGTGCCGCTGATCCTCGTGCTGGGCATCCTCGCCGCCCAGGCCACCCTCGGCGCCATCATCGGCCGCCCCCACCTCATCTGACTCCCCGGTCCCGCCGGCGCGGCCCCGGCGCTTGGAAGGGGGCTTTCCTACACTCCAAGTGGAGGAAAGCCCCCTTCCAAGCGTGAAAAGTCAGTCCAGGTTGAGTTTGAGGAGGGCGTTTTCCAGGAGTTCGGGCATGGCGGGGTGGATCCAGTACTGGCCGCGGGCCAGCTCGCGGGCGGTGAGGCCGAAGCTCATGGCCTGGATGACCAGCTGGATCAGGGTCGGCGCCTGCGGGCCGATGATGTGCGCGCCCAGCAGCTTGCCGGTGGCCGGGTCGGCGATGAGCTTGGCGAAGCCGGAGGTGTCCTCCATGGCCCAGCCGTAGGCGATGTCGGCGTAGTCCTGGCTGGCGGTCACGTAGCGCAGGCCGAGCGCGCGGGCCTGCTGTTCGGTGAGGCCGACCGAGCCGATCTGCGGCGAGGAGAACACGCCGTGCGGCACGAACCGGTGGTCCGCGTCGACGGGCTCGTCGGGGTGCAGCAGGTTGTGCTGCACGATCCGGGCTTCGTGGTTGGCCACGTGCTTGAGCTGGTAGTCCGAGCTCACATCGCCCAGGGCCCAGATGCCCTCGACCGCGGTCCGCTGCTTCTCGTCGACCACGATCCGGCCGTCGACGTGCGTGGTGACGCCGGTGGCCTCGACGTTGAGCAGGTCGGTGTTGGGGATGCGGCCGACCGCGGCCAGCAGCACGTCGCCCTCGACGACCTCCGCGCCGCGCGGGGTCTCCAGGTGCAGCCGGACGACGCCGTCGACGCGTTCGACCCGGACCGCCTTGGCGTTCAGGCGGACGTCCCACTTCTTCGACGCCAGCTCGGTGAACCGGGCCGACACGTCCTCGTCCTCGCCGCGCAGCAGCGCGCCGGAGCGGGCCACGACCGTGACCTCGACGCCGAAGGAGGAGAACACGTGCGCGAACTCGGTGGCCACGAAACCGCTGCCCAGCACGATCATCCGGCGGGGCAGCTCGTCCAGGCGCATCACGTCCTCGTTGGTGAGGAAGCCGACCTCCTCGATGCCGGCCACGTCCGGCACGATCGGCCGCGAGCCGGCGGCGATCACGAACCGGTCGGCGGTGATCGTCTCGCCCGTGCCCGTGTCGAGGGTCTTCGGCCCGGTGAAGTGGGCCTCGCCCTCGTACACGGTGACGTTGGCGTTGCCCTCCTTGCGCCAGCGCCGGCCGCCGGCCGCGATCGGGTCGATCCGGCCGAACACGCGGTCCCGGATCTCCGGCCAGCGCACGCCCAGGAGCTGCTCGTCCACACCCAGCCGGGCCGCGCCCTTCGGCGTGGCCGCGACGTCCGCGGTGTGCACGAACATCTTCGTGGGGATGCACCCCACGTTGAGGCACGTGCCGCCGAACACGCCCTTCTCGACGATCGCCACGTTCCAGTCGGCGAAACGCTCGTCGACGATCGAGTTGCCGGAGCCGGTGCCGATTACCACCAAGTCGAAGTGCCGCACGTAGCCATCAAACAGGAAGGATGGCCGCGGGATTCCCACGGCCACCCCGGTGTAATGGAATCGTCAGTGCGAGTAGACCGGCGTGATGATCGCGCGGGCCAGGGTGTGGAAGGCCAGGTTGAAGCTGACGAACGCGGGCGAGGCGTCCGGCGTGACCTCCAGCTGCTCCACGTCCACCGCGTGCACCACGAAGTAGTAGCGGTGCACCTGGTCGCCCTGGGGCGGGGCCGCGCCGCCGTAGTTGGCGGTGCCGAAGTCGGTGCGGGTGTGGAACGCGCCGGCCGGCAGCGTGTCGTCGCCGGCGCCCGCACCGGACGGCAGCTCGGTGACCGTGGCCGGGATGTTGACCACCAGCCAGTGCCAGAAGCCCGACGGGGTCGGGGCGTCCGGGTCGTAGCAGGTCACCACGAAGCTCTTGGTCTCCGCGGGGAAGCCCGCCCAGCTCAGCTGGGGCGAGACGTTGTCGCCGCTGACGCCGAAGCCGTTGAAGACCTGGGCGTTGGGCAACTGCTGGCCGTCCGAGACGTCCTTGGAGGTGACCTCGAACGAGCCGGCCGCCGGCAGCAGCTCGTAGGGGTCCGGCTTGACGGGGCGGTCGAGACTCATGCGATGGCCTCCGTAACACACGGTTGAGAACTCGACCCTAGTCCCGCGGGCCAGATAGTTGGGTACGGGGTGCAACCCCACACACCGGTTGGGCGTCACTAAATCGAGTGATGCTCGATTACGGGGTGGAAGGTTCTCACATGCGTGCCTGGATCGTCGCTGTCGCGGCCATTGTCGCTGGTTCCCTGCTTGCTGGCTGTGAAGCCGGGTCCGAGCGTTCCGTCGCGGGCATGACCCCTGGCACCACCAGTAGCAGTCCGACTCCACCGAGTAGCACCACGACGACTGCTCCGCCGCCTTCGGCCGCCCAGCCTTATCCCTTCGGCGCCGTGCAGGCCCACGCGCCCGCCACCGTCGACGGCAAGGCGCCCGTCGTGCGGCACATCGACACCGGCGGCAAGCCCTACGTGTTCATCACCATCGACGACGGCGCCGTGCAGGACCCGCATGCGCTGCAACTCATCAAGGATTCCGGCGCGCGGCCCACGCTATTCCTCAACGAGCAGTACGTGCGCGGTCACGAGGAGTACTTCAAGCAGTTGCAGGACCAGGACAACCTGGTGATCGGCAACCACACCGTGAGCCACCCCAACCTGGCCAAGATGTCATACGCCGCGCAGAAGAAGGAGATCTGCGACGACTCCGACGCCTTCGTCAAGGCCTTCGGCCACCGCCCCACCCTGTTCCGCCCGCCCTTCGGCAACTACAACGCCGACACCCAGCGCGCCGCCGCCGACTGCGGCCTCAAGGCCGTCGTCCTGTGGACCGCCGCCGTCAACGACGGCGTCGTCCAGTTCCAGGGCGGCGCCAAGCTCAAGGCCGGCGACATCGTGCTGATGCACTTCCGCAAGACCTTCGTCGAGGACTACACGGCCTTCATCAAGCGGGCCAAGCAGGACGGCCTGACCCCGGTGCCCCTGCCGGATTTCCTGGCCTGAACCTCAGCCGGCCTTCAGCAGCCGACGGGCCAGTGCCAGCGCGGCGTCGGGTTTCTTGCCGGGCAGGGTTTCCTTCCGTGCGGGGGCGCGGTGCTGCACGGCGCGTTCGACCACGGTGTCACCGGTCTCGGCTTCCAGCGCCGGGGCGTAGCCGGCCGTGCGCAGCGCTTCCAGCGTGGCGGCCACCGGCTTGGCGCTGATCACCACGGTCGGGGCGATACGCCGAAGCCCCAGCTTGCGCAGGCTTCGATGCTGAGAGATCTCCATGATCAGCGCCTCGTCGTCGGAGCGGACACAGCAGGCCGACCGGACCACCTTGATCGTCCCGTGCTTGCGGGCGGTGTCCTTGATCAGGTACTCCAGCGGCTGCGGCAGCGGTCCGTGTGCGACCGCCGCAAGCCGCTCCAGCAGCTGCGACGCGTCAGTCCCCGCATCCAGCGCCCTGCGAACCGAGTCCGGGCCGATCCGCCAGACCACCGCATGTCCGTCCGACTCGCGCTCGGCTGTCGAGTTGAGCAACTCGGCCAGAGCCGGAGCGGGCGCGCCGGTCACCACCACGGTCAGATCGGCCTGGAAAAGCGCCGTTTCCTGCGGTGCGGGCAGCGACTCCCGCAGCACCTGGCCGAGCACCGCCAGTTCCTCCGCGTCGCTGCCCGGACCCGCGTCCGCATAGCGGAGCGCGGCGGATCCGATCGGAGTCAGGGCGTCGTGGGCGACCAGCCCGAGCAACTGCGCCTCCGCCATGGTCGCGGTGACGCGTTCCACCGCGTCCTCGGTGACACACAGCGGCCGGCGCCAGCGCGCCGCCATCAGGAGCTCCTCGATCGGGACGCCTCCGGAGCACTCACGATCGGTCCTGGGCAGTTCCTCGAGCACCCGCAGCACCGCTGACCGCAGCCCCGCCGCCTCCCGGTCTCTGACCTCGGCCAGCGCCACCGGGGTCTCGCCGTTGTCCGGCCACCAGGTGGGGATGTCGGCAAGCCTCGTCCACGCCGCGACCACCGGGGCCATCCGGTCGGCGGGCGCCCACGTCAACCAGCGGTCGTAGACCGGCGTCGGCAGCAGGTGTGCCGCCTGTGTGGTGGCCTTGACCCCCACCAGCCCCGCGGCGTCACAGAGCTCGATCCACAACCGCGCCTCGTCCTCGGAGGCGCTCAGGACCTTGGCGAGCCTGCGGGTCTCCCGCACCGCCAGCCCACCGCTCTTGCGGATCGCGGCCGGCGCGACGGCCAGGGCCGCCAGCAGGTTCTCGATTCGCCCGATCGCGGTCGACATGGCCGCCTGCGCCTGCCCGTGGACCCGCTCGACCGGCACCGGCGCGCAGGTCGGGACCGGCGGCTCCGGATCGAACGGATCAGCCAGGCTGTCCTCGCCGGCGATCGCCGCCACCACCTCCCGCGGCACGTCCGCGCGCTCCGGAGCCAACGGCACCAGCAGCGCCCGCTCGGCCAGCCAGTCAGTGCCCGCATCGCCTGATCCGCCGACCCGGAAACGGTATTTGCCGCGGTCGGCCTCGAAGCAGTACGTGGCCAGCACCTTGCGGGAGGGCACCATCTGATCGATGATCTCCCGAGCGCGCTCGGGGGCCTCGGCCAGCAACGCCCGCACCGCGGCGGGATCACTGAGCAGGGCGACGATCTGCTGTTGGGCGGCCGTGCGGGTGGCGGCCTTGATGCCCAGCGCGTCGGCGATCCGCCGCATCTCCACCATGGTGTACGCGGAGTTCAGGGCCTGGTCCAGCGGCCTGGGATGATGCTGGACCCGGTGGAACACCCGGTAGATCGGCTCAGGCACCCTGACCTGATCGGGTTTGGCGGGGACCCCGACGGGCAGCAGAAACAGCCTGGACCGGTGCCGGTCCAGCATGGCCAGCGCCGCGTCTCGTCGCTCGCCCGGCCCGACGGCTCCCACTCGGGCCAGCAGCTCCGGAAGCGACACCGTCAGCAGGGGCGGATGGCCGTAGTAGGCAGACCTCGGCCGCTCCACCGGCGTGGCGAGCGCGCACGCCGCCACCAGCAGCTGCTGCTCGGGCTGGGTGAGGAGCTTGATCGACGCGCCGACGCTGTGCACGTTCAGCAACTGCTGAGCGAACTGCCGCATCGACCTGGGCGGCGCGCCATAGGGGGTCCACTCACCGACGAGGGCGGCCAGCGCTTCGTCGGTGCGCCCCAGCAGCCAAGCCGTCACATCGTCGATTTCCGCCACGCCTGAACAGGTTAGCGAAGGTCGACTATCGCCCAGAATCGGAATGCGTCAGCACGCCGAAGGCCTCGTCCATGAGGCGGGCGGGTTCGACGGAGGGGCCGACGGCGAGCCACTGGCGGCAGACGACGTCGAAGATGGCGAGCGCGGAGCTGGCCAGGACGTCGGCCTGGAGCGGGGGGACGGAGCGGGCGGTGAGGGCGTGGATGAGCAGGCCGCGCCAGCGGTCCTGCTTGTCCTGGTGCCGGGCGCGCAGGGAGGGGGTGCCGTTGATGAGGCGCATGAGGGCCATGGCGTCGTCGGCGCGGTGCAGCATGGGCGTGAGCAGCACGGAGCAGGCGGCGCGCAGGGCGGTCCACGGGGGTTCGGCGGCCGGCCGGGCGGCGACGGCGGCGGCGAGTTCCTCGCCGAGGTCGTTGAGCAGGCCGAAGACGGTGTCTTCCTTGGACGGGAAGTAGCGGAAGAAGCTGCGGCGGGACAGGCCGGCGGCCTCGGCGATCTCGTCGACGGTGGTCTGCTCGAAGCCGCGCTCGATGAACAGGGCGAAGGCGGTCTCGGCGATCTCGGTCCGCATGGCCAGTCGGGCCCGCGCCCGCAACCCCTTCGTCATGCCTCTGAGTGTAACCGAGGGCATCGGATGACACAGGTGGCACTCAGTGCCATACTGGCTTCAAACGGCCCCGATACCCGGAGACACGCCATGGCACAGCACTGGACCGAAGCCGACATCCCCGACCAGACCGGGCGGACGGCGCTGGTCACCGGCGCCAACGCGGGCCTCGGCTTCCACGAGGCGTTGCAGCTGGCCAAGCACGGCGCGCACGTCTACGTCACGGCCCGAAACCCGCAGCGCGGCGAAGCGGCGATGGCCAAGCTGCGCCAGCTGGCCCCGGCCGAGAACCTGGAGCTGGTCTCGCTGGACCTGGCCGACCTGGACTCGGTGCGCAAGCTGGCGACAGAGCTGCCGCCGCTGGACCTGCTGCTGAACAACGCGGGCGTGATGGCGGTGCCCCGCCGCGAGACCACCAAGCAGGGCTTCGAGCTCCAGTTCGGCACCAACCACCTGGGCCACTTCGCGCTGACCGGCCTGCTGCTGCCGGGCCTGCTGTCCAAGCCGGGCAGCCGGATCGTGACGCTGAGCAGCTCGATGCACCGGATGGGCCGGATCAACCTGGACGATCTGCAGTCCGAGCGGCGCTACGGCGCGAACACCGCGTACTCCCAGTCGAAGCTGGCCAACGCGATCTTCACGGTCGAGCTGGACCGGCGGCTGCGCGCGGCCGGCGCGGACGTGCGCAGCCTGGGCGCGCACCCCGGCTACGCGGCGACGGACCTCCAGTACAGCGGCCCACAGCTGGGCGGCGGCGGCCTTTACGCGGTGTTCATGCGCATCGTCACGCCGATCCTGGGCCAGCCAGCCGCCCGCGGCGCGCTGCCGGCCCTGCGCGCGGCGGTGGACCCGAGCGCGCAGGGCGGCCAGTACTACGGCCCGCACGGCCTCGGCGGCTCGCGCGGGTTCCCGGTGGTGCAGCGCTACATCAAGGCGGCCTACGACCAGGACCTGGCCGGCAAGCTGTGGGACGTCTCGGTGAAGCTGACCGACGTCGACTACCCGGAGCTGGCCGGCAAGGCGGGCTGACCGGACCGGGGCTGCGTCCCCTCCGCGGAGCCCCGGCCGGTGTCTAGCGGCAGAGGATCCGGTCGCGGGCTTGGCGGAGTTCGGCCGCCGAGCCCGCACTTGTCTTGCGCCAACCGACAAAACCGTCCGGGCGGACCAGGATGGCGCCGTCCTCGTCGATGCCGGCGGCGTCGGCCCAGCCGTCGACGGCGTGGGCGGGGATGCCCAGTGACGCCGCGGCGGTGAGCCAGCCGTCGGCCTTGGAACCGGTCAGCAGGGTGAAGCCGTCGATGAGGTCCAAAGTGGACTTGCCGGGGGAGATCCACAGGTGGGGGAGGCGGCTGCCGGGGGCGCCGTCCAACACCAGATCTTCCAGTGACGGCAACGGTTCCGCGCCGATGACGGCCGGGGAGTCGTACCGGTAGCCGGCCATCACCACCAGCACGTTGGCCATGCCGACGGCGGCCCGTTCGGCCGCCCGTTCGGGCCGCAGATCCCAGTGCAGCTCCCGGTGCTGGCCGCGGATCAGGGACTGGGCCATGGTGAACTCCGCCACCGGCTTGCGTTCCAGCTCGTACGTGTCGAGCAGCGCGTCGCCGCCGGCGGCCAGCTTCCACGCCAGGTTGTGGCCGTCGGCGACGCCGGAGTTGAGGCCGAAGCCGCCGGTCGGCGGCACCACGTGGGCGGCGTCGCCGATGAGGAAGACGTTGCCCTGCCTGAACTTCTCCGCCACCCGGGCGGTGGAGGCCCACGGCAGCATGCTGATCACGTCCACCTCGACGTCGGACACGCCGGTGGCGGCCCGGATCCGCCGCCGGAACTCCGAGACCGGCATGGCGGGGTCGCCGCCGGGCACGTGGAAGATCCACCGGCCGTCGTCGTCGACCTTCATCAGGATCCCGGTCGACTCCTCGTTGCGCAGCACGGTCATCGAGTAGTCGGGCGCCGGCAGGCCGGGGGCGCGGAACAGCACGTTGAGCATGTGGTCGCCGAGCACCCCGGGCCCGGTCGTCCCGATGCCGAGCAGTTGCCGGACCCGGCTGCGCGCCCCGTCGGCGGCGATCACGTAGTCGGCTTCGACGGTCATGCCGGACGCCGTGGTCACGTAGCCGTCGCCGACCGCCACCACCTCGGCGTCGAAGTCGGTGCGCACGCCGAGTTCCCGACCCAACTCCAGCGCCGCGCGGTCGATGCGGTGCTGCGGGCAGCCCTTCGACGCGGCCGGTCCGATCTCGGGCAGTTCGATCGGCGCGGCCATCGTGGTCAGCTCGGTCAGGCTGGGGCCGGTGCCGACGCTGGCCCGCCCGCGGTCGGTCTCGAACTCGATGCCGGCCCAGCGGGCGATCTCGGCCGACCGTGGATTCAACCCGAACGCCCTCGGATGGTCGGACACGGCCGGCCGGCGCTCCAGCACCCGCGCCGAAACGCCCTGCCGGGCCAGGAACACGGCGGTGCACAGGCCGACCGTGCCGCCGCCGACGATCACTACGTCCATGCTCTCCCCCTTCAAAGTGGGAACAACGTTCCCGTCTTGGGAACACTGTACCCACTTAGTAGGCTGCACGCCATGCCCCAGGACTTCACGCTGGTCTGGACGCGAGTGGCCGAGCAGCGCCGCCGCCAGGCGCTGAGCGTCGAGCAGATCGTCGCCGTCGCCGTCCGGATCGCCGACGCCGAGGGCACGCCGGCGCTGACCATGCGCCGGGTGGCGACCGAGGCCGGCACCGGCACCACCTCGCTCTACCGCTACGTCACCAACAAGGACGAGCTGGTGGAGCTGATGGTCGACGCCGTACAGGGCGAACGCGAGCTGCCCGAGCAACCTTCCGGCGACTGGCGGGCCGACCTGACGCTGGTCGCCGAGCGCCTGCGGGCCACGATGCTGCGCCACCCGTGGCTGGCCACCGAGCTGGGCGGCCGGGCCCCGCTGGGGCCGAATGCCTTGCGCACAGCCAACTTCGCGATGCTGGCCGCCGCCGGGGCGACCGAGGACACCACCACGGCCGCGGCGCTGCTGGGCGTCGTCTCCAACTACGTGCACGGGGCCGTGCTGTCCGAGCTCTCGGAGCTGGAAGCCGTGCGCCGCAGCGGAATGAGCAAGGACGAGTTCCGCGCGGCGGTCTCCCCGTACGTCAAAGAGGTCGTCGTGGACAGCGGCGCCTATCCCGCGCTGCTGCGCCGGATGATCGAGGCCGACGACCTCAGCTACGAGGACCAGTTCGCCTTCGGGCTGCGCTGTGTGCTGGCGGGCATAGAAAAGAGCGTGGCCCGCTGAACAGAAGCGGGCCACGCTCGGCTATTCGGTCGGCTCAGGCGCTGAGCACCGGCGCGTTCACCGGCTGGAGCGCGATCTCCAGCACCTCGCGGACATCGGCAACCAGGTGCACCTCCAGCTGCTCCCGGACCGCGGCCGGCACGTCGTCCAGGTCCGGCTCGTTCCGCTTGGGCAGCAACACGGTCGTGAGGCCGGCCCGGTGCGCCGCCAGCAGCTTCTGCTTGACGCCGCCGATGGGCAGGACCCGTCCGGTCAGCGACACCTCGCCGGTCATGGCCACGTCCGAGCGGACGGGACGGCCGGACAGCAGCGACGCCAGGGCCGTGGTCATCGTGACACCGGCGCTGGGGCCGTCCTTCGGCACCGCGCCGGCCGGCACGTGGACGTGCACGCCGCGGTCCTTCAGGTCACCGACCGGCAGCTCCAGCTCGGCCCCGTGCGAACGGAGGTAGCTCAGCGCGATGTGCGCCGACTCCTTCATCACGTCGCCCAGCTGCCCGGTCAGCGACACCCCGGTCGAGCCCGTCTCCGGGTCGGCCAGCGAGGCCTCGACGAACAGCACGTCGCCGCCGACGCCGGTGACCGCCAGGCCGGTGGCCACACCCGGCACCGAGGTGCGCTCGGCCGACTCCGGGGTGTGCCGCGGCCGGCCGAGGAAGTCCGGCAGGTTGTCCGCGCCCACAGTCAGCGGGAGCTTCTCCTCGTCCACGGCCGCCTTGCGCAGCACACGGGCGATCGACCGCTCCAGGTCGCGGACCCCGGCCTCCCGGGTGTACTCCGCGGCCAGCCGACGCAGCGCGTCCTCCTTGACGGTGACGTCCTCGGTGGTTAGACCGGCGCGCTCCAGCTGGCGGGCCAGCAGGTGGTCACGGGCGATGACAACCTTCTCGTCCTCGGTGTAGCCGTCCAGCCGGACCAGCTCCATGCGGTCCAGCAGCGGGCCGGGGATGGACTCCAGCACGTTGGCCGTGGCCAGGAACACCACGTCCGACAGGTCCAGCTCGACCTCCAGGTAGTGGTCCCGGAAGGTGTGGTTCTGGGCCGGGTCGAGCACCTCAAGCAGGGCCGCCGTCGGGTCGCCGCGGTAGTCGGAGCCGACCTTGTCGACCTCGTCCAGCAGCACGACCGGGTTCATCGAGCCGGCCTCCTTGATGGCCCGCACGATGCGGCCGGGCAGCGCGCCCACGTAGGTGCGCCGGTGGCCGCGGATCTCGGCCTCGTCCCGCACGCCGCCCAGGGCGACCCGGACGAACTTGCGGCCCATGGCCCGCGCCACCGACTCGCCCAGCGAGGTCTTGCCGACGCCGGGCGGGCCCACGAGCGCGAGCACGGCGCCGCTGCGCCGGCCGCCGACGACCCCGAGGCCCTTGTCCTCCCGGCGCCGCCGCACCGCGAGGTGCTCGATGATCCGTTCCTTCACGTCGTCCAGGCCCGAGTGGTCGGCGTCCAGCACCGCCCGCGCGCCCTTGATGTCGTACGCGTCCTCGGTGCGGGTGTTCCACGGGATGTCCAGGACCGTGTCCAGCCAGGTGCGGATCCAGCTGACCTCGGGGGACTGCTCGGAGGTGCGCTCCAGCTTGTCCACCTCGGCCATCGCGGCCTCGTGCACCTTCTCCGGCAGCGTGGCCGCCTCGACCCGGGCCCGGTAGTCCTGCTCCTCGGACGCCGGCTTGCCGTCCAGCTCGGCCAGTTCCTTGCGGATGGCCGCCAGCTGCTGGCGCAGCAGGAACTCCCGCTGCTGCTTCTCCATGCCCTCCTTGACGTCCTTGCGGATCGTCTCGGCCACGTCCAGCTCGGCCATGTGCTCACGGCCCCAGGCCAGCAGCTTCTCCAGCCGCTCGCGGACGTCGACGGTCTCCAGCAGCCAGATCTTCTGCTCGTCGGTGATGTAGGAGGCGTAGCCGGCCAGGTCGGCCAGCGCCGAGGGGTCGTCGACGCCCTGCACCGAGTCGACCACCTGCCACGCGCCCCGCTGCTGGAGGATGGAGGTGACCAGGGTGCGGTACTCCTTGGCCAGCTCACGGGTGGCGTCGTCGACCGCAGGCTCGTCCTGGATCTCGGCCTCCACCCACAGCGCCGCCCCGGGGCCGGTCGTGCCGGTGCCGATCCGCACGCGGTCGGTGCCGCGGACCACGGCGGCGCGCTCGCCGCCGGGCAGCCGGCCGATCTGGGTGATCACTGCCAGGGTGCCCACCTTCGCGTACTTGCCCTCCAACCGGGGCACCAGCAGCACCTTCGAGCCGGTGTCGCCGGCCTGCGCGGCCTCGACGGCGGCGCGGATCTCCGCGTCGGCGAGCTTGACCGGCACCACCATGCCGGGCAGCACGACCACGTCGTCCAGCGGGAGCACCGGGAGTGCCAGTGTTTCGCTCACGTCTTCCTCCAAGGTTGAGTCGTACTGGCTCAACCAACTGGAGCTCGGATGTGTTCCCGAAGTTGCGTTCGCTGATGGCGATCAGCATTTGTGACGCTGCGTGACCGCCAACCGCGCCCATCGGGACTGGACCAACGGGTGCAACGCGCGGTGATCCGACAAAATGCCTGCGTGTTCGTGACCCGTGCGCGGTGGACACCGACCGGGGCCACCTCCACCATTAACACGATCGGGTGAATCTAGGGGAAGGGGTCGCGCCGATGCACCGTCCTCGGTGGATACCGGCCGACGTCGACCTGGACCGCCCCAACCCGGCCCGGATCCTCGACTACTTCCTGGGCGGGGCCCACAACTTCGCGGTCGACCGGCGGGCGGCCAAGCAGGCCGTGCAGGCCATGCCCGAGGTGGCCAACGGCATGCGGGCCAGCCGGTCCTTCCTGCGGCGGGCGGTCACCGCGCTGGTCGAGGCCGGCGTCGACCAGTTCCTCGACCTCGGCTCCGGCATTCCGACCGTGGGCAACGTGCACGAGATCGCCCACCGCCTCGCCCCCGACGCGCGGGTGGTCTACGTGGACAACGAGCCCATCGCGGTGGCCCACAGTCGGACCATTCTCGGCGCCAACCCGCTGGTCGCCTCGGTGCGGGCCGACCTGCGCCACCCCGATTCGGTGCTGAACCTGCCCGCGGTCCGCGACATGATCGACTTCTCCCGGCCGGTGGGGCTGATCGCCATCGCCGTGCTGCACTACCTGCCCGACGACGACGATCCCCAGGGTCTGGTCGAGGCGTACCGCACCGCGCTGGCCCCCGGCAGCTTCCTGGCCCTGTCCCACGCCACCGTCGATTTCGTGCCCGAGGACCAGCTCCCGGGGGTGAGCCGGGTCGAGGGCATCTACCGGCAGATCAGCGCCCAGCTGCACCCCCGGCCGTACGGCGAGGTCGCCAAGTTCTTCACCGGCCTGGACCTGGTGCCGCCGGGCGTGGTGCCGGTGCGGCAGTGGCGCTCGGAGTGGAGCGAGCAGAACGAGGGCAAGGTCCACCTCTCCTACGGCGGCGTCGGCCACAAGCCCTGTCTCTGACTCTGACTCTGACGCTTGGAAGGGGGCTTTCCTCCACTCCGAGTGAAGGAAAGCCCCCTTCCAAGCGCGAAGATGCTCTCGCTGGGGCTGGGTGGGGGCGGGGGGTGGCTAGGCTGGGTCGGACCAGACGGCGGTGGGAGCGAGGAACCCGGTGGGAGTCCGGGGCGGTCGCGCCACTGTGAAAGCCAGACACTCCACCACCGGCCGTGATGTCTCTACCCGGGGCGCGGGACCCCGAGGAGGGTACGGCTGATGACTTCGCGCGTCCTGCTGCTTTCGACGGCAGACACGGACCTGTTGGCGGCGAGGGCCAGCGGGGCCGACTACACGGTCGGCAACCCGGCCCGGCTGGAGGTCGAGGAGCTGCCGGGGCTGCTTGCCGAGGCGGACCTGGTGGTGGTGCGGCTGCTGGGCGGCAAGCGGGCCTGGGAGGAGGGCCTGGACGCGGTCCTGGCCGGCGGCAAGCCGGTGGTGTGCCTGGGCGGGGAGGCGACGCCGGACGCGGAGCTGATGGCGGCCTCGACGGTGCCGGCGGGGGTGGCCACGCAAGCGCTTGCCTACCTGGTGGAGGGCGGCCCGGCCAACCTGGGCCAGCTGGCCAACTTCCTGTCGGACACGGTGTTGCTGACCGGCGAGGGCTTCGAGCCGCCGGCGCGGACCCCGGTGTTCGGCGTGCACGGGAAGCGGCGGCGCCAGGAGGGCAAGCCGACGGTGGGCATCGTGTTCTACCGGGCGCACGCGCTGGCCGGGAACACGGCGTTCGTGGACACACTGGCCGACGCGGTGGAGGCGGCGGGGGCCAACGTGCTGCCGGTGTTCTGCGGCTCCCTGCGCGGCCTGGCCGGCGACGAGTCGGATGGCCTGCTGGAGACGTTGGGCCGCTGCGACGCGGTGGTGGCGACGGTGCTGGCGGCCGGCGGGGCGGTGGCGGCGGACGCCAGCGCGGGCGGCGATGAAGACGCCTGGGACGCGGGGGCGTTGGCGCAGCTGGACATCCCGGTCCTACAAGGACTCTGCCTCACGTCGTCCCGGGCGACCTGGCGGGACTCGGACGCGGCGCTGACGCCGATGGACGCGGCGATGCAGGTTGCGATCCCGGAGTTCGACGGCCGGCTGATCGGGGTTCCCTTCTCCTTCAAGGAGAACGGCCCGGACGGCATCCCGGTGTACGTGGCCGACGCGGAGCGGGCCGCCCGCGTGGCCGGCACGGCGGTGGGGCTGGCGCGGCTGCGGCACCTGGAGAACAAGGACAAGAAGGTCGCGATCGTGCTGTCGTCGTACCCGACGAAGCACGCCCGGGTCGGCAACGCGGTCGGCCTGGACACGCCGGCCTCGGCGGTGATCCTGCTGCGGCGCATGGCCGAGCAGGGCTACGACCTCGGCGGCCTCGATGTGTCCACACTGGACGGCGACACGCTGATCCACCGGCTGATCGCCGCCGGCGGGCACGACGTGGACTGGCTGACCGAGGAGCAGATGTCCGGCGCGGCCATCAAGGTCCCGGCCGCCACCTACCGGACCTGGTTCGACGCGCTGCCACAGTCCTTCAAGGACGGTGTCGCCGAGCACTGGGGCGCGGCCCCCGGCCAGCTCTACGTGACCGACGACGAGATCTACGTGGCCTCGCTGCGCTTCGGCAACGTGATGCTGATGATCCAGCCGCCGCGCGGCTTCGGCGAGAACCCGGTGGCCATCTACCACGACCCGAACCTGCCGCCCTCGCACCAGTACCTGGCCGCCTACCGCTGGCTGGAGCACGAGTTCGGCGCGCACGCGGTGCTGCACCTTGGCAAGCACGGCACGCTGGAGTGGTTGCCGGGCAAGGGATTGGGCCTGGCCGACGACTGCGCGCCGGACGCGGTGCTCGGTAGCCTGCCGATGATCTACCCGTTCATCGTCAACGATCCGGGCGAGGGCACGCAGGCCAAGCGCCGCGCGCACGCCACGGTGGTCGACCACATGATCCCGCCGATGGCCCGCGCCGACACCTACGGCGACATGGCCAAGCTGGAGCAGCTGCTCGACGAGTACGCCACCGTGCAGGCCCTGGACCCGTCCAAGCTCGCCACCGTGCGCGGCCAGATCTGGGAACTGGTCACCAGCGCCAAGCTGCACCACGACCTGCACCAGGCCGAGGTCCCCGGCGAGGACGACTTCGACGACTTCGTCATGCACATCGACGGCTACCTGTGCGAGATCAAGGACGTGCAGATCCGGGACGGCCTGCATGTCCTCGGCCGCGCCCCGGAGGGCGAGGAGCTGGTCAACGACGTGCTGGCGGTGCTGCGGGCCCGCCAGGTGTTCGGCGGCAAGGTCGGCGCGATCACCGGACTGCGGGCGGCGCTGGCCGTCCACTTCGGACTGGACGAGGAGGCGCTGCTGGCCGACCCCGGCGCCCGCGTCGATGCCGGCCGACTGTCCGAACTGGTCGAGGGTCCAGCCCAGACCGGCGCGGACGTGGTGGACCTGCTGGAGGAGCTGGCCCGCCGGCTGGTGACGGGCGTGCACGACAACGGCTGGGCCACCGACGGGATCGTGGAAACCGTGCTGGGGCAACGGGTCGAGAGCGTGGAGCAGGTGCTCGGCTTCGCCCGGGACGAGGTGGCGCCGCGGCTGGCCCGGACCACCGACGAGATCCGCAACGTGCTGCGGGCGCTGGACGGCCGGTTCATCGAGCCGGGGCCGTCCGGTTCGCCGACCCGGGGCCTGGTGTCGGTGCTGCCCACCGGCCGCAACTTCTATTCCGTGGACCCCAAGGCGATTCCGTCCCGCAACGCCTTCGACGTGGGCTCGGCGCTGGCCGACTCCCTGCTGGCCCGGCATCACGAGGACACCGGCGAGTGGCCGCGCAGCGTGGGCCTGACGGTGTGGGGCACCTCGGCGATGCGGACCCAGGGCGACGACATCGCGGAACTGCTGTGGCTGCTGGGAACCCGGCCGGTGTGGGACGACGCGTCCCGCCGGGTCACCGGCTTCGAGATCGTTCCCGTTCCGGAACTGGGGCGTCCCCGGATCGACGTGGTGGTCAGGATTTCCGGCTTCTTCCGGGACGCCTTCCCGCACGTGGTCGCGGTGCTGGACGACGCGATCGCCGCGGTGGCCCGGCTGGACGAGTCCGACGAGGACAACTACGTGGCCGCCCACTTCCGCCGGGACCTGGCCGAACACGGCGACCAGCGCCGGGCGACCACCCGGATCTTCGGCTCCAAGCCGGGCGCGTACGGCGCCGGCCTGCTGCCGCTGATCGACTCCCGGAACTGGCGCGACGACGCCGACCTGGCCGAGGTCTACGCCACCTGGGGCGGCTACGCCTACGGCCGCGGCCTGGACGGCGCGCAGGCCCGCGACGACATGGAGACGGCCTACCGCCGGATCCAGGTGGCGGCCAAGAACGTGGACACCCGCGAGCACGACATCGCCGACTCGGACGACTATTTCCAGTACCACGGCGGCATGGTCGCGATGGTGCGCTCGCTCACCGGCGACAACCCGGCGGCCTACGTGGGCGACTCGGCGGTGCCGCACGCGGTGCGCACCCGCACGCTCGGCGAGGAGACCAAGCGGGTGTTCCGAGCCCGCGTTGTCAACCCCCGTTGGATATCGGCCATGCGTCGACATGGTTACAAGGGCGCCTTCGAGTTGGCGGCCACTGTGGACTACCTGTTCGGATTCGACGCGACCGCCGGAGTCGTGGACGACTGGATGTACGCGCAACTTGCAGAATCGTACGTTTTTGACAAGGAAGTCCAGGACTTCATGCGCAAGTCGAACCCGTGGGCGCTGCGCGGCGTGACGGAGCGCCTGTTGGAAGCAGCCGATCGGGGACTGTGGGCGCAGCCGGACGAGACCGTTCTCGACCAACTGCGCACGGTCTATCTGGAACTGGAAGGCCAGTTGGAGGAATAACCGGCGCCGTTTGACCCCAGACCGGTGACTTCGCGGGCATTTCGGGTCCGAAGGTCCTTTAATGACAGGAGACGCCGACGCGGGTTCGCCGCCGCCGGGAGGTGGCGGTGAACCCGCGGACGCCGGACGCCGTACCAGATAGCGCTCCGAGTCGTCCGTCGCTGGGGAAGGGGGTGCGCCGTGCGGGTCGAGTTGGTGGTGCTGGCCGTGATCGCCGCGGCCGGCCTCCTGCTGGGCTGGTGGCTGACCTCGCCTCGGTTCATCGGTTTCCTGGTGGCGCGCCGGCTTCGCCGGCTCAAGGCGGTGGCCCGCTCGCTCTCCCCGATGCTGAACGAGGAGACCGACCCGATGGCCAACGTGGTGGTGATCAACCGGGCCGAGTCGACACCGGTTCCGGCGCAGCGCAGCGCCGAGCTGCCGCCGCCCGACCACATCGACACGCTGACCCAGCCCATCGTGAACTGACGCGGAAATCAGTTCAGTAGAGCCAGAATTGACTGGCGGATCAACTCAACTGCATGGCCGCGTTGAGGCAGTCCAGGGCCGAGCTCTGCCGGCTGGCGTCGGCCGCGTCGAACGGTCCACTCCAGAACAGGCCGAGCTGGTTGCCGCGACTGCGTGACTTCCACACGGCCAACGCGTTGCGCACGGCGAAGGCGGTGTAGCTGCTCGACGGCGCGACTTCGTTGAGCGCCACCAGGTTGCGCACGAAGATGCCCTTGAACTGGGTCTGGTCCACGTCGCAGTGCAACGCCTCGCACGGCTCGTGCAGCACGCCGTTCGCATCCGAAAGCTTGGTCATCGCCGCGTCGGCCAGCGAGCCGGCGGCGGTCAGCAGACTCCGGTCCCCGGTCAGCCGGTACAGGTCGGCCAGCCCGCCCAGCACCACGCCCTGGTTGTAGGTCCACGTGGTGCGGCCGTTGTTCTCGCAGTCCTCGGTCAGCCCGTCGTTGACCAGACCCTGAGCGTTGATCATCCCGGTGTGGCTGAACCAGTCCCACTCCAGCAGCGCCCACTGCTTGTAGTTGGCCGCGGCCGGCCCGGTGGTGCGCAGCGACAGCGCGGCGGCCAGCGACAGGAACAGCTCGTTGGGAATCGCATTCTTGTAATTACGGTCCTTGGACCACCAGATGCCGCCGCCGCAGCGCAGGTCCCAGCCGTGCGCCATGTCGGTGAACAGGGACTCGGCCAGCACCAGGTACTTCTGCTCGCCGGTCTGGTCGTAGGCCTGCACCCAGGTCAGGCCCCACCAGCCCTCGTCGTCGTAGTAGTCGTTGCGGAACCAGCTGCCGATGTTCTGGTTGTAGGTGTTGGCGGCGCGCTCGGGCCCGATGTCGTTGCCCAGCAAGGCCGAGGCCACCAGCTGGGCCCGCAGCGCGTTGGCCGAGTTCCACCAGTTCGTGGTGTTGTACCGGCCGTCGTCCGGGTTGTACCAGTGGTCCAGTGTCGCGGACGCCTCAGTGATCCACTTGACGGCGGGGGCGGGAGCCACCGGCGCCGCCTGGGCGGCGGCCGGCAGCGCCAGCAGGAACGCGCCGATCAGCGCACCGAGACGAGCGAGCATGGGGACCAGCGTGACAGATCAAGATCGGAAGGCTTCGGCGACTCCGAGGAACAGGTCGTTGCCCTCCGGCTCGCCGACCGAGATCCGCACGCCCTCGCCCGGGAACGGCCGCACCATCACGCCCGCGGCCTGCGCCCGGTCGGCGAACTCGGTGGTCCGCTCGCCCAGCCGCAGCCACACGAAGTTGCCCTCCGATGGCGGCACCGGCCAGCCCTGGTCGCGCAGCGCGTCCAGCACCCGCCCGCGCTCCTTGGTGATGTGCTCCACCCGTTCGAACAGCTCGGCCTCGGCGGCCAGCGAGGCGAGCGCCGCCTCCTGCGCGAGCTGGCTGACGCCGAACGGCACGGCCACCTTGCGCAGCGCCGTGGCCACCGGCTCGTGCGCGACGGCGTAGCCGACCCGCAGCCCGGCCAGGCCGTAGGCCTTGGAGAAGGTGCGCAGCACCACCACGTTGGGCCGGTCCCGGTAGATCCCCAGGCCGTCGGGCACCTCGGCGTCCCGCACGAACTCCCGGTAGGCCTCGTCGAGCAGCACCACCACGTCGCCGGGCACCCGGTCCAGGAACGCCTCCAGCTCGGGCCGGCGCAGCGCGGTGCCGGTCGGGTTGTTCGGGTTGCACAGGATCACCAGCCGGGTCCGGTCGGTGATCGCGGCCGCCATGGCGTCCAGGTCGTGCCGCTCGTCCGCGGTCAGCGGCACCTGCACCGAGCGGGCGCCGACCATCTGCGTGATGATCGGGTACGCCTCGAACGACCGCCACGGGTAGACCACCTCGTCGCCGTCGTCGCAGGCGGCCTGCAAAACCTGCTGGATCACGCCCACGCCGCCGGTGCCGGTGGCCACGTGCGACTCGGGCACGCCCAGCCGGGCCGCGATGGCCGGGATGAGCTGCGAGCAGCCCATGTCCGGGTACCGGTTGAAGTCGCCGAGCGCCCGCTCCATCGCCGCCAGCACGCTGGGCAGCGGCTGGTGCGGATTCTCGTTCGAGGAGAGCTTGAACGCCGGCGCCCCGTCCGCGCCGACGGCCGGCTTGCCCGGCTTGTACGTGGGGATGTCCTCCAGCGCGACACGCAGCTTGGGTCCGGTGCTCATGGCCATCACTCTACGATTCGGTCCCGCTGGTGCAGACCCGCCAACCAGCTGTCGATATCGGCGAGCGCGCGCTCCCGCACCGCCGGCGTGGACAGGAACAGGTCGTGCATGCCGCCCTCGATCGCCACCACCGTGACCTGCGGCCCGATCTTGGACGCCCACTTGGCCATGTGCGCGACGTCGAGCACCGTGTCCGCCCGCATCGCCTCCGGGCTCCAGTCCTTGGTCTTGAGCAGGCTGTGCGACGACCGCAGCAGCAGCACCGGCACCCGCACGTCCAGCCCCCGGTGCAGCCGGGCCTGGTTGCGCCGGATCGTGCGCAGCCAGCCGGCCCGCACCGGGAAGCCGGCGGTGGGCTTCCAGTCGGTGTTGAACTCCCACTCGCCGTTGTTGTCCCGGTGCAGGCTCAGGCCGTACGGGCTCTCCAGCCCCTTCTGCACCACGGCGGTCGGGCTGACCCGGCCCAGCAGGTCCACCGCCCAGGTCCCGACGGTGCGCAGGAACCAGTTCTCGGCCAGGTCGACCCACGGGCTGTTGAGCACCAGCGCGTCGAGCACGTTGTCGTCGCGCCGCTCGTGGGCCCACATGATGGCGATCAGGCCGCCGGTGGAGTGGCCCATCACGGTCAGCCGGCGGTGGCCGTGCTCGTCGCGGATGACCCGGGCGGCCGCGTCCATCTCCTCGAAGTGGTAGCCGAGGTCGGTGACGAAGTTGGGCAGCTGTCCCGGTTGCAGCGACCGGCCGTAGGCCCGCAGGTCGACGGCGTAGAAGTCGTAGCCCAGCGCCGCGAAGTGCTCGGCCACGTGCTTCTGGAAGAAGTAGTCGGTGAAGCCGTGCACGTAGAGCACGGCCCCGTTCACCGCCTTGTCGGCTCGGTGCCGGACCAGGTGGGCGACGTTGTCGCCACCCGGTCCCGCACCGGCCGGCAGAGCGCCGAGCGGCAGCGTCACAACCTCGTAGCCCTCACCGAGCACGTCTCGTTCCACGCCGCCAGTATCGCCGACGAGCTGGTCAGACCGGCCGAACGACGAGCGGCAGCTTGGTCACGGCCACCATGTTGAACGGGTTGCGCTCCTCGACCTTCTCCTCGTCCACCTGGATGTCGGAGTAGCGCTCCAGCATGATCTTCAGCGCGATCCGGGCCTCCAGCCGGGCCAGCGGCGCGCCCAGGCAGAAGTGCACGCCCTTGCCGAACGTGGCGTGGTGGTTGGGGTCGCGGTGCAGGTCGAACTTGTCCGGGTTGGCGAACACCCGCTCGTCCCGGTTGGCCGCGGTCAGGAACGGCAGCACGAACTGGTTGGCCGGGATGGTGACGCCGCCGAGCTGGGTCTCCTGCTTGGTGACGCGGGCGACCCGCGGGAACGGCGTGCGCAGCCGCAGCACCTCCTCGATCGCCGCCGGCAGCAGCGACAGGTCGCGGCGGACCTCGGCGACGGCGTCCTGGTTCTCGTGGAAGGTCAGGATGCTGTTGCCCAGGGTGGCGGTGGTGGTGATGTGGCCGGCCAGCAGCAGCAGGCCGACGAAGCCGATGATCTCGGTGTCGTCCAGCCGCTTGCCCTCGTCCTCGACCAGGGTGAGCTTGCTGGTCAGGTCGTCGCCGGGGTTGCGTCGGCGGTCCTTGATGAAGTCGCTGAAGTACTCGTTCATCTCCTTCATCACCGGCGCCACCGAGGCCAGCGCCTCGGCCCGGACCTCGTCCAGCGGCTTGTCCTGCGGGATGTCCCGGTCCAGCAGGGTGTCGGCCCAGCGCCGGAAGATCGGCTGGTCCGAGGTCGGGATGCCGAGCAGGTTGGCGATGACGATCACCGGCAGCGGGTAGGCCAGCGCGTCGACCAGGTCGAACTCGGGGCCGGCGGCGTCGAGCAGCTGCACGGTCAGGTCGTGGATGGCCGGCTCCATGTTGGCCACGAACTTGGGCGTGAAGGCCTGGCTGACCATGCCGCGCAGCTGCCGGTGCCGCGGGTCGTCCATCTGGATGAAGTTGCCCTTCTGGAACAGGGCCAGCTCCTCCTCGACCTTGACCAGCTCGGACAGGTCCGAGCTGAATACCTGCGGCTGCGACAGCACCTCGATGACCTCGGGGTGGCCCAGCACCAGCCAGGTGCCCTGCTTCTCCGAGAAGACGACCTGCCCCTGCTTGCGGAAGCCCTCGATGAAGTCGAGGAAGTCCTGGAGGGTGGGCTTCGCCGTGGTGGTCATGAAATCCCCCTAGCTGATGTTGTGGTCAGTTCTGTGTCGAACCGCCGTGAACGGTGGCCCCGAGCGCGTGGTGGAAGTCCCGCAACAGGGCGAGCATCTTGGGCTTGAGCGCCTCGATCACGGCCCGGTCGGGCGGGCCCGGGGCGTGCAGGGCCGTCCGGACGGTGTGGGCCAGCAGCGCGGCGGTGGCCTCGTCGTCGTGCGGGTCGGTGAACTGCCCCAGCATCGGCCGGGCCAGGTAGAACCCGGTCTGCACGGCGGACAGCAGCAGGCGCTGGCTCTCCAGCGGCACGTCGGTGCGGACCAGCCCGTGCTCCCGCAGGAGCTGGAACATGTCGCCGAACAGGTCGGTCTTGACCCGCCGCAGCGGTGTGATGGCCGGGTCGGTGGCCAGGTCCCCCAGCAGCTCGACGTCGCGGACGAACATCGCCCGCAGCAGCGGCCGCTTCAGCACCCCCACGTAGACCATCTGCGCCTGCTCGGCCGGCAGCATCGTCAGCGGATCCCGCTCCAGCGCCGCCAGCATCTCGGCGGTCATGGCCGCCGACTCCCGCACCAGGACGCTCAGGAACAGCTCGGTGCGGGTGCGGAAGTGCAGGTAGACGGTGCCCTTGCCGATGCCGGCCTGCTTGGCCACGTCCTCGATGGTCACGCGCTTGTAGCCCAGGCGCAGGACCAGCTCGGCGGCGGCGTCCAGGATCCGCTCGCCGCGCTCGACGTCCGGTCCGGGCATGCCCGCCCCCTTTGACTCGTGACCAGATTTCTTATCCGGTCACGAGTCAAAGTAGACCCGGCCGCCCCGGCCGTCAACGCCTTTCGTGTGACACCCCGCCGAGTTGTTTTCCTTGTTCCCGCCCGGGCCGACCGCTTCCGTTGTAGGCATGCGAATCTCCAGGTCGAGTGCCGTGGTGGCCGCCGTCTTAGTCGCCCTCGCCGCCGCCGTTCCGGCGGTCGCCTCCCCCCGCATCGTCGGCGGCGAACGGGCCAGCATCGTGGAGTACCCGTGGACCGTCTATCTGACCGACGCGACCGGGTTCCAGTTCTGCGGCGGCACCGTGGTCGCGGCCACCAAGGTGCTCACCGCGGCGCACTGCATGGCCGACCAGCGGGCGGACAACCTGCGGGTGGTGATCGGCCGGGAGGACAAGCAGACCACCGCCGGCCGGTCCGTCACGGCCACCTCCGTGTGGACCTCGCCCAACTACAGGGGCGATCCCACCGGGGGCTCGGACTACGCGGTGATCACGTTGAGCCGCTCGGTGAACGTGCCGCCGCTGCCGCTGGCCAGGGACGGGTCGCTGTACCAGCCCAACGCCGTGGCCACGGTGCTCGGCTGGGGTCGGACCTCGGAATCCGGCCAGGTGTCGCAGTACCTGATGAAGGCGTCGGTGCCACTGGCCTCGGACGCCGACTGCGCGAAGTCGTACTCGGAGTACCGCGCCACGGCGATGGTGTGCGCGGGCTATCCGCAGGGCGGCGTCGACAGCTGTCAGGGTGATTCCGGCGGCCCGCTGGAGATGAGCGGCGAGCTGGTCGGGATCACGTCGTTCGGCGAGGGCTGCGCCCGCGCCGGGTACTACGGCGTCTACACCCGCGTGGCGTCGTACTACGACGACATCGAGCCCGAGCTGGAAGGGTGACCGGCTTCCGCCGGATCCTGGCGTCGGTGCTGGCCGTGGCGCTCGTCCCCGTCCTGGGGGCGGGCGCTTCGGTCGTCGGCGGCACGCGGGCCAGCACCGCCGACCATCCCTATGTGGTGTTCCTGACCGACGCGGCCGGCCTCCAGTTCTGCGGCGGCACGCTGGTCCGGGCCACGAAGGTCGTCACCGCCGCGCACTGCGCCGCCGGTTGGTGGCCTTCCGGCATCCGGGTCGTGGCCGGCCGGGACGACAAGGACGGCCGGGGCGGTGTGACCGCCAAGGTCGCCGCGATCTGGCTCGACCCCGACTACCGCTCGTCCACCGGCGGCTCCGACATCGCCGTGCTGACCCTGGCCGACGGGCTCTCCTACGGCACTCTCCCGCTGGCCACACCGGCCGACCACGATCTCTACGCCGCCGGCGCCTCCGCGACCGTGCTGGGCTGGGGCGACACCAGCGCCGAGGGCGACTACTCCCGCTACCTCATGCAGGCCTCGCTGCCGCTGGTCGCCGACGCCGTGTGCGGCCAGGCCTACCCGGAGTTCCGACGGTCGGAGATGGTGTGCGCCGGCTATCCGCAGGGCGGGGTCGACACCTGCCAGGGCGACTCCGGCGGCCCGCTGGTGGTGGCCGGCCGGCTGGCCGGCGTCACCTCGTGGGGCCACGGCTGCGCCGAGCAGGGCCATCCCGGCGTGTACGCCCGGGTCGCCGCCTACTCCGCGGCGATCACCGCCGAGCTCGGTTAGGCCAGGACCAGCCCGACCGAGATGGTCAGGAACGCGGCCGCCGAGACGGCGTCGAGGGCGGTGGTCACGCCGCGCCGCTGGAGCCGGCGGGACATGCGGCCGGCGGCGAGCACGATCGTGCCTTCCCAGCACGCGGCCAACACCAGGAACAGCGCGCCGAGCACCCCGAGCTGGAGCACGGCGTCACCCGATCCGATGAATTGCGGCAGGAACGCCAGGGAGAACAGCAGCATCTTCGGGTTCATCAGGTTGGACAGGAAGCCCTGCCGGAAGGGATGGGCCACGGCGACCGGTTCGTCCGACTCGGCCGGGCGCGGCCGCAGCAGCCCGATGACGATCTGCACGGCGAGGAAGGCCAGGTAGGCGGCCCCGAGCCAGCGCAGCACGTGCAGCAACGCGGGGTAACCGGCGAGCACCACGCCCAGGCCGGAGACGACCAGGCCGATCTGCACCGCGCTGGCCGTGTGCACGCCGGCCAGCGCCCACAGGCCGGCCCTCGTCCCGCCTCGCAAGGACGTCCTGAGCAGCAGGAACGCGTCCATGCCCGGCGTGATGACCACAACGAGGCAGGCGAGCAGGAAGGCGGGCAGGGTGCTGGTGTCGAACGTCACGGCAAAACTCCGGTCCAAGCGGGGCGTGGCTGAACAAACGCCCGTCGTCAGCAGCGCTGACAGAAGATTCTTCGTACTTATGGAATCTTAACGGGAAGATCTCCGGCATTAACACCTTTGGGTGAGTGATCTCGATCGCGTCCCACCGGTCGTTGCCGATCGGCTACGGTCTGTGGCCTCCCCCTCCCTGTAGGAGTGCTCGCCGTGCCCTTGTCCGTCCGGCGGTCGGCCGCCGTCCTCGCCTCGCTGCTGCTGTTCACGTCGTCCGCCACCGCGTACGCCGGCGACGCCTCGCCCCGGATCGTCGGCGGCGACGACGCCAGCACGACCACCACGCCGTGGGTCGTCGCGCTGACCACCGACGGCGGCTCGTTCTTCTGCGGCGGCACGCTGGTCGCCCCGACCAAGGTCGTCACCGCCGCGCACTGCGTGACCCAGGCCCTGGCCACCGGCGGCATGACCACCAAGTCCCCGTCCTCGCTGCGGGTCGTGGCCGGCCGCACCGACCTGCGCACCCGGGACGGCCTCCAGCTGCGGATCGCCTCGGTGTGGGCCGACCCGAGCTTCCGTGACGTGGGCACCGGGCACGACGTCGCCGTGCTGACGCTGACCCGGTCCGCGCCCTACCGGACGCTGCCGCTGGTCGCCGCCGGCGACACCTCGGCCTACCAGCCCGGTGTGGTCGCGACCGTGCTCGGCTGGGGCCGTGTCGGCGAGTACGCCGGGCCGTCGCCGACGCTGAAGTCGGTGCAGGTGCCCATGGTGGCCGACCGGACCTGCGCCACCGAGGAGTCCGACTTCGACGCCGACAGCATGGTGTGCGCCGGCTACCCGCAGGGCGGCCGCGACGCCTGCGCCGGCGACTCCGGCGGTCCGCTGGTCGTCGAGGGGCGGCTGGTCGGCGTCGTGTCCTGGGGCGACGGCTGCGCCCGGGCCGGCAAGCCCGGCGTCTACACCCGCCTGGTCAACTACCGCGACGAGGTGTCGGCCCATCTCGGGGCGTGATACCACGGGTGGCATGACGCTCCATGCCACCCTGCACCGCTCCTGGGCCGCCGACCTCACCCCGACCCAGCTGTACGACCTGCTGCGGCTGCGGACCGATGTCTTCGTCGTCGAGCAGAAGTGCCCGTACCCCGAGCTCGACGGCCGTGACCTGGAGCCCGACACCCGGCACTTCTGGCTCGCCGACGACGCCGGCCGGGTGCTGTCCACCCTCCGCCTGCTCGCCGACCCCTCCGGCGAGCTCCGCGTCGGCCGCGTCTGCACCGCCGCCGACGCCCGCGGCAACGGCCTCTCCGCCCGCCTCATGGCCGCCGTCATCGCCGACATCGGCGACACCCCGAGCGTCCTGGACGCCCAGGTCACCGTGAAGAGCTTCTACGCCCGCTTCGGCTACGTCGAGCAGGGCGAGGAGTTCCTCGAGGACGGCATCCCCCACATCACCATGCGCCGCCCCGGCTGACCGTCACCCGGACGAGTCCGACCGGCCGTGTGATACCCGCCCGCTCCCAACCCCACTAGCGTTTTTTCCACATGTGGCATTGCCGAAAGGCCACTGTGGAGCGTTCAGTCGAGTTCAGGGAGGATCGATGTCCAGCAGATCTCTGGCGATGGCTGCGGTCATCGCCGTCGGCGCGGCCATGCTCACGGCGGCCATGCCCGCCGCCGGCCCGGCGCAGGCCGCGATCGGCTGCCGTCCCGACTCCGCGTCCAACGCCTACTTCACGTTGAGCGTGAAGCGAGCATTGCTCAGCTGTGACGTCGTCGAGGTCGGCATGCGCGGCACCGACGCTCTGGACCCGGACGGCGCGGAGTTCTCGGTGTGGGGGCCGGACAACTTCAGCGGTCTGGTCAGGGTCAGCCCGGGCGAGTACACCGTCGCCTGGAAGGGCGACCACGCGGCCGGGGCCAAGTGGTGCGCGAGCTTCGTCGGCGACTACGCGGAGCTCTGCCTGTCGACCTGAGCTACCGCGCCGGCGCGGTCCGGGTGATGACGTCGACCGCGCGGTCCAGGTCGGCCGGCGACAGGTCGGCGCGGGCGGTCAGGCGCAGGCGGGAGATCTGGTCGGGGACCGACGGCGGCCGGAAGCAGCCGACGACGACGCCGGCGGTGCGGCAGTCGTTGGCCCAGGCGACGGCGGCCTCGGGGGAGGGGGCCTGCACCGAGACGACGGCGGCGGTGGGGGTGCTGACCCGGAAGCCGGCGGCGGTCAGGCGCTCGGTGAGCTCCAGGGCGTTCGCCCGGGCCTGGCCGGCCAGCTGGGGCTCCTCCTTCAGCACGCGCAGAGCCGTCAGCGCGGAGGCGACGCTGCTCGGGGCGAGGCCGGTGTCGAAGATGAAGCTGCGGGCGCTGTCGATCATGTGCTTGATCACCCGGCGCGGGCCGAGAATGGCCCCGCCCTGGGCGCCGAGGGACTTGGACAGGGTCATGGTCATGACCACGTTGGGGGCGCCGGCCAGGCCGGCGTCGTGCACGGCGCCCTTGCCCTCGTCGCCGATGACGCCGAAGCCGTGGGCGTCGTCGACCAGCAGCCCCGCGCCGTAGCGGCCGCAGGCCTCGGCCAGCTGGGGCAGCGGCGCCAGGTCGCCGTCGACCGAGAACACGGAGTCGGTGACGACCAGGGCCCGCTCGTGTTTGCGGGTGGACAGGGCCTTGGCCACGGACGCCACGTCGCAGTGCCCCATCACGGCGACGTCGGCCTTGGACAGCCGGGTCCCGTCGATCAGCGAGGCGTGGATCAGCTTGTCGGCCACGATGGCGGTGCCGGGGCCGGTCAGCGCGGCCACGGCGGCCAGGTTGGCCATGAACCCCGACGAGAACACCAGCGCCGCCTGCATCCCGCAGAACGAGGCCAGCTCCAGCTCCAGCTCGGTGTGCAGCTCGGTGGACCCGGTCACCAGGCGTGACCCCGTGGACCCCGCGCCCCACTTCAGCGCCGCCGCGGCGGCGGCCCCGGCCACCCGCTTGTCCCGGGACAGCCCCAGGTAGTCGTTGCTGGCCAGGTCCAGGGCGTCCCAACCGGCGGCGCGGGGACGGAGCTGACGCGCCAGCCCGGCCTCCTGCCGGGCCTGGGCCCGGGCGTCGATCCAGTCGAAAACTGCGTCAGGGTTGCCGGTCGTCACGCCGAGCAGTCTCGCATCAGGGCGGCGCCGCCCCGGTGCCTAGGCCCCGACCTCGACCACCACCTCGGAGATCCGCGACACGTCCCGGCCCGGCGGCTCCCCGAACATGCGCCGGTACTCCCGGCTGAACTGCGACGGGCTCTCGTAGCCGACGGCATAGCCCACCGCCGCCACGTCGTCGGGCTCGGCGATCAGCCGCAGCCGGGCCTGCTGCAGGCGCAGCTGCTTCTGGTACTGCAACGGGCTCATCGCCGTCACCGCGCGGAAGTGCCGGTTGAGGGTGGCCACGCTGACCCCGACCTCGTCGGCCAGGTCGGCGATGCGGATGGTCCGGTCGAAGTGGCGGGCGATCCACTGGGTGGCCTTGCCGACCAGCGACACCCGGCTGTCCTCCATGCCGACCCGGCGGATGGCCGCCCCGTGCGGGCCGTTCATCAGCCGCCAGTGGATCTCCCGCTCCACCCCGGGCGCGAGCACGGCGAAGTCGGCGGGCCGGTCGATCAGCCGCAGCAGCCGGACCACGGCGTCCAGCAGCTCCTCGTCGGCCGTGGCCCTGACCAGGCCGCGGTCGGCGCTGTCCGGCCCGGCCCCGCCGCCGGTCTCCAGCAGCAGCTCGGTGATGACGGACTTGCGCAGCGGCAGGCCCATCGCGACGAACGGCTCGGCCGGGCTGGCCTCGATGATGCGGCCCAGCACCGGCAGGTCGACCGAGGCCACCAGGTACTGGCCGGCCCGGTACTCGTAGACGTGGCCGGCCAGGCTGGTCCGCTTGGCGCCCTGGGCGACCAGGGCCAGCACCGGCCGCATCACCCCGCCGGAGCCGTGCTCGACGGAGGTGGTGACGTGCACCGTCATGCCCTCCACCCACACCGGCCGAGTGGTCCTCGCATGCAGCCGGGTGATCCGGTCGGTCAGTTCGCGCAATGTGTCCCGCACACCTCCATCGCAGCAAACTTGAGCAGATCGTGCAACGCCTGGCGCTGATCGATCTAGGAGCCGTGGGAATTCGCTGGTGGAATGGACGACAGCAAGTGATCGGATCAGACAACAGGAGCGTGTGTCATGTCGCTGGACTCGTACGTCACCCTCGGACAGTCCGGCCTGCGGGTCAGCCCGTTCACCCTGGGCACGATGACCTTCGGCGAGGACTTCGGCTGGGGCAGCAGCCCCGAGGTGTCGGCCGACATCCTCGCCGCCTACCTCGACCGGGGCGGCAACTCGATCGACACGGCCAACATCTATACCGCCGGCCACTCGGAGCGGATCATCGGCGACTACTTCGCCGCCCACCCCGGCGTGCGCGACGGCGTGGTGCTGGCCACCAAGTTCTTCGGCAACCTCCGGCCCGGCGACCCCAACGGCGGCGGCGTCGGCCGCAAGGGGATCATGCAGCAGCTGGAGAACTCCTTGCGGCGCCTGCGAACCGACTACATCGACCTGTACTGGGTGCACAACTTCGACCCGCGGGTGCCGATCGAGGAGACCCTGCGCACCCTGGACGACCTGGTGACCGCCGGCAAGATCCGCTACGTCGGCCTGTCCGACCTGCCGGGCTGGAAGGTCGCCGAGGCCGCCGTCACCGCGAAGTTCCGGTCATGGGTGCCGATCACCGCGCTGCAACTGGAGTACTCGCTGCTGGAGCGGACCATCGAGGGCGAACTGGTCCCGGCCGCCCAGGCGCTGGGCATGGGCATCATGCCGTGGAGCCCGCTCAAGAACGGCTTCCTGTCCGGCAAGTACTCCAGCGCCAACCCGGCCACCCAGACCCGCGGCGCCATCGACTACTTCCGGCCGCCGACCGACGCCCAGTACGTGGTGATCGACGCCGTCAACGAGATCGCCGCGGAGATCGGCGTCAGCGCGGCGGCGGTGGCCCTGTCCTGGGCGCAGCACCGGCCGGGCATCACCTCGACGATCATCGGCGCCCGCACCCTCGAGCAGTTCACCGCCAACATCACCGGCCTGGACGTGGTGCTGTCCGACGAGCACCGCGAGCGGCTGGACCAGGTGTCCAAGCCCAAGCTGAACTTCCCGGCGGAGGTCAACCAGTACTCGTCCCGGCTCCAGTACGGCGGCATGACCGTGGACGGCGTGCGGGCCGAGCCACACCAGGTGGCCTCCCTGGCCGCCCGCGCGGGCTCAGGGCGTTAGGACCATCTTGCCGATGGCCGTGCGGTCCTCGAAGGCCCGGTGGGCGGCGGCCGCCTCGGCCAGCGGCAGGACGCTGCCGATCACCGGGTCGAGCCGGCCGGCGGTGCCGAGGTCGAGGGCCCGCCGGTTGAGGTCGGCCAGCAGCTCCGGGTTGCGGCCGAGGCTGAACGGGATCAGCGCGGCCCCCACCGAGAACAGGTCGGCGGCGGTGATGTCGGCCGGCTCGCCGGAGGCGAAGCCGTACACCACCATCCGGGTGCCGGTCCGTTCGGCGAGCAGCTGGAACGCCTCGGTCCCGGTCCGCCCGCCGACGGTCTCCAGCACCACGGTGACCGGCCCGACCTCCTCGGTCCAGCCGTCCCGGCTGTAGTCGACCACCCGGTCGGCCCCCAGCTTGCGGGCCACGTCCAGCTTGCGCTCGCTGCTGGCGGCGGCGATCACGGTCGCCCCGGCCTGCTTGGCCAGCTGGACCAGCAGCGTGCCGATGCCGCCGCCGGCCGCCTCCACCAGCACGGTGTCCTCGGCGGTCAGCCGCGCGGCGTCGATCACGCCGACGGCGGTCGCGCCCTGGCTCAGCAGGGCCAGGGCCCGGTTGTCGTCGAGGCCGTCCGGCACCGGCACGGCCCCGGCCGCCGGCACCAGGGCCAGCTCGGCGTAGCCGCCGTTGGGGACGAAGGCGGTGACCCGCCGGCCCACCAGGGCGGTGTCGGTGTCCGGCCCGGCGGCCAGCACCGGGCCGGCGACCTCAAGGCCGGGCGTCGCCGGCAGCGTGACCTCGGGACGGAAGCGGGCCGTCGGCCCGGCCTCCCCGCGCAGCATCACGTCGGCGTAGTTGACGCCGGCCGCCGCGACCTTGACCAGCAGCTGGCCGGGGCCGGGCGTCGGGTCGGGCACGTCCTCCAGCACCAGCACCTCGGGCGGGCCGAAGCGGTGGTGGCGCACTGCCTTCATGGTGTTCCCCCTCAAGGTCGGACCGGCGGTCCGGTTATGGGACACACTCTACGGACTGTCGGTCCGCTTCTGTCAAGAGGCAGAATGTGCGGCATGCGAGTCGACGCCGCGCGCAACCACAACGTCATCCTCGAGGTCGCCGGCGACCTGTTCTGCCGGCAGGGCCCGACGGTGTCGATGGACGCCATCGCGTCGGCCGCCTGCGTCGGCAAGGGCACCCTGTTCCGCCGCTTCGGCGACCGGGACGGCCTGATCCAGGCGGTGGTCCGGGAGCGGACCGAGGCGTGGTGGCGGGACGCGCAGGCCCGGGCCACCGACGAGTCCGTGCCGGCCCGGGAGCGGGCGTTGCGCCTGGTCGACGAGATGTTCGAGCTGATCGTGCTGCGGCTGCGGCCGCTCATGGCGACCATGGAGAAGTCGGCCTGCGTCGGCCCGCCGCCCTGGCTGGACCAGCTGGCCGCGCTGATCGCCGAGGTCCGCCCGGACGTCGACGCGGACTTCCTGGCCAAGGTGATCATCGGCAGCATGCGCAGCGAGATGGTGCAGCCCGGCGCCGAGGACACACTCAGGGTGAACGTCGCCGCCCTCACGTCGAGCGTGTTGGGTGATTGACCGGCGCTGACCCGTTCGCACCACACTGGGCAGTCGTCTTGCTGCTCAGCGTGGAGGAGCCATGACCCTGCGCCGCGTGCTCACTGCTGCGGTTGTCGTCGTCACGTCCCTGGTCGCCCTAGGCACGGGCGCGGCCGCCGCGGCCACGCCCGGTTACGCCAACTACGTCGCCCTCGGCGACTCGTACACCTCCGGCCCGTTCATCCCGCTCATGCGCCTGAACCCGATCGGGTGCGGGCGTTCCACCAACAACTACCCGTCGCTGCTCGCCGCCGCCCTGCGCGTCCGGCATTTCACGGACGTGAGCTGCGGCGGCGCCGACACCACCAACATGACGCAGCCGCAGAGCGTGCCGCTGTTCGGCACGAACCCGCCGCAGTTCAACGCCCTGCGCGCGAACACGGACCTGGTCACGGTGGGCATCGGCGGCAATGACGACAGCGTGTTCGGCACGGTCGTCGGCACCTGCCCGGGGCTGCGCGCCTCCGACCCGCACGGCGCCCCGTGCAAGGCGCACTTCACCGTGAACGGCCAGGACCAGTTGCTGGCTGCCATCGCCGACACGCAGGTCAAGGTGACGGCGGTCGTGCAGGGCATCCACCAGCGGTCCCCGCAGGCCAAGGTGCTGGTCATCGGCTACCCGCGGATCGCCCCGGCCAGCGGCACGTGCCCGGACGTGCTGCCGTTCGCCGACGGCGACTACACCTACCTGGACAGCATCGAACGAGCCCTCAACACCGCCGCCTCCAACGCCGCAGCGGCGGGCGGCGCGACCTTCGTCGACACGTACGGGCCGTCGTACGGGCATGACGCGTGCGCCGGCGGCAACGCGTGGATCCAGGGGCAGTCGCTCAACCTGCTGGCCGCCGCGCCGTACCACCCGCGCAAGGCGGCCATGGTCGGCGAGGCGGCGATCATCGCGCACGCCCTGGGCGTCAACCGGACCGTGACCGCTGCGGCGCCGGATGGGCCCACGGCCGGTGTGAGGACCCTCACCGAGTTGGCGCAAGCCCTGCTCAACGGCTGATTCGGCACCTCGCTGCCGGCGGGGGTCCAACTAGACTCCCCGCCGACAGCGAGGTGTGCGCGAGGAACCCGGTGCGAATCCGGGACGGTCCCGCCACTGTGACCGGGCCCGCGGTGTGACAGCCGTGGGCCCGGGAGCCAGGAACTCGGCCCCTCGTCCGACCGACCCGGGCGTGGACACCCGAGGAAGGACCTGGCATGGCGCCTCGCTTCCCGTTCTCTGCCGTCGTTGGGCACGAAGACCTGCGGCTCTCGCTGCTGCTGAACGCCGTGCACCCGGCGATCGGCGGCGTGCTCGTGCGCGGCGAGAAGGGCACCGCCAAGTCGACGATCGTGCGGGCCCTGGCCGCACTGCTGCCTGATCTGGACGTGGCGCCGGGCTGCCGCTTCGGCTGCGACCCGGCCAACCCCGACGCCGAGTGCCCCGACGGCCCGCACAGCGGTGCGGATTCCGACCGGCGACCGTCACGGCTGGTGGAGCTGCCGGTGGGGGCCACCGAGGACCGCCTGGTCGGCTCGCTCGACCTGGAGAAGGCGCTGACCGAGGGCGTGCGGGCGTACCAGCCGGGCTTGCTGGCCGCTGCGCACCGCGGCGTGCTGTACGTGGACGAGGTCAACCTGCTGCACGACCACCTCGTAGACCTGCTGCTGGACGCGGCGGCGATGGGTCGTGCGCACGTGGAGCGCGAGGGCGTGTCGGTGTCGCACGCGGCGTCGTTCCTGCTCGTGGGCACGATGAACCCCGAGGAGGGCGAGCTGCGGCCGCAGCTGCTGGACCGCTTCGGCCTCACGGTGCAGGTGCTGGCCTCGCGTGACGTGGCGACCCGCACGGAGGTCATCCGTCGTCGACTGGCCTACGAGGCCGACCCCGCAGGCTTCGCCGCCGACTGGGCCGAGGCGGACGCGGAGCTGGCGGCCCGCATCGTGAAGGCGCGGGCGGAGCTGCCGAGCGCGGTGCTGCCGGACACGGAACTGCGCCGAATCGCCGCCATCTGCGCGGCGTTCGAGGTGGACGGCATGCGCGCGGACCTGGTGGTCGCCCGCACCGCCACGGCGCACTGCGTGTGGCGCGGCGGGAACACCGTGACGGAGGAAGACGTGGAGGCCGCGGTGCGCCTCGCGCTGCCGCACCGCCGCCGGCGCGACCCGTTCGACGAGCCCGGCATGGACGAGCAGCAGCTCCAGGACGCCATGCAGCAGGCGGCTGCGGAACTGGACGAGCCCGACCCCGACGACGACCCCGACGGCGGCGAGACTCCGCCGGAATCCGAGGCACCGCAACAACAACCCCAGCAAGGCGAGGGCCAAGCGCCGAAGGACCAGGCCCCGGCCGCGCCGTCGCCGGCGTTCAAGGCCCGCCTGTTGCAGGTGCCCGGCGTCGGCGAGGGCGCGCCCGGACGACGGTCCCGCGCGCGGGCCAACAGCGGCCGCACGGTCCGTTCGTCCACTGTGGACGGCCACGGCCTGCACCTGGTCGGCACGGTGACCGCCGCCGCCCCGCACCAGCGCGCACGCGGCCGTGACGGCGCGGGCCTGCGGCTCAAGGGCGAGGACCTGCGGCTGGCCGTGCGTGAGGGCAAGGAAGGCAACCTGGTGTTGTTCGCCGTCGACGCCTCCGGCTCGATGGCCGCGCGCCAGCGCATGTCGGCGGTCAGCGGTGCCGTGCTGTCCCTGCTGCGGGACGCCTACCAGCGGCGGGACAAGGTCGGCGTGGTGACGTTCCGCGGCACCGACGCCCAGGTGGCGCTGCCGCCGACGTCCTCCGTGGACGCCGCCGTGGCGCGGCTGCGTCAACTGCGCACCGGCGGTCGCACCCCGTTGGCCGACGGTTTGCTCAAGGCGCACAAGGTGTTGACGGTCGAGCGGCTGCGGGATCCGCGGCGGCGGCCGCTGCTGGTCGTCGTCACCGACGGCCGCGCCACCTCCGCGCGCCCGGGCCACGACCCCGTGCAGGACTCGCTCAAGGCGGCGGCGCTGCTCGCGGCCGACGGCGTCGCGACCGTGGTGGTGGACTGCGAGCACGGGCCGGTGCGGCTCGGGCTCGCCGACAAACTGGCCAGTGCGTTGGGCGGCGCCTGCTTGCGGCTGGAACAGTTGTCGGCCGAGCAGATGGCCGGCGTGGTGCGAGCGACGAGGGCGGCCTGACATGCCACAGGGAAAGCCGGAAGTCGTCCCGGCCGACGGTCTGACCACCAAGCAGCGCCGCAACCGGCCGCTGACCGTGGTGCACACCGGCGTGATGAAGGGCAAGTCCACCGCCGCCTTCGGACTGGCCCTGCGCGGCTGGAACCAGGGCTGGTCCATCGGCGTATTCCAGTTCGTGAAGTCGGCGAAGTGGAAGGTCGGCGAGGAAGCCGCGTTCAAGGCGCTCGGCGAGGTGCACGAGCGGACCGGGCAGGGCGGGCCGGTGCAGTGGCACAAGATGGGCGAGGGCTGGTCGTGGACCCGCAAGCCGGGGACCGACGAGGACCACGCCGCCGCCGCGCTGGAGGGCTGGCGCGAGATCCAGCGCCGGCTCGCGGCCGAGGAGCACGGGCTCTACGTGCTCGACGAGTTCACGTACCCGATGAAGTGGGGCTGGGTCGACGTCGGCGAGGTGGTGGCCACCCTGCGCGACCGGCCCGGCTTCCAGCACGTGGTGATCACCGGCCGGGACGCGGCGCCGGCGCTGGTCGAGGCGGCCGACCTGGTGGTGGAGATGACCAAGGTCAAGCACCCGATGGACGCCGGTCAGAAGGGCCAGCGGGGGATCGAGTGGTAGCCAGGCTGGTGATCGCGGCCCCGTCCTCGGGCAGCGGCAAGACCACCGTGGCCACCGGCCTGATGGCCGCCCTGCGCCGCCGAGGCGGCCGGGTCGCGCCGTTCAAGGTCGGGCCGGACTACATCGACCCCGGCTACCACGCGCTGGCCGCCGGCCTTCCCGGCCGCAACCTGGATCCGGTGCTGGTCGGCGAGGAACGCATCGCCCCGCTGTTCCGGCACGGCGCCCGAGGCACGGACATCGCCGTGATCGAGGGCGTGATGGGCCTGTTCGACGGCCGGATCGGCACCGACGGCTTTGGCTCCACGGCGCACGTGGCCGCGCTGCTGCAAGCGCCGGTGGTGTTGGTGGTCGACGGTCGGGGACAGGGCCGCAGCCTTGCGGCACTTCTGCACGGATTTCGCAGCTATGACGCCAAGATCCGGCTGGCCGGGGTGATCCTCAACCAGGTCGGCTCCGAGCGGCACGAGCAGGTCCTCACCGACGCGTGCGGTGAGATCGGCCTGGACGTGCTGGGGGTGCTCCGCCGCTCCGACGGCCTGGCGGTCCCCTCCCGGCATCTCGGTCTCGTCACCGCGGCCGAGCACGGATCCGTTGCCGTGCAGGCGGTTGAGGCGATGGCCGACGCCGTGGCCGCCGGTGTGGACCTCGACGCCGTCAGCGCCCTGGCCGCCACCGCGCCGGAGCTGGCCGCCCAACCGTGGGAGCCCGCGGTCGAGCCGGTGGCCGGGAATCCGGTCGTCGCCGTGGCCGGAGGATCGGCCTTCACGTTCGGTTACGCCGAGCACGTGGAGCTGCTGGCGGCGGCCGGCGCCCAGGTGGCCGTGGTGGATCCGTTGCGGGACAAGGAACTTCCCGACCGCACGGCCGGGCTGGTGCTGCCCGGCGGCTTCCCCGAGCAGCACGCCGCCGAGCTCTCGGCCAACGACTCACTCCGGCGCGAGGTCGCCGACCTGGCCCGGGCCGGCGCGCCCGTGCACGCCGAGTGCGGCGGGCTGCTCTATCTGGCCAAGGAGTTGGACGGTCGTCCCCTGTGCGGGGTGCTCGACGCCACCGCGGCCATGACTTCCCGACTCACCCTCGGCTACCGGGACGCTCTAGCCCCGGTCGAGTCAACCTTGCACTCGATCGGGGACCGGGTGACCGGGCACGAGTTCCACCGCACCGCCGTCACGCCCCGGCACGGCGCCCAGCCGGCCTGGCGCTGGCGCGGCGCGGAGCCCGAAGGCTTCGTGCAGGACGGCGTGCACGCCTCCTACCTGCACACTCATCCGGCCGCCGCCCCGCAGGCCGTCCGCCGGTTCGTCGAAAGGTGCGTCAAGTGAGACTGGTCGGACTCGGCGTCGGCCCCGGCGACCCGGAACTGCTCACACTGGCCGGACTCCGGGAGCTCCGGGCGGCGAGCCGGATCTTCGTGCCGGTGATGTCGCCGGACGAGGAGGGGCGGTCCGAGGCCGTGGTCCGCGCGCACCTGTCCGACGACGCCCCGGTGCGGCGGCTGGTGTTCGCGCTCAACGACGACGTGCGCGGTTCACAACAACGTCGTAACGAACTGTGGGACGCCGCCGGCCGCGAGGTCGCCGAACACCTGCGCGAAACCGGCGGCAGCGCGGTGTTCGCCACCATCGGCGACCCGATGGTCTACTCCACTTTCACCTATCTCGCGGAGACCGTTCGGCGGTTGCTGCCGGAGGTGGAAGTGGTGCTCAGTCCCGGAATCACCGCCATGCAGGCGGCCGCCAGCGCCGCCGGACTCCATCTGGTGGAAGGCACGGAGTCGCTCACCCTGGTGCCGGTGACCCGAGAGCTGACCGGGCTGCGGGCTGCCTTGCGGGGTGGCGGTACGGTCGTCGCCTACAAGGGCGGACGACGACTCGACGAGCTGCGCGCCGAGATCGAGGCCGCCGGGGCGCTGGACCGCTCGGTGTACGCCGAGCATCTCGGCACACAGCAGGCGCGGGTGCTCCCCCTGTCTGAAGTGGACCGGTCGGTTTCCGCGCCGTACTTGTCCACCGTGGTGATCCTTCCGCCCCGGGGCGGAAGAGGGGAGCAACTGTGAAGTCGGGGTTGGTGTCTTTTGTCGGCGCGGGTCCAGGCGCCGCCGACCTGATCACGCTGCGCGGCGCCCGCCGGCTGGCCGACGCGGACGTGGTCGTCTGGGCCCCGAGCCTGGTGGACGCCGAGTGCGTTCGCGAGCACGTGCGGGACGGCGCCGAGCTGATCGACCTGTCCCGGGCCGCCTCCGACGACCTGGTGGAGCTGTTCCGCCGGGCCGCGCGGGACAAGCTGCGGGTGGTCCGGATGATCACCGGCGACCCGGTGCTCTGGGGCGCGGTGCGCGACCAGGTCGAGGCCTGCCGGCGGATCGGCGTGGAGACGGAGATCGTGCCGGGCGTGTCGCCGGTGTCGGCCGCGGTGTCCGCGGTCGGCCGCGAGCTGACCGACAGCGAGGACCAGTCGCTGATCCTGACCCGGGTGGACGCCACCGCGCTGCCCGACGCCACCCAGATCCGCGCGTTCGCCGGCCACGGCGCGACGCTGGGCGTGTTCGTCGCCGCGGCCCGCACCGGGCAGCTGGTCGAGGAGCTGACCGCGGGCGGCTACGCCGAGGACACCCCGGTCGTCGTCGCGTACAAGACAACGTGGCCGGACGAGCTGCTGCTCAACACCACGCTCGGCGAGCTGGAGGCGACCGTCAAGCAGCGCAAGCTGTGGCGGCACACGCTGTTCCTGGTCGGCAAGGCGATGGCCCCGGGGGCCAAGGCCCGCTACCGCCGGGCCGAGAGCCCGGCCGAGCCGGTCGAGGACGCCGCCGAGACGAGTGGCGAGCGCTCGGCCCGCCGCACCTCGTGGTCGGCGCGGGCCGGCCGCACCAACCGGATCGCCGCCGCCCGCAACGAGGTGCCGGCCCAGTCGGCGGGCGAGACCTCGCAGGCGGCGTGGCGGGCCGTGCACAGCTGGCAGGCCGACGCCCGGACCAAGGCCCCGGCGGCCCCGAAGCCCGCGGCCAAGCCGGACATCGACCAGACCTCGCTGGACATGCCGGCCCCCGAGCCGGAGAAGGTGGCCGTCTCCCCGGCCGCCATCAAGCCCGCGCCGCGGACCACGGCGCGGGCCAATGGGGCCGGGGCGGCCAAGCAGCCGGCCAAGGGACGCAACACGCAGGCGAAGCGGACACGCAAGAGCGGGTGAGCTGATGACGATCACCGTGATCGGGGTGGACGGGGCCGCGCTGCCGCCGGGCGGCGAGGCGCTGCTGGACAAGGCGACCCTGGTCGTCGGTGGTCGTCGGCACCTGGACCTGCACGTCCGCAACGGGGCCACCACCATCGAGCTGGGCGCGCTGGACAAGGCGCTGGAGGCGCTGGCCGCGCACACCGCCGCGCACGGGCCGGCGGTGGTGCTGGCCTCCGGCGACCCCGGCTACTTCGGGGTGCTCAGGGCGTTGCGGGACAAGGGAATCCGGCCGCAGGTGGTGCCGGCCCCGTCCAGCGTGCAGCGCCTGGCCGCGCTGGCCGGGCGGCCGTGGGACGACGTCACGGTGGTCAGCGCGCACGGCCGTGGCCTGCGGCAGGCGCTCAACGTCTGCCGGGCCCGACCGGCGGTCGCGGTGCTCACCGCCCCCGGCGCGGGGCCGGCCGAGCTGGCCGCGGGGCTGGGCGGCTGGCGGCGCACCCTGATCGTGGCCGAGGACATCGGCGGCGACGAGATTGTGTCCACTGTGGACGCCGCCGACGCCGCCATGCGGACCTGGCGTGAGCCGAATGTCGTGCTGTGCCTTGCCGATCCGGACGCCGTCGCCCCGCGCGGCTGGCTGGCCGGCGGCGAGCCGCTGCCCGGCACGGCCGGCTGGGCGCTGTCGGAGGACGAGTTCGCCCACCGCGACGGCATGGTGACCAAGTCCGAGATCCGGGCGGTGGCGCTGGCCCGGCTCGCGCCCGCGCCGGGCACGCTGATCTGGGACGTGGGCGCGGGATCCGGTTCGGTGGCAGTGGAATGCGCCCGCTTCGGCGCGGCGGTGGTCGCGGTGGAGCGGGATCCCGTGCAGTGCGTGCGCATCATTGCCAACGTCACCACGCACGGCGTGGACGTGCGGGTGGTGGAGGCGGAGTTCCTGGCCGCCGTGCACGGCCTGCCCCAGCCCGACGCGATCTTCGTCGGCGGCGGCGGAACGAAGGTGGTGCGGGCGGCGGCCAGCGTCGGCGCGCCGCGGATCGTGGTGTCGCTGGCGGCGGTGGACCGGGTCGCCCCGGCGCGGGACGCGTTGCGGGAGAACGGTTACACGGTCGAGGGCGTGCAGTTGTCCGCCTCCCGGCTGGCCGACCTGCCCGACGGGTCGAGCCGGCTGTCGGCGGTCAACCCGGTGACGGTGGTGTGGGGAGTGCGCTCATGATCGGGTTGTTCGCCATCGACGAGGAGCAGCGCAAGCTCGCCGTCGAGCTGTCGGCCAGGCTGGGCCGGGACACCGTGGTCGCCGACGGCCCGGTGCACCAGGCCGTGCACCGCATGTGGAACCGGCTGGGCGCGGCCGTGCTGCTGATGCCGACCGGCGCGGCGGTGCGGACCATCGCCCCGATGCTGGTGCGGGACGAGTCCGCGCCCGCGGTCGTGTGCGTCACCGAGGACTTCGTGGTGGTGCTGGCCGGCGGCAGCTCCGGCGGCGCCAACGCGCTGGCCGACCGGGTCGGCGAGGTCCTCGGGCTGACCGTGGTGGCCTCCGCCGGCAGCGACAACACCGGGGACACCGTGCTGGAGCAGCTGGTCGACCAGCTCGACGCCACTGTGGACGGTGACATCGCCGAGTGCGCGGCGGCCATGCTCAACGGCGAGCCCATCCGCTTGCTCAACCCCATGGGCTTCGACCTGCCGCCGATGCCCGACAACGTCGGCCAGGCCGGCGGCGGGGCCCGGTGGACCATCGTGATCGACGACCGGGTGGCCGGCCACGGCACCGACGGCGAGGTGCTGCGCATCGTGCCGCGCACCCTGGTGGTCGGGGTGGGCGCGTCCTCGGGCGTGTCCGGCGACGAGGTCACCTCGGTGCTGTCCATGCTGGAGTGGGACTTCGGGCTCGACCTGCGGGCCGTGCGGGCGTTCGCCAGCATCGACCTCAAGGCCCGCGAGACCGGCGTGCTCCAGGCCTTGGAGGACTGGAACTTCTGGCACGGCCAGGGCAGCGTCGGCGAGGACCCGCCGGAGCTGCTCACCTACCCGGCCGAGACGCTGTCCACCGTGGCCGTGCCCAACCCGAGCCCGGTGGTCGAGCAGAAGACCGGCACCCCCAGCGTCGCCGAGGCCGCCGCCCTGTACGCCGCCGCCGAGATGGCCGAAGGCCGACCCGTGGAACTCGTCGTCCCCAAGGCCAAAGGCGACAACGTCACCGTAGCCGCCGCCCGCATCCGCCCCTAACCCTAGCCCCCACCCCAGCACGCCCTGTACCCCTTGGAAGGGGGCTTTCCTCCACTCCGAGTGGAGGAAAGCCCCCTTCCAAGCGTTTGGGGGGTCGCACGGGTGGGTGAAACGTCGGCGAGGCGGGGACCGGAGGCGGCGGGGCGGGGGTAGACAACGGGAGTGCGCCCCTGGACCCGGTACTGGCTGACGTCCGCCGTCGCCGTCCCCGCCGTGCTGGCCGTGGTCGGCGTGGCCGCGCAGGGCGGCGACATCGAGCGGCAGATCTCGGCCGAGTCGACAAAAGCTTTGGCCGGCAACGGCTCCGTGGTGGTCAGCGGCCGGGACGTGACGCTGGTCGGCGTGCCGTTCGAGCGGATCCCGGACGCCGAGAAGACCGTGCGGGCGCTGCCCGGGGTGCGCACGGTCGCCGCCCGTGAGCCGGCGCTGGGGCCGTTGACGATCTCCGTGGACGACAGGCAGGTCGTGATCGCCGGCACCACCCAGCAGGACACCTGGCGCAGGCAGTTCCTGCACGTGGTCGGGGAGTACGCGCACGGCCGGCCGCTGGTGGACCACACCTCGACCAGCCCCGGCACCGACTTCGCGATGACCACCACCGCGGCCGCCGCCCTGGTCTCCGTGCTGACCCTGGAGCCGGGCGCGGACGTCAAGGTGTCCGTTGTGGACGGTCAGGTGGTGATGGAGGGCGTGCTGCCCGACGCCGAGCGCAAGGCCAACACCGCCAAGCTGCTGCAACGGCTGTTCGGCGGCGGCGTGGTCGTGGACAAGACCAGGAGTGCGTGATGATGTGGTTGTTCGGCCAGATTTTTGTGCTGTGCCTGGTGTCCTTCGTGGCCGGCGCGGCCATGACCGCCGTGGTGTTCGTGATGCGGCCCACCCTGTTCTCGCCGCCGGCCCCGGCCCCCGAGCCGACCGGCCAGCGCAAGCTGGTGGAGATGGACGCGGAGTGAGGCCGCCGCCGGCCGCCGTGTAATCCTGGCCGGGTGACCGACCAGCTCGCTGTACTGCGGTCCCGGGTGGACACCGGGCACCTGCCGCCGCTGACCCGTGCCGTCGTGGAGCGGGTGATGCTCACCACGGCCGACCCGACCTGGCTCGGGGATCTCGTGCTGGACGAGCAGGCCCTGGCCGCCGGCCGGGACGCCCTCGGCGCGGGCGCGCCGCTGGTCGTGGACGTGCGCATGCTCGCCGCCGCCGTCGCCCCGCGTGAGGCGGTGATCGGGCTGGACCTGCCCGGCGTCGCCGAACTGGCCAAGTCGGCGGGAACGACCCGTTCCGCCGCCGGAATCCGCTTGGCCGCCAAGGCATTTCCCGACGGCGCGGTATGGGCCGTCGGCAACGCGCCGACGGCGTTGCAGGAGGTGCTGAGGCTGGCCGCGCTCGGTGCGGTGCGGCCGGCGCTGGTGATCGGCATCCCGGTCGGCTTCGTCGGCTCCGTCGACGCCAAGGCGGCGCTGCGGCGGTCCGGGCTGCCGGCGGCCAGCTCCGCCACCGAGCGGGGCGGGGCCGCGATCGCCGGTTCCGTGGTCAACGCGCTGGTGGACGCATGGCAGGCTGACGGCCATGTCCGTTGAGCAGCACTACCTGGTCGGGCTCGACCTCACCGGACGGCGCGTGGTCGTCGTCGGCGGTGGCACCGTGGCGCAGCGCCGGCTGCCCCGGCTGGTCGCGTCCGGCGCGGCCGTCGAGGTGATCGCGCCGCACGTCACCCCGGCCGTGCAGGGCATGGCCGACGCCGGCGAGCTGACCTGGCACCAGCGCCCCTACACCGACGGCGACCTCGACGGCGCCTGGTACGTCGTCACCTGCACCCAGGTCACCGAGGTCAACGAGGCCGTCGCCGCCGAGGCCGAGCGCCGCCGGATCTTCTGCGTGCGGTCCGACGCCGGCACCCAGGGCAGCGCCGTCACCCCGGCCGTCGGCGAGCACGACGGGCTGCTGGTCGGCGTGCTGTCCGGCGGGCAGCCCCGGCGCTCCGCCGCCGTGCGGGACGGCGTGCTCACCGCCCTGCGGACCGGGTCCGTGGCCGATCTGCCCGAGAAGCCCCGGGATGGCGGCGTCGCCCTGGTCGGCGGCGGTCCCGGCGATCCCGAGCTGATCACCGTGCGGGGCCGTCGGCTGCTGTCGCTGGCCGACGTCGTCGTGGTCGACCGGCTCGGCCCCATGCAGCTGCTCGACGAGCTGCCGCCGCACGTCCGGGTGGTGGACGCGGCCAAGATCCCCTACGGCCGGGCCGCCAGCCAGGACGTGATCAACTCGACCCTGATCGAGGAGGCCAAGGCCGGCCGGTTCGTCGTGCGGCTCAAGGGCGGCGACCCCTACCTGTTCGGCCGGGGCTTCGAGGAGCTGCTGGCCTGCGCCGAGGCCGGCGTGCCCGTGACCATCGTGCCCGGCGTCACCAGCGCCTTCGGCGTGCCGGCGGTCGCCAACGTCCCGGTCACCCACCGCGGCGTCGCCCACGAGGTCGTGGTCGTGTCGGGCCACGTCGCCCCCGATGACCCTCGCTCGCTGGTCGACTGGCCCGCCCTGGCCCGGCTGCGTGGGACGTTGGTGCTGCTCATGGGCGTCGAACGCATCCGCGCCTTCGCCGACGCGCTGCTCGAAGGCCGCCCCGCCGACACCCCCGTCGCGGTGATCCAGGAAGGCACGACCCGCTCCCAGCGCATCGTCCGCACAGTCCTGTCCGAGGTGGCCGATCGCGTAGCCGCCGAGGCGATCCGCCCACCCGCCATCGTCGTTGTCGGCACGGTAGCAGGCCTCGCCAACCACCTGCCCTAATTTCGCCACATGCGCTTCCTATGTGGCATCAGACGCCACATAGGAAGCGCATGTGACGAAAAAGTGGGGGTGGTGGGGGTGGGGGCGTTAGAAACGAGAAGGACGCCGGGCGGGTGGCCCGGCGTCCTTCCGTGGTTCAGCCTTGATCAGTGGTTGTAGCTGCGACGGCGGTCGCCGCCGTAGCTGCGGCCCTCGCCGCGGGGGCCGCCGTGGCCGCCGTGACCGTCGGTGCGGCCGCCGCGCTCGCCGCCGTGGCGACGCTCGCCCCAGCTGCGGCCGCCGCGCTCGGCGGAGGAGCGCTCGCCGCGGTCGCCCCAGCTGCGCCGCTGGCCACCGCCGCCGCCCGGACGCGAGGTGCGGGCCTTGGGCACGAACTCCGGCACCGGCTCGCCGCTGGGCACGCGGGCGCCGGTGATGCGGATCAGCTCGTCGTCGCCGGGACGCACGTTGGTGCTGGTCGGCTTGACGCCGGCCCGCGAGGTCAGGCCGTGCACCGCCCGCCGCTGGTCGTGGGTGACCAGGGTGACGACGGTGCCGGACTGCCCGGCGCGGGCGGTGCGGCCGGCCCGGTGCAGGTAGTCCTTGGGGTCGGCCGGTGGGTCGACGTGCACGACCAGGCTGACGTCGTCGACGTGGATGCCGCGGGCGGCGACGTCGGTGGCGACCAGCACCGGGGTGGTGCCGTCCCGGAACTCGGCCAGCACCCGGGTGCGGGCGTTCTGGGCCTTGCCGCCGTGCAGCGCGCCGGCGTGCACGCCGATGGAGCGCAGCTTCTTGGCCAGCCGGTCCACGTGGTGCTTGGTGCGCACGAACATGATCGTGCGGCCCTCACGGGCGGCGACCTCGTTGATCACGTCGGGCTTGTCGTCGTTGGAGACCATCAGCAGGTGGTGCTCCATGGTGGTGACGCTGCCGGTGGGCGGCGACACCGAGTGCACGACCGGGTTGTTCAGGTACTCGCGGACCAGCTTGTCCACGTCCCGGTCCAGGGTGGCCGAGAACAGCAGCTTCTGCCCGCCCGGGGCGACCAGGTCGAGGATGGCCCGGACCTGCGGCATGAAGCCCATGTCGGCCATCTGGTCGGCCTCGTCCAGGGCGGTGAACTCCACGTCGGACAGCACGCAGGTGCCCTGCCGGACGTGGTCGGACAGCCGGCCGGGGGTGGCGATCAGCAGGTCGACGCCGCGGCGAAGCTGGTCGGCCTGACGGGTGAACGAGGTGCCGCCGACGACGGTCCGGCACCACAGACCCAGCGACCGCGCGTACGGGGTCAGAGCGTCGCTGACCTGCATGGCCAGCTCACGGGTGGGGACGAGCACGATGGCGCGCGGGTGCAGCGGCTTGGCGTGGCCGCCGTTGAGCCGGCTGAGCAGGGCCAGCCCGAAGGCCAGCGTCTTGCCGGAGCCGGTCTGGCCACGGCCGAGCACGTCCCGGCCGGCCATGGTGTCGGGCAGGGTGGCGGCCTGGATCGGGAACGGCTCGGTGATGCCGTTGGCGGTCAGCGCGTCCAGCAGGGGCTTGGCCAGCCCGAGCTCCTCGAACGTGGGCAGCGGGCCCTCGGGCAGCGTCGAGGGGATGTCCTCGGCGATGCTGGGCTGGTAGACCTCGACGGGCTTGCTGCGACGGCGGTTGGGCCGGCCGCGGTAGCCGCCGTTGCCGCGCGAGGAGGAAGAAGAGTTGCCGTAACGGCGGTCGGACGATGGTGCGGGCACAAATAACCTTCCGGAACGTTGGCACGTCACGGGGAGGCGCCGCGCAAAGCCGCGGTGATTCACAAGGACGGGCCCGGCGCAACAGTGTCTGCGCCGATGGTGGGTGGGGCGCACCGCGATCGGGTGGGCGCGTGGCTGCGCGCCACAGCGGTGCTCGTCAACTATATCTGATCATCGGGTCGGCCAGCTCCGGCCGCCCAGTGATACCGGTTACCAGGGTGTGGTCGTCGTTCGCACGGCCACACCCGGCAACCATCCGGCCACTCAGTTCATTCCCGCCTCGGCCAGAAGTTCGGCGGTCAGCTCATCGACGTCGGCCAGTTCGGGCGGCAGGCCCCTGGCCGCGAACCAGGACGTGATGTTGCGCACGTCCCGGACCAGGAAGTCGCGGCCGTTCGGATTGGCCACCACGTCCACCACCTGAGGCAGGTCGATCAGCATCAGCCGGCCGTCGTGGACCAGCAGGTTGTACGCGGACAGGTCGCCGTGGGCCAGGCCCAGGCAGGCCATCGCCCGCAGCGCGTCCACCAGCTGGAACCACAGCTCCCGCAGGTGCGGGCCGACCGGCCGCAGCTGGGCCAGCCGGGGCGCGGCCGCCCCGTCGGGGTCGCCGAGGAACTCCAGCAACAGCTCCGTGCCGGTGCGCTGCACCGGGTACGGCACCGGGACCCCGACTGTCCACAGTCGACTGAGCGCCGCGAACTCGGCGACGGCCCACTGCTCGGCGATCAGGTTGCGGCCGAACGTGGTCCGCGTCTCGATCGCCCGCGTCTCGCGGGAGCGCCGCATCCGGCGGCCCTCCAGGTAGCCGGCGTCCCGGTGGAACATCCGGTGGTCGTTGCTGCGGTACCGCTTGGCCGCCAGCAGCGTGGCCCGGCCGGCGCCGGGCAGCGACCGGCGCACCAGGTGCACGTCGGCCTCCTTGCCGGTTTTCACCGGGCCCAGCTCGTGGTCGACCGCGGCCGCGTCGGTGATCACCCAGTCCGGCCGGGGCTCGGGCCCCAGGTCGCCGTTGCCCCAGGTGGACCAGCGGTCTGCCCCTTCGGGCAGCGGTTCGCCCTCCTCGGCGTCCGAGCGCTGCTGGGCCAGCAGGCCCTTGGCCTCCTCGGTCAGCCGGCCACGGCGGGTGGGGCGGGGTTCGTCGTCGTCGAAGCGCTGCTTGCCGCGACGGCGCTCGGGCATGGCGAATTCGAAGTCGTGCTCGCGCACTGGTGAGGTCTCCTCAAGAAAGTGCTGGGAAGACGCCCCACCGAGAGAGTTCTCGCTACTGTGCGGACCTCAGCGGGACGCCGGGACGGGTGCAGGCCACGCCCCTGACGACAGTCGTTGCCATGAGGCACCTCCTCCGGGTCGGTCCACGCTCGTGGCACAAAAACGGTCGGCGGCATCATGCCGCCGACCGGGAACGCCGGGCAACCGATTTACGGCTTGCGGCCGACCGCCGCGTACACCGAGGACTCCTCCGGGCGCTCGCCGACGTCCTCCGGCGAGTCCGGGCGCCACTGCGGCGCGAACACCACACCCGGCTCCACCAGGTCGAAACCCTCGAACAGCGCGGTCATCTCGGACCGGGTCCGCGTGGTGATCGGGTTCTGGCTGTTCTTGTAGAGGGCCATGATCTGGCGGATCGTCTCGCCCATCGAGTCCTCGGTGCCGTGCGAGAGCGCGAGATAGCTGCCCGACGGCAGGGCGTCGCGATAGGTGGCGGCCAGCGTCCGCGGATCGTCGGCGTCGGGGATGAAGTGGTAGACGGCGACCGTCAGCAGCCCGATCGGGCGGCGGAAGTCCAGCAGCCGACGGGTCTTCTCGTGCCGCAGGATGCTGTCCGGGTCACGCAGGTCGGCCTCGATGACCCCGGCGTTCGGGTTGCCCTCCAGCAGCAGTTCGCTGTGCGCGACGGCGACCGGCTCGTTGTCCACGTAGACCACGCGGGCGTCCGGGTTGGCCCGCTGGGCGATCTCGTGCACGTTGCCGGCGGTCGGGATGCCCGAGCCGATGTCCAGGAACTGGTCGATGCCCTGCTCGACCAGGTAGCGCACGGCCCGGCGCAGGAAGGCCCGGTTGAGCCGGGCCAGGTCGAAGGCGGCCGGCGCGACCGCGGCGACCTGCCGGCCCAGTTCCCGGTCGACCTCGAAGTTGTAACTGCCACCCAGGAAGAAGTCGTACAGCCGGGCCGCGCTCGCGGTCTCGACGTCGATGTTCTTGGGAGCCCAGTCCGCCTCGCTCACGGCGCACCCTTCTGCTGAGGCCGGGCCGTCACCAGTCCGGGTCGACCGTGCCGGCGATGATCATCGGTTCCACCTCGTAGGGCAGCGACGGCGGGCCGAAGTGGTCGCCCTGCCCGTACTCCACGCCCAGTTCCCGCAGCGTGGCGGCGTGCCGCTCGTTGTGCACGCCGACCGCGTACACCGGCAGCTCGGCCAGCTGGGCCGCCGACACCACGCCGCCGATGGCCCGTTCGGCCGCAGGCTCCGGCTTGTCGTCCTCGCCCAGCGTGGCCACGAACTCCGCCGCCAGCTTGATGCCGTGCACCGGCAGGTCACCGAAGCCGTGCGGGCAGCAGCTGGCCGTCATGCCGCCGACCAGCACCCGGAATCCCATGTCCCGCAACACCGACAGCACCTCGGCCGGATCGCCGTCGGCGTCGCGCAGCATGCTGTGGTCGACCTCCAGCGCCAGCTGCTCCGGCCGCGCGCCGCTGGCCTGCACCACGGCCAGCAGCAGGGCCGTCAGGTCCTGGTCGCCGACCATCCGGTTGGCCAGCGCCACCGACACCAGGGGCGTGCGGTCGCCGTGCTCGTCCTGCCACTCCCGGGCCTGGTCGCAGGCCTGCCGCAGCATCCAGCTGCCCAGCGGCAGCATCTGCCCGGTCCGCTCGGCCAGGTGCAGGAAGTCCTTGGCCGCCAACATGCCCTCGTCCGGGTGGTCCCAGGACACGACCACCGACAGTCCGGCCAGGCTGCGGTCGCCGATGCGGGCCACCGGCTCGAACTCCACCAGGAACTGGTCGCCGCGCAGGCCGGCCGGCAGCTGCGCGGCCAGCACGAAGTCCCGCCGCTGGCGGCTGCCCCGGTCGGCCTCGAACAGCTGCCACTGGGCCCGGCCGTCCTGCTTGGCCCAGTGCATGGCCAGCTCGGCGTCGGCCAGCAGCTGGGCCGGGTCCGAGCCGGCGGCCGCCCGCTCCACGACGCCGACGCTGGCCGTGACCGAGTACTCGCGGCCGCCGGCGACGATCGGCTCGGTGATCCGGGCCATCGCCTTCTCCACCGTGTCGATCATCGTCTGGGTGGTGGACCGCACCGCCAGCAGCGCGAACCGGTCGCCGTCGACCCGGCCGAGCAGGCCCGTGTCCTCGTCGACCACGGCCCGCAGCCGGTCCGCGGTGGTCTTGAGGATCTTGTCGCCGACCTGGTCGGACACGCCCGCGTTGATCACCGACATGCCGTCGAGGCCGAAGCAGGCCAGCCCGATCCGCTCGCCCGGGGCCAGTCCGCCGACCGCCGTCTCCACCTTGGACACGAACAGCGCCCGGTTGTGCAGGTTGGTCAGCGGGTCGTGGGCCACCTGGTGGGACCACCGGTCCTGCAGCAGGTGCAGGTCGGAGATGTCCTCGATCATGACCACCGGGTAGTCCGGCTGGCCGTTCTCGTCCTTGATCAGCGTGACCGCGATGTGCACCCAGATCGGTTCGCCGTCGCTGCGCAGCATCTGCTGCTCGGAGCGCAGCGAGGTGAACGCGCCGCCAATCAGCTTGCGGTAGGCCGCCGAGACCTCCTCGGCGTCCTTGCGCGGCATCAGGTCGTACGGCGTGCGCTGGCGCAGCTCGTCGGCGCTGTAGCCGAGCATCTCCTGCATGGCCAGGTTGGAGCTGACGATGTGGCCCTGGATGTCGCCGATGGCGATGCCCACCACCGACTCGGTGAACACGGTGCGGAACCGGCGCTCGCTGGCCCGCAGCGCCTTCTCGGCCGCGTCCCGGGCCCGGAACACCGCCTTCTTCAAGGTCTCCTGCTGCTGGAAGATGTGTTCCCGCAGGGCGTCCACGTAGCCGCCGGCCACCGCGCCCAGCAGGTCGACCAGCCGGTCGTCCGCGGCGGCGGGCCGCAGCTGGTGGCCGAGCACCCGGATGGTGGCGTCCAGCGCCTTCGGGCCGACCAGCTGGCTGGCCACCAGGCCGCGGCCGACCTCGCACGCCGGGGTCGGGTCGAACTCCTCCGCGCGCAGGGCGCTGGTCAGCAGCTCGGCGAAGCCGGTGAGGATGACCTGGAGTTCGCCGCGGGACAAGGGCACGTTGCTGGTCGGCAGGACCGCGCTGGTCCACTGCCGCGCGAGATCCGCCAGGCCGGGGTACAGCGCCCCGCCCTGCCCGTCATCGCCCGTCATGCCGCCTCTCCACCCATGAGTCAGACGACTGTAGTCCCGACTAGTCCACCACCACGAGGTCAACCGTACGCTCGCCGGTCTGCCGCATAGTAAGGCCCGCCGCGGTGGCCGTGTGGACCAGTTCGGCGATTGTCGAGGGTTCGCGCCGGGCGGTCGCCAGCACCCGGGCCAGCCGCCCCTTGTAGGCCTTGTTGTGGTGGCTGACGGTCTTCCCGTTGGGCATGATCACCTTCACCGCGACCGCCGCCGGCACCCGGGCCAGCGCCGCGTATGCGCCGGAACGCATGTCCACCACCAGCTCGTCGGCCGCGTTGAGCACCGGCTCCAGCTCCGGCCGCCACAGCGCCGCCAGCGTGCCCGTCCCGGGCAGCGTGCTGCCGCCGGACAGGCGGTAGGCCGGGATCGGGTCGCCCGCGCGCACCACCCCGAACAGCGCCGAGGCCACCGCCAGGCGGCCGTCCGCGCGCGACTTCTCCGCCTTGGTCAGGCTGGTGGCGTCCAGCGCGTCGTAGAGCACGCCCGTGTACCGCGACAGGGCCGGGGCCGTCGGGGAGGTCAGCAGGACCGCGTTGCGCTGCACCTCGTGGTGCTGGCGCGGCGACAGCTCCAGCGCCCGCAGGCTCGCCGGCACGTCCGCGGCCAGTGTGACCAGGGCGTCCGCCAGCTTGCGGCGCAACGGCGTCAGCTCGGGGAACGACAGCGCGTCCAGGTCGAGCGGACCGCCGGCGCCGCCGTCGGACTTGGTCTCGGACGGGGGCAGCAGGACCAGCACCCGTCGAGATTACCGTGAGCGCGGCCGGCGGTCCGGGCGGTGTTTCCCGGCGGGTCTTGTCGGGCCGACGTGATGGCGCTTACACTCGTTTCGCCTCCGCCGAAAACCACTTTCCCGTGGTTCCGCTCGACCCTGACGAATTCCGAGCGGATCCGGGTTGAGGAGGTCGTGCGTGTCTCGAAGGATTCGCATGCTCGGCGCAATTCTGGCCGCCGCATCCCTGCCTGTCCTTGCCCCTAATGCGTTCGCCCAGGTGGAAAGCGGCACCTGGACGACATGGAGCCCCAGCTACACCGTCCAACAGGTCGGCTGCGGCTCGGTCAGCGGGTCGACGTTCCAGCTGACCTGCTCGACCGCCAGCGGCGAGCAGCGCGCCGAGCGCCGCTACGTCACCTACACCGGCGGCACCCACCAGTTCGAGGGCTATTTCAAAATTAACAGCATGGGCGGGAGCCGGATCAGCCTGAAGCAGACCTTCGGCGGCAGCGGGCCGTACTTCCTGCTCGCCGTCGAGTCGGGCGGCCGGCTCTACAGCGTGGAGGGTGGGGCCACCATTTCCAGCGGCGCCACCGTCGGCACGACGGTTCGGGTGAATACCGTCAACCAGGTCGGCACCTCGCACCGGACCTACATCAACGGGTCGCTCAAGAACACCGTCTCCAGCCCCAGCGGCAGCTACTACGACAAGCTCGGCGCCTACCGCACCGCCAGCGGCCAGGGTCCGATCTCCGTGACCTGGAGCAGCATCCACTTCTGGACGAAGTGACCCCTCGGCCGCCCGTTCCCCCGCCGGGGCGGGCGGCCCCTTCACCCTCGCCGAGGCAATCCGTGAACCGTGCACTCGTGCTTTGCTGCGCCGTCGTCGGGGCGGCGCTGACCGCCTGCTCCGCCGCGGCCTCCCCGTCCACCGGCACCGTGCTGGCCGCCACCATGACCTCGCCCGTGGACATCCGGTTGACCTGGACCGGCGCCGATCCGGCCGCGGCCGGGCGGATCGTGGAGTTCGCCACCGCGCCGGACGGGCCGTGGACGACGCTGCAGTTCATGCCCATGGGGCAGGACAGTTATGTCCATCCGTCGCTGATGCCCCAGACCTCCTTCTACTACCGCCTTCGCCCCTACTACGGCCCCGCGTCCGGCCCGGTCACCGTCACCGTGCCCGGCGGCTCCGAGGGCAACGACGGCAAGGACTGGCCCGCCCCCGCCACCCTGCCCGGCGGTCCCGCCGTCACCCACTCCATCCACTCCGCCGATCCGGCGGCCACGCCCACCGAGCTGAAGGCGAAAGTCCTTCAGTCCAACGGCATCCTGTTCACCTGGACCGACAACGCCAGCGACGAGGAGGGCTACCTGCTCGAGGACAAACCCGCCGGCGCCGCCGACTACTCCGTCGTCGCCGTGCTCGACAAGGACATCAACTCCTTCGCCCTCATCACCCTGCCCGACGAGGACACCGCCTCCTACCGCGTCCGGGCCTACTACTACGGCCCCTCCTCCAACGTGGTGACCCGCAAGACCGGCGGCGACTGAGGCGCTAGGAAGGGGGCTTTCCTCCACTCCGAGTGGAGGAAAGCCCCCTTCCTAGCGTCAGGTGTCGTGGCGATGGGGGCTTCAGGCGAAGGCTGGGGCGGTCTCCAGGAGGTCCAGGAACGCCTGCTGGTGCACGGTGAGGTCGTCGGCGGAGTAGAGGGCGGGATTGGCGTCGAAGTCGATGCGCGGCCCGGCCCCGGCCTGTCCACCGTGGACGGTGATGGTGAGGTCCTCGACGGGACCCGACGACAGGGTGGTGGCGACGGCGGGGTGGCCGTCGAAGGAGAGCTCGTAGCTGATCGGGTTGATGTCGACGACGGGCCCGAAAAGCCGTGGCACGTGGAGTTCCTGGCGCAGCAGGTCGCTGCGGTAGCGCTCGTGGGGCTGGCAGACCTTGACCTCCTCGGCGACGTCGCCGGCGAGTTCGGTCAGGGTGGCGCCGGGCGGGGTGAGCACCCGCAGCGGCATGGTGTTGGACGTCGAGCACGGCACGTTGAGGGCGGCGGTGCGGCGACGGCACATCCGGGGCAGGCCGAGGACGACCTCGGCGGCGCCGGTGACGTGCCGCAGGTACGCGGCGACGGCGGCGATGACGACGGCGGACCAGTTGGTCCGGCAGCGGCTGGCGACCTCGGCCCAGTCCTCCAGAGCGGTGCGGGGCAGGGAAACCGTGCGACGAAGGGCGCCGGCCGACGGCGGGGCGGCGGCCTCGGTGAGGCTGACGGGCACGGGCGCGTCGGCGAAGCGGTCGAGCCAGAAGCGGCGGTCTCGCCGCCAGCCGGCCGACAGCGCGTACGCGGCGTCCTCGTCGACCACGGGTCGTAAGGGGTCGAACGGTTCGCCGCTGCCGCCGTTGTAGAGCTCGGAAACCCTGCGGTCCAACAGGAAAAGCCCATAGCGGTCCAGCGCAACGCGATGGCTGCGGTGGTACCAGAACAAGCGTGTGGACGACAGGGCGATCAGCGCCTGGCGGAACAGGGGACCGTCCACCAGGTTCGCCGGGGCGTCGAGGTCGGCTCGCATCCAGGCCAGCGCGGCGGCGGCCGGGTCGGCGTCGGCGGAGACGTCCACGACCTCGAAACGCCACGGCCGCGCGGAAACCAGGTCCTGGCAGCCGACCACGGGGAACCGCAGGTGCAGCGCGTCGGCCTCGGCGACGGCCCGCCGGCTGGCGGACTCGAACCGGTCGAGGTCCACGGGCCCGGCGATGTCGACGTACTCGGCGACGTTGTGCGCCGCCCCGCCGGGATCGGCGTGGTGCGCCGAGAGAATCCCGTTCTGGGCGGCGGACAGCGGCCACCTGGTCGTCGAGAACGCGGTCATGCTCATCCCCCTGAGGTGACGGTGGCCAACGCCGCGCGGGCCCGCTCCCGGCCGTGCGCGACGACGGTCCTGGCTACGTCCGGGTCGAACCGGGCGAAGCCGGACACCTCGAACTCGTCTGCCGGCTCGACCAGCACCAGCCGGGGCCCGCCGCCCGGCCGGAGCTCGCCGACCTCCTTGGTGTGCTCGTAATCCCGCAGCACGGCGAACCGGGCCACGTTCTCGAAGGCCAGCCCCAGCGCGTCGCCGAGCGAGGCGGGCGTGCCGGACTGCCGGCCGCACGAGGACGCCACGACCACGACGGTGTCCGGCTCGTAGGCCATGGCCGGCTGCAACGGCGTGTTGGCGACCATGCCGGCGTCCACGTAGCGGCGGCCGTCGATCTCCACCGGCGGGAACAGCACCGGGGCGGCGGCCCCGGCCATCAGGTGGTCGACGGTCAGCGGCACCTCGACGAACCCCGAGCCGGCCGGCGCGGAGTTGGTGAAGTGCACGACATGCCCGCTGCACTCCTCGACGGCGGCGACCACGACCCGAACGCCGGGAGTGATCCGCAGCCGCTCCCCGCCGAGCGCGGCGGTCAGCGTCCGGCGGGCGGGGGCAGTGTCCAGCAGCCAGGTCCAGCCCACCGAGTCCAGCGCGTACCCCATGAGGTCGCTGGTGGGCAGCCGCACCAGCCCGGCCGGCCGAAGCAGCCGCCACAGGTCCAGCCGCGGCTTGTAGACGTCGTGCCCCTGCACGGAGATCCACAGCTCCACCAGACGCTCGGGCGACACGCCCGCGGCCAGCAGCCCGGCGTTGAGCCCACCGGCCGAGGTGCCGGACAGCACGGTCGGGCGTAGCCCCTCGTCGGCCAGCCCCTGGGCCACTCCCGCGCCGAAGTACGCCGCCGACGCCCCGCCGCCGGACAGCACCAGGGCGAGGCTCACGACGTCAGCCTCGGCCGATAGACGTTCCACAGCGAGCCCAGGAAGAACGAGCCGAACCGCTCCAGCGCGGCCGGCCCGCTGGCCCGCACGGTGGTCAGCTCCCGCAGGAAGGCCAGCCGGCCCAGCCGCAGTTCGCCGGCCCCGATCACGGCCGCACCCGACAACAGCTTCGTGTGCAGGGTGGTGGTGTCCGGCCAGATCGCCGTCGGCGGCCCGGCCCGCAGCTCCTTGTGCCCGCTCAGCACCAGCTCCCGACCGTCACCGTCGGTGAACGGCAGTCGGTAGCGCATCCGCCGCCGGCCCCCGGCCGACTCGACCACCATCAGGTCGACCCGCCCGGTCGACACCAGCAGCCGTCCGCCCAGCGCCGGGCAGTCGACGAAGCCCTTGGCGCCGGCCCGGTGCCGCGGATCGGCCAGGAAGGCGTCCATGTCCTCGATCGACACGGTCACGCGGATCCGCAGCGAAGTCTGCCCCTCTCGTTCACCGAGGGTGACCTGGCCGGTCATCTCCTCGGTGAACGAGAGGGCGGCTGCACCGGTCCGACCCCCGCTGAGACGGGCCGGTGCCTCCGGTGTGGCCTGCGTCGTTCCCCCTGAACGGCGCCGACCACCACGCGTGGCAGACCTCCCCGACATGCCACGCGTGAGCAATAGATGATCGCAGAGACGGTCGGACATCGCGGCGATCGTGAGTGACGGATTCGCGCCGACCGGTCCCGGCATCGCGGCACCGTCGGCCACGTACAGCCCCGGGTGCCCGTACACCTCCCCGTAAGAGTCGCAGACGCCCTCGCCCGGATGGCGGCCGATCGGCGCGCCACCGAGCGGATGGGCAACCGCCAACCGTTTGCGGAACCAGAGCGGGTTGTCCAGGTACTCCCCGCCCAGTGTGGTGGTGATGGCCCGCATGGTGCCCCGGACCCGGTCGATGTAGTCACGGCTGGTCTCGGTCGTCCAGGACACGTCCAGCTCGCCGCCGCGCAGCCGCATCACGCCGTCGGGCACGTCCCGGCCCATGCCCAGCAGCGGCAGCGAGCTGTTGGACAGCGAACCGCTGCCGATGAGCTGGCCGATGCCGTGCTCCAGGTGGTCCGGGCCGGCCCAGCGAAGCGCCGCCCGCAGCCGGTTCATGCTAAATCCGGCCAGCCGGGACAGGTCCCCGCGCACGTCCATGTTCTGCACCAGCCAGTCCAGGATCACCGGGTAGCCCGAGTCCTGGATGTAGAAGCCCCGGGCCCCAGAAATCGATGCCGCGCCGCCCTCGTCGGCCTCGTCCAGCTCGTCGGGCACGCGGATGGTGCTGGTGATCACCGGCCCCCGGCTGGCGTGCATCGGGCGCGGCCGGCCGTCGCGGCGGGCGTGCAGCGCGAACGACAGCATGTCGCCGTTGCCGCTGAACCGGGTGCCCAGCGCCTCGCTCAGGCCGGGCAGGTGCGCCCGGTTGCCCAGCAGCAGCCGGGTCGTGCCGAACGATCCGGCGGCCAGCACCAGGCGTTCGCAGTCGATGCGCTTGGACACCGAGCTGCCGTCCATGGCGTGCAGCAGGTACCGGACCTGGTAGCCGGGGCCGCCGGGGCGGATGGCCTGCACCTCGCACATGGTGCGCAGGTCGGCGCCGGTCGCCTTGGCCGCGGACAGGTAGGTGTGGTCGAGGGTGTTCTTGGCGCCGTCGTTGCAGCCGAAGTCGCATTCGCCGCACAGCCGGCAGGTCCGCCGGGGCAGGCCGTGCAGGTTGCCGTAGGACGGCTCGATCACCGGCAGCCCGATGCCCGGCTGGGCGCCCGGCTTGGGCGCGAAGGCCACCGCCAGCGGCGGCAGCTGGTAGTCGAGGCCCAGCTCGGCGGCGGCCTCGCGGAACGCCTCGGTCTTGGGCACGCCGGCGAACTGCGGGTCGTCGAACGGGTAGCGGCTGGGCGTGAGCATCGCCTCGACCGCGTCGTAGTGCGGGTCCAGGTCCTCACGGGTGACCGGCCAGCTCTCGTAGCCGCCGCCGGGCAGCGCCGAGTCCTGCACGAACCAGCGCTCGTCCTTGCGCAGCAACACGTTGGCGTAGATCAGCGAGCCGCCGCCGAGGCCGGCCGAGACCACCGAGTCGAAGCCGCGGAACTCCAGCACGTCGAACAGGCCGTAGTCGGCCCCCGCCGGGTCCCAGAAGTTGTGCCGCATCTCGTCGGGCGTGCGGGCGAAGCTGCCCGGGGGCCAGGCCCGGCCGCGCTCCAGCACCACCACCGACAGGCCGGCCTCGGCCAGCCGGTGCGCGGCGACGGAGCCGCCGAAGCCGGAGCCGACGATCACCACGTCGGCCGTCTCGGCCGCGCCCATCAGGCGGTCGCCCGCTTCAGGAAGTCCACGATGTGCGGGAACACGTCGAGGTCGGCGTGCCGGCCGATGAACGGGTCGAGGTGCCCGTAGCCGGGCAGCACCCGCAGCTCGTGCCGGCCGGGCGCGGCCTCCTCCAGCCGGCGGTGGAACACCTGCTGGGAGTTGACGAACACGCGGTTGTGCGAGCCGGTGAGCAGCAGCAGCGGGGTCGACACGCCGCCCAGGTCGGCGGTGTAGTCCTCGCCGGTGTCGTAGGCGACGGCCTTCCCGGCGAAGATCATCTTGCGCACGTGCCGGTCGTAGTTGACGCCGCTGGCCTGGCAGATGTCGCCGATCCGGCGATGGGTGGCCGGCAGCAGGTTGCGGTGCTCGTACATGGCCGGCCAGCCGCTGCCCCACATCGCGCTGAGCATGTGGCAGGCCGGCACCGCGCACTCCGGGTGCAGCACCGACATCAGCTTGGCGACCGCCCAGCCGGTGGTGAACGCCGGCCCCTCGCTCCACTGCGGGTCCAGGTAGGGCTGGCTGAGCCCGTGCTCGACCACGTCCGGCCCGGCGACCAGGCGCACGGTCGACCACAGCGGCACCCGCGGCGTGAGGCCGACGCTGTTGCACACCACACTCGCGATGTCCCCGATCTCGCCGCCGAACAGGCTCATCAGGAAGGACACCGAGCCGAGGCAGTGCGCGACCACGTGGATCCGCCGCCCCCCGACGTGGCGGCGGAGTTCGGTGAGGGCCGCGGGGTAGTCGTGCCGGGCCAGGTCGTCCAGGGTGAAGCGGTGCGCCGACTTGTTGTACGGCAGCCGGTTGCTCATCCGGGAGTCCAGCGCCCAGACCTCGCCGAATCCGCTGTCCAGCAGGTGGGTGACCAGGTTGCGGTGCTCCGGCATGACGTACATGTCCATGGACGAGGTCAGGCCGTGCACCAGCAGGACCACGTCCTCGGTGGCCTCCCGGCGGAAGCGGGTCAGGTTCAGGCCGAGGCCGTCCGCCGTGGTCACCGGATGAACGTCGATGTCCGCGTCGCGCACTCCCGCAAGGGTGTACAGCGGGATCTCTCGGTTCATCGCGCCCCCCAGCGACTAGGTGGATGGTCGACCGTCACCCTGACGGACCAGCATCCGAATTTCCATCGTGGTAAACCACGACATTCGGTGTTCGACCGTCGTGACCTGGGGCTGAACGAGGTACGGCCAGGTGTCGGCCCGTCTGCGCAGCGTGACCGATATTGACGGGTGATGGTCAGCTCTGGTCGAGGTGCGGCCCGAGGACCCGGCCCAGCCCGCCCCGCGCCGGCACCCCGGTCTTGCTGAAGATGCGGGTCAGGTGGGTCTCCACGGTCCGCAGGCTCAGCGACAGCCGCTCGGCGATCTGGGCGTTGGTCCGCCCGTCCACCACCAGCCGCGCCACCTCGAACTCGCGGGCCGACAACCCGAACGGCAGCTCCTGCCGGCGGCCGGCCCGCGGCACCGGCACCCGCTGGCCGAGCCGGCGCTGCGCCTCGGCCGCCTGGGCGTGCAGGCCGCGCGCCCCGGCCGTGGCGAACAGCTCGGCCGCCGTGGCCAGCTGCTTGAGGCCGCCGGCGCGGTCGCCCGAGGTGGCCAGGCTCTGCCCGGCCCGCAGCCGCGCCCGGCCCTCCTCCAGCCGGTAGTCCAGGCTGGCCAGCGTGTCGGCCGACTGGAGGGCCAGCTTGGCCGAGGTCGCCGGATCGGCCGCGCTCAGCGCGTGGGCCCGGATCAGGTCGGCCACGGCCACGTTCACCTCGTTGTCGGGGTGCCGGATGGCGTCGGCCCGGTCGGCCAGCGGCAGGCCGGCGCTCGGATTGCCGGCGATGGCCTCGGCGTGGGCCATGGCCTCCAGGCAGATCAGCAGCAGCGTCTCGTCCCGCACGCCCTCGGACTCGAACTCCTCGCACGCGGCCAGCACCGCCGGCCGCCCGGCCTCCAGGTCACGCGAGTAGATCAGCACCAGGCTGCGGGCGCAGCCGGACAGCACCGACCAGTACACCTTGCTCGGCTGCTGGTTGTTGCGGGCGCTCTCGCTGGCCGACTTCAGCGCCGCCGGGTACTCGCCCGACCAGGCCAGCACCAGCGACTGCGCGGTCAGCGCCATCGTCTGCGCCTCCCCGGAGCCGACCAGCCGGGCGATGTCGCAGGCCTGCTCGGCGATCGGCTGCGCCTCGACCAGCCGTCCCAGCCGGCCCAGGGCGAAGGCCTTGGCCGCCAACAGGTACGCCAGCACGAACTGCTGCCCGGTGGCCCGGGCGATCTCGGTCACCCGCTCCAGCCGGGTCAGGGCCTGGGCGTGCCGGCCGACCATCAGCTCGGCCCAGCACAGCCACGCGGTGGTGTCCATCCACGGCGCGATCTCGGCCACCGTCAGCTGGGACATCAGCCGGTCGACCTCGTCCAGCCGGTCCAGCGCACCCGGGATGTCGCCGGCGATGTAGGCCGGCATCACGCCCAGCGCCGCGGTGGCGAACGCGGTCGCCGGGTCCAGGTGGTCCAGCTTGGCCATCTCGGCCAGCATCCGCGCGCACTCCGCGGCCTCGCCCGTGCCCACGTACTCCACGGCCAGCCGCAGGTACAGCGGCGCGGCCTCGACCACCAGCGGATTCGGGCGCTTGCGCAGCTCCGCCAGCAGGACCGCCTTCGCGGCCTCCCGCGAGCCCAGCATCCGCTCCATCGTGGCGCACAGCCGGGCCGCGATCGCCCGGCGGGCCAGGTCCTCGGCCGGCAGCAGCGCCAGCGCCGCGCGGGCGGTCTCCCGGCCGCCGCCGAGCTGGCCGCTGCTGAGCTGGGCGTTGGCCAGCGCCAGCAGCAGGTCGCAGCGGGTCGGCCGGGTCGCCTCGTTGTCCGGCAGCAGCCGCAGCGCGTTGCCCAGCCAGTGCGCGGCGGTAGCCGGCGCACGGGAGACCACGGCCTGCGCGGCCGAAGCCAGCTCGCTCACCGACACCAGATCGCCGAACGGGGCCGAGTTGACGACGTGGTGGGCCAGCATCTGCGGCTGCGCGCCCTTGCCGCGCAGGAAGTGCGCCGCCCGGCCGTGCGCGCCCATGCGCCAGCCGGCCTTGGCCGAGGCGTACGCGGCGTGCCGCACCAGGGGATGCCGGAACCGGAAGCGGGCGGCGTCCGGGCGCACCACGTCCCGCGCCACCAGCTCGTCCAGCGCGGTCAGCGCATCGGCCTCGGGGATCTCGCCGGCCGCCGCCACCGCCGCCGGCTCGAACTCGTCACCGACCACAGCGGCGGCCTTGGCCACCAGCTGCCCGTCGATGCTCAGGCTGTTCAACTCCAGCAGCAGCGCGGCGCGGACCGCGTCGGGCACCTCGGCCGTCATCGACGCCAGCGCCTCGCCGGCATTGTCCCTCGGGGCCGGCACGCGGCCGTTGTTCATGCGGGACAAGGCTTCCAGATAGAACGGGTTGCCGCCGCTGGCCTCGTACAGCCACTGCCGGCGGGTCAGGTTGACCTCCGGCCCCAGCAGCTCGTCGGTCTCCTGCGCGGTCAGCGGCGTCACGTCGACCCGCACCCGCCGGGTCGGCTGGGCCAGCCCCAGCGCCGCCGTGAGCTGCGGCGAGGCCTGGCCCGGGCGGTAGGCCACGGCCACCACGATCCGGCCGCGCGGGGCATGCCGCAGCAGGTGGTCCAGCAGCTCCACCGAGCTCTCGTCGGCCCAGTGCACGTCATCCAGCACGAGGACCAGGCCGCCGGTCTCGGCCAGCAGTTCCAGCAGGCCCCGCACCGCGCGGAACAGGCGGTAGCGGTCCGGCGCCTGGGCCGGCACGTCGGCGGCGATGCCCGCGAACACCGACCCCAGCAGTCGCCGCTCGTTCTCCGACAGGCGGGCCAGCTGCCGTTCCGGCAACGTTTCCAGGTGGTCGTCCAGCGCGTCGGCGATGGCGGCCAGCGGGGCGTCCCGCTCGAACTCCGATGCCCGGCCAAGCAGGGTCAGCATGGCCCGGCCGCGGGCGGCCGCGACGGCCTCGGCCAGCAGGCGGGACTTGCCCACCCCGGGCTCCCCGACCAGCTCCAACAGCTGGAACGTGCCCTTGCCGGCGCGGTCGAGCGTCTTGTCCACCAGGCGCAGGGCGTCGGCCCGGCCGACCAGCGTGGCTCGTCCGGGGTCCTCCGCCGTCCCCCGCGTGCGTTCGCGCCGGCCTGTCACGGCACCTCGCAAGGGTGGGGTACGGGATTGAACATCGGCGTCAAGGGTGCCAGTCCTGGGCCGTTTCGGGCAAGAGACGGAAAGGACGGGTTAAGCGGCTTTTCGAATTCGACAGGACAATTCTGAGCGTATGCGTGATTCGTATCACCCTCGTATGGGGGAGATGGCCGAAGGGGATCAGCCGCGAAGCAGGGAAAACCGGACCTTCCGGACCGGGTTGTCCACGTTGGTGTCGACCAGGCAGATCGACTGCCAGGTGCCAAGCGCCAGCCGGCCGGCCAGCACCGGGACCGTCGCGTACGGCGGCAGAAACGCAGGTAGAACGTGGTCCCGGCCGTGGCCTGGCGTGCCGTGACGATGCCGCCACGCCTCGTCACGGGGCAGCAGCCGGGCCAGCGCGGTCAACAGGTCGTCGTCGCTGCCGGCCCCCGTCTCCAGCACCGCCAGGCCGGCCGTCGCGTGCGGCACCCAGACGTGCAGCAGCCCGTCCACGGCCCCCTCGTCGGCGAGAAATCGCTCGCAGTCGGCGGTCAGGTCGTAGACGACCTCGGACGATCCCGTCCTGATCGTAATTTCCACACTTCGCATGACCGGTGAACGTAGCGTGTGATCCATGCGCGAAGCCTTCGGCCAGACCTTCGACATCCCGGCCGGCTATCACAACACCGCCAGCATCGGCGTGCCGCCGACCGCGGTGGCCGACGCCGTCGAGGCGGCTGTGCGGCGCTGGCGCGGCGGCGTCGACGTGTCCACGGCGTTCGACGCGGACGTGACCGCCGCCAGGGCCGCCTTCGCTGCGCTGGTTGGTGTCGATCCTTCCCTGGTGGCCATCGGGGCCAGCGTCGCGCAGCTGGTGGGCATCGCCGCCGCGGCCGTGCCCGACGGGGCCCGGGTGCTCGTGCCGGCCGGCGAGTTCACCAGCGTCCCCTTCCCGTTCGCCGCGCACGGGCACCGCGGGGTCAAGGTCACCGAGGTGCCGCTGGAGGAGATCCCGGACGCCATGCGGGACCACGACGTGCTCGCGGCCAGCGCCGTGCAGTCCGTGGACGGCCGGCGGCTGGACCTCGACGCCGTGCGCCGCAACAGCGCCGGCGTGACCGTGCTGCTGGACGTGACCCAGGCCCTGGGCTGGCTACCGATGGGCGACCTGAGCTGGGCCGACTACGTGGTCGGCGCCGGCTACAAGTGGCTGATGACTCCCCGTGGCGCCGCCTGGATGGCCGTTCACCCGGACGTGGTGGAGCGGGTCGTGCCCATCGACGCCAACTGGTACGCCGGCGAGCAGCCCTGGCAGAGCGTCTACGGCCTGCCGCTGCGGCTGGCCCCCGACGCCCGCCGGTTCGACCTCTCGCCGGTGTGGTTCTCCCACGTCGGCGCGGCCGTCTCGCTGCCCTGGCTGGCCTCGCTGGACCTGGCCGCCGTCCGCGACCACACCATCGGCCTGGCCAACCAGTTCCTGGCCCGCATCGGCCGCCCGCCCGGCGATTCGGCGATCGTGTCGGTCGACGCGGACGCCGACCGGCTGGCCGCCGCCGGCATCCGGCACTCGATGCGGGCCGGCCGGGTCCGCCTGTCGTTCTGCCTGGCCAACACCGAGCAGGACGTGGACCTGCTGGAGCGCGCTCTGATTCGGTGACGGTCACACATCGTGATGTAGCCATCCGAATCGTGTCGGAATCGGTCACCCGTTACGGTGCTGGTGTGTCGGAGTCGTACCCCCAAGATCAGGCGACCTGGCGGACCGCCCCCACGACGGCCGGGCCGTCTGACACCTCGCCGTTCCAGCTGCCGCCGGAGTTCTACGACCCGCCGCAGCCCAGCGGCGGGGGGTCGATGCCGCCCGACAAGCGCAACAAGCTGCTGTTGCAGGGGCTGGGCCTGGTCGGCGTGGCCGTGCTGTCCGGGTTGATCTTCTGGGCCGTGCAGCCCACGCACGTGGCCGGGGTGGCCGAGGCCGCGTCGGCCCAGAACAACACCGTCGCCGGCAAGTACACCTTCACCCGGGTCGCCGGGCCGGCCACCGACGCCAACTGCGCCACGCACGCCTTCGGCAAGACCCAGACCTTCCTCCAGCAGCACCCGTGCCAGCAGCTCGTCCGGTCGCTGTACTCGACCTCGGTGTCCGGCGGGACGGCGGTGGTGTCGATCGTCGACGTCAAGATGGCCAGCGACGCCGACGCCGAGCAGCTGCGGCAGCTGACCAACGGCGAGAACACCGGCAACCTCAACGACCTGGTCAAGGACGGCGGCGTGACCGCGCCCAACCTGCCGACCACCGCCCAGCTCCAGGAGGGCGGCTACGCCTCGGCCACCACCGGCAGCGTCACCACCATCGCCCTCACCGCCTTCGTCGGCGGCCACCCGGACAAGGCCACCCTCAAGGACATCAGCACCGACGCCCTCCGCCTCTCCGGCAAATAACCCCCGCGTCGACCACCCCCTCACGCGTCGACCACCCCTCACGCTTGGAAGGGGGCCTTCCTCCACTCCGAGTGGAGGAAGGCCCCCTTCCAAGCGTGAAAAGAGGTCAGGGCTGGCCGGGGAGTGGGGGGGTGGCGGGGGTTTGGCCGCTGGACTGGCGCCAGGACATCGCCCGCACGGCGGCGTCGGTGAGGGCGTCCAGGGCGGTCTTGCGCAGCCCCTGGTCCGAGGTGTTCTCCAGCACCGACCGCCAGGTGCCCACCGAGTCGGTCTCGGCCGACACCAACAGGGTGAACGCCGAGGACTGGTTGGTCAGCGGCATCGGGACGCTGTAGCCGGGCTCGGCGGCGTTGGGCGTGGCCCCGGCGCCCTTGAGCGTGGTGATGGTGGCGTCCCGGCGGACGGTGTGCGCCTCGGCGCCCTTGGTCAGCGCCGCGCGGGAGGCGGCCGGCAGGAACGCGCCGGCCAGCCCGTAGGCCCAGATCGCGGCGTGCTCGGCGGCCAGCGCCCGCTGGAGGGCCTCGACGGTCTCGGGCGGCAGGCTCATGGCGAGAGCAGCTCCTTCAGGCACGCGCAGCCGGCGACGACGGAGCCGACCAGCCCGGCGCGGTAGGCCGGCGCGGCCAAGGCCACCTCGGTGGCCTTGGACTGGGCGGCGGTCAGCGACGCGGCCAGGCCGGCGACGGCGGCCGCCTGGGTGGGATAGGTGGCCGCCTTGGGGGTACTCGGGGCGGCGGAGGACGAGGTGCTGGGCGGCGGCGTGGCCCGGTCGATCTCCTTGCGGAGCGCGACGGCCTGGGCGTCGCGGTTGGTGGCCACGAGCTGGAACTTGGCGGCCAGCTGGGGGTGCTGGGCGGCCAGCGCGCGGGCTGTGACGGCGTCCGCGGCGGCGGCGTCGGCCAGCGCGGACAGCGGGTCCGGGGGCGGTGGCGCGGCCGGCTCCGACGTGCACGCGGCGACGGCGGGCGCGGCGAGGACCGCGAGCGCGCCGAGGCGCAACAGGGCCCGGCGGCCGAGCAGAGGGGTCACGGTGAGTCATCTTGCCAGCAATCACCCGACCCACTCCGGTCCGCGTGCGTCTGGACGGCTCAGCGACGAGATACGCTTGGCGACCACGACCGGTGAGCAAGTCGCCGGTCGATGTCGTCACGTCCGCGTGGTGACAGCAGGAGCAGAGCGACCAGGGGAGTGAGAACGTGTCCAGCGCGCCGCGCGGGGAGATAACCGCGCAGCTCGAACCGGTCGTCCGGGAGGCCGTCTCGGCGATCGGCTTCGATCTAGAGCTGCTCGACGTGCAGCAGGCTGGGCGACGCCGTCTGGTCAAGGTGGTCGTCGACGGCGAGCAGGGCGTCGGCCTGGACGAGATCGCCGAGGCCAGCCGGGTGGTGGCCGCGGCGCTCGACGAGCACGACCACGTGCTCGCCGGCCCGTACACGCTCGAGGTGACCTCGCCCGGCACCGACCGGCCGCTGACCCAGCCCCGGCACTGGCGGCGGGCCAAGTTCCGGCTGGTCAAGGTGCGCCAGGCCGACGGGGTCGAGTTCCTCGGCCGGGTCGGCCGGGTCACCGACGAGACGGTCCAGCTGCTGGTCGACGGCCAGCTGCGGGAGGTCGCGCACGGCTCGGTCGACCGGGCCGTGGTGGAAGTGGAGTTCCGGCAGCCGCCGGTCGAGGAGTTGGCGCTGTTGGAGCGCGGCTGTCAGGAGGAGTCCGAATGAACGTGGACATCGCCGCCCTGCGGGCGATCGAGCGGGACAAGGACATCCCCTTCGAGACCGTCATCGAGGCCATCGAGACCGCGCTGCTGACCGCGTACAAGCACACCGACGGCCACATCGCGCACGCCCGCGTGGACATCGACCGCAAGACCGGCCTGGTCCGGGTGCTGGCCCAGGACATCGGCCCGGACGGCGTGGTCAACGAGGAGTGGGACGACACCCCGGAGGGCTTCGGCCGGATCGCCGCCACCACCGCCCGCCAGGTCATCCTCCAGCGCCTGCGTGACGCCGAGCACGAGCGCACCTTCGGCGAGTTCGCGGCCAAGGAGGGCGAGATCATCGCCGGCGTGGTGCAGCGCGACGCCCGCGCCAACTCGCGCGGCATGGTCGTGGTCCAGGTGGGTGACACCGAGGGCGTGCTGCCGCCGGCCGAGCAGGTGCCCGGTGAGCGCTACGAGCACGGCGAGCGCATCAAGTGCTACGTGGTCGGCGTGTCCCGCGGCGCCCGCGGCCCGCAGATCACCCTGTCCCGGACCCACCCCAACCTGGTGCGCCGGCTGTTCGCGCTGGAGGTGCCCGAGATCGCCGACGGCACCGTGGAGATCCCGGCGGTGGCACGTGAGGCGGGTCACCGTTCCAAGATCGCGGTGCGGTCCACGGTGGCCGGCGTGAACGCCAAGGGCGCGTGCATCGGGCCGATGGGCGCCCGCGTGCGCAACGTGATGAGCGAGCTGGCCGGCGAGAAGATCGACATCATCGACTTCTCCGAGGACTCGGCCACCTTCGTCGGGAATGCCCTGTCCCCGGCCAAGGTTGTCTCCGTCCGGGTGCTCGACGAGCGGGCCAAGACCGCGCGGGTCGTGGTGCCGGACTTCCAGCTCTCCCTGGCCATCGGCAAGGAGGGCCAGAACGCCCGGCTGGCGGCCCGGCTGACCGGCTGGCGCATCGACATCCGCAGCGACGCCGAGGTGGTCGCGCCGACCGGTCCGGTATCCGGTTCGGCAGAGTGAGCCTGAGGGGATAGAATCTTCGGTGGTTCGTCGTCGAGAACCGGCACCCCTGACCACCGGCCCCGTCCGGACGTGCGTGGGGTGCCGCGCCAAGGCGTCGGACTCCGAGCTGCTGCGCGCGGTGGTCAGGGACGAGACGGTGGTCCCGGATCCGAGGCGCAGGCTGGCCGGCCGGGGCGCGTGGTTGCACCCCGATCCGGCGTGCCTGCGAGCCGCCGAGCGTCGTCGGGCGTTCCCGCGGGCCCTCCGGGTCCAGGGGCCGCTCGATCTCGCTGTCCTCACCGCTCACATCGAGTCGGTGCAGCTGGGGAGCTATGCCGCGGGAACCCCCCGTGGCGAATGAGTAGAGGAAGCAGGTCGACCCGTCATGAGTCAGCCGTGAAGCTGAAGACATGATCGCGCGACGATAGGACGAGGTCGAGCGGGACTTTGCCGCCCGGCCTCCCTAGACGAGGAGAGCAGTGGCAGGCAAGGCCCGAGTGCACGAGCTCGCGAAGGAGCTCGGCGTCACGAGCAAGGAAGTGCTGAACAAGCTCGCCGAACAGGGCGAGTACGTGAAGTCCGCGTCCTCCACCGTGGAGGCCCCGGTGGCCCGCCGTCTGCGGGACGCCTACGAGAAGGGCGGCGCCAAGCCCAGGGGAGGCGCGCCGAAGCCCGGCCCGCGCCCCGGTCCGCCGCCCGCCCAGCCCAGCCCGGCCCCCGCCGGGTCCGGTTCCGCGCCGCAGGGCGCGCCCACCCCCAAGCCGGGCATGCCCGGTCAGCGGCCGGCGATGCCCGGTCCGCGCCCGGGGCCCCGCCCCGGCCCGAAGCCGGCCCAGCAGGAGACCCCGGCTCCGGCCGCCGCGTCGGCTGCCCCGGCTCCGGCCGTGACGCCGACCCCGGCTCCGCAGCCCCAGGTCCAGCAGCAGGCCCCCCAGGCTCCGAAGCCTCCGACGCAGCCCCAGCTGTCCAGCCCGGCCCCCGCGCCGGCGCCCCAGCAGCGGCCGCAGCAGCAGGGTCCGGCCGCGGCCTCGGCGGGCCAGCAGGCCCCGTCCCGGCCGCAGCAGCAGGGTCCCGGCGTCAAGCCCGGCCCGCGTCCCGGCCCCCGGCAGCAGCAGGACAGTGGCACCGTGCCGCCGCGCCAGCAGGGCCCCAAGCCCGGCCCCCGCGCGCCCCGGCCCGGCAACAACCCCTTCGGTGTGGGCTCCAACGCGCCCGCGCCGAGGCCGTCCGGCCCGCGTCCCGGCCCGCCCGCCCAGGGTGGCGGCGACCGTCCGCGTCCGGGTGACGGCCGTCCGGACCGCGCCCCGCGCGGCGACCGTCCGGCCGGCGACCGCGGCGGCGATCGCGGTCCCCGCCCGACCCCGGGCAACATGCCGCCTCGGCCCAACCCCGGCATGATGCCGCCCCGCCCGGCCCGTCCGGCCGGTGGTGGCGGTCGTCCCGGCGGCGGTCCGGGCGGCGGCGGCCGTGGCCCTGGTGGCGGCGGCGGTGGCTTCCGTGGCGGTCCCGGTGGGGGCGGCGGCGGTGGCGGCTTCCGCGGCGGCCCTGGTGGGGGCGGCGGTGGCGGTGGCTTCCGCGGTGGCCCCGGTGGGGGCGGCGGCGGTGGCGGTGGCGGCTTCCGTCCCGGTGGGGGCGGTGGCGGCGGTGGCGGTTTCCGCCCCGGTGGCGGCGGCGGTGGCGCCCCGGCCGGCGGTGGCGGTGGCGGCTTCCGCGGTGGCGGTGGCGGTCGTCCGGGTGGTCCCGGCGGTCGCGGCGGTGCCGCGGGCGCGTTCGGCCGTCCCGGCGGTCCCGCGCGCCGTGGTCGCAAGTCCAAGCGCCAGAAGCGTCAAGAGTTCGACAACATGCAGGCGCCCAGCGTCGGCGGCGTCCGTCTGCCCAAGGGCAACGGCGAGGCCATCCGGCTGCCGCGCGGCGCGTCGCTGACCGACTTCGCGGAGAAGATCAACGCGAACCCGGCGGCGTTGGTGCAGGTGCTGTTCCACCTCGGTGAGATGGTCACCGCGACCCAGTCCGTCCCCGACGAGATCCTGGAGCTGCTGGGGTCGGAGATGAACTACGTGGTCAACGTGGTCTCTCCGGAGGAGGAGGACCGCGAGCTGCTGGAGACCTTCGACATCACCTACGGCGAGGACGCCGGCGACGAGGACGACCTCGTCATCCGGCCGCCGGTGGTGACCGTCATGGGTCACGTCGACCACGGCAAGACCCGACTGCTCGACACGATCCGCAAGGCCAACGTGCACGAGGGCGAGGCCGGCGGCATCACCCAGCACATTGGCGCCTACCAGGTCATGACGCACCTGGACGGCAACGAGCGGCTGATCACCTTCATCGACACCCCGGGTCACGAGGCGTTCACCGCCATGCGTGCCCGCGGCGCCAACTCCACCGACATCGCGGTCATCGTCGTCGCCGCCGACGACGGCGTGATGCCGCAGACGGTGGAGGCGATCAACCACGCCCAGGCGGCCAACGCGCCGATCGTGGTCGCGGTGAACAAGATCGACAAGGAAGGCGCGAACCCGCAGAAGATCCGCCAGCAGCTGACCGAGTACAACCTGGTGGCCGAGGAGTACGGCGGCGACACCATGTTCGTCGACATCTCGGCCAAGCAGGGTCTGCACATCGACCAGCTGCTGGAGGCGATCCTGCTGACCGCGGACGCCGCGCTCGACCTGCGGGCCAACCCGAACATGGAGGCCCAGGGCGTCGCGATCGAGGCGCACCTGGACCGCGGTCGCGGCCCGGTGGCCACGGTGCTGGTGCAGCGCGGCACGCTGCGGGTGGGCGACTCGATCGTCGCCGGCGACGCCTACGGGCGGGTCCGGCGCATGGTCGACGAGCACAACGAGGACGTCATCGAGGCGCTGCCCTCGCGTCCGGTGCAGGTGATCGGTCTGACCTCGGTGCCCGGGGCCGGCGACACCTTCCTGGTCGTGGAGGAGGACCGGGTGGCCCGGCAGATCGCCGAGCGCCGCCAGGCCCGCACCCGCAACGCCCTCAACGCGTCCCGCCGCAAGCGCGTCAGCCTGGAGGACCTGGACGCCGCGCTGAAGGAGACCAGCCAGCTCAACCTGGTCATCAAGGGCGACAACTCCGGCACCGTCGAGGCGCTGGAAGCCGCGTTGATGAACATCGAGGTCGGCGACGACGTCGAGCTGCACGTGGTGCACCGCGGCGTCGGTGGTGTCACGGAGAACGACATCAACCTCGCCACCGCGACGGACAACACCATCGTCCTGGGCTTCAACGTCCGGGCCGAGGGCCGTGCCACCGAGCTCGCCAACCGCGAGGGCGTCGAGGTCCGGTACTACACGGTCATCTACCAGGCGATCGACGAGATCGAGCAGGCCCTCAAGGGCATGCTCAAGCCGGAGTTCGAGGAGGTGCAGCTCGGCCGGGCCGAGGTGCGCGACGTCTTCAAGTCCTCGAAGGTCGGCACGATCGCGGGCTGCCTGGTCATGTCCGGCGAGCTCAAGCGCAACTCGAAGGCTCGCCTGATCCGCGACAGCGTCGTGGTCCAGGAGAACCTGACCCTCACCTCGCTGCGTCGGTTCAAGGACGACGTGACCGAGGTCCGCGAGGGCTTCGAGTGCGGTCTCACCCTCGGCAACTACGGCGACCTGCGGGTCGATGACATCGTCGAGACGTACGAGATGCGGGAGAAGCCCCGCAACTGAACAAGTGGCGCCGACGGGGCCGGCTCTCGGCCGGCCCCGTTCGGCGTCCGCCCACGGTGATGCCCATGTACGTCGGTGCCCTCGAGATGGACGTGCTGCTCGGCGACGTCCACTCGCTCAAGGAGAAGCGTTCCGTGGTTCGGCCCGTGCTGGCCGAGATCCGGCGCAAGTACGAGGTCTCGGTCGCCGAGGCCGGTCATCTGGACCTGCACCGCCGCGCCCTGGTCGGGGTGTCGGTGGTCGCCGCCGACGCCGGGCACGTCCGCGACGTGCTCGACGCGTGCGAGCGGCTGGTGTCCTCCCGCCCCGAGCTCCAGGTGCTGTCCACGCGACAGCGGCTGCTCGGGCCCGAGGACGACTGATTCCGAGTTCACTACTGTTTTGGAGGAGGAGCGCCGTGGCCGACCAGGCCCGCGCCCGCAGGCTCGCCAAGCGGATCGCCCAGATCGTGGCGTCCGCGCTGGAACACGAGGTGAAGGACCCCCGGCTGGCCCGGGTGACCATCACCGACGCCCGGGTCACCCCGGACCTGCACGACGCGACCGTGTACTACACCGTGCTCGGCGACAACCTGGAGTCCGCTCCCGACCTCGCCGCCGTCACCGCCGCGCTGACCAGCGCGACCGGTGTGCTGCGGACCATGGTCGGGCAGCAGACCGGCGTGCGCTTCACGCCGACCCTGGCCTTTGTCGCCGACACCGTGCCGACCGACTCCAAGCGGATCGACGAGCTGCTGGCCAAGGCCCGCGAGATCGACGCCGAGGTCGCCCAGCTGGCGTCCACCGCCCAGCCGGCCGGCGACGCCGACCCCTACAAGCCTCCCCGCGAGGTGGAGTCCGACTCGGAGTGATGGGTGATCCACACCGCCTGCCCTCGGCCTCCGGGCCGGGGGCTCCGGCATGTCCGGCCCCTGGGGCGGCGGGGCGTGGTTGTGCTTTATGCGCCCGCGCCGCGTAGTTGGCGGGAGCTGTCAGCCCCGAACGATCCGCGGCCGGCTGGTCAGGTGATCCTCACGCTTCAGGGCGGTGGCGGCGTTTAGTAGCTTGCCGGTGTGAGCGCATCCGATCAGGTCGATGTCGCGGACGCCGCGGCCCTGCTGGCCGCGGCGTCCGATGTCACGCTGCTGGCCCACGTCAATCCCGACGCCGACGCCCTGGGCAGCGCTCTGGCGCTGGGCCTGGCGCTACGCCGGCGCGGGGCGACCGTCCGGGTCTCGTTCGGCTATCCGGCCGAGGTGCCGGCCTCGCTGCGGTCCCTCGACTCGGCCGGCCTGTTCGTGCCGGCCGCCGAGGTGCCGGCGCGGTCGGAGCTGCTCGTCGCCCTCGACACCGGCAGCGTCGATCGGCTGGGCCCGCTCGGTGACCGGGTGGCCGCGGCCGGCGCGTCGCTGGTCGTCGACCACCACGTCTCCAACACCCGGTACGGCTCGCACAATCTGGTCGACGACCGGGCCGAGGCCACCGCGGTGATCGTGGCCCGGCTGCTGGACGCCCTCGCCGTCGAGATCGATGAGCCCATCGCCCGCTGCCTGTATGCCGGTGTCGCCACCGACACGGTGTCGTTCCGCTTCGCCAAGCCGGAGACCCATCGGCTGGCCGCCCGGCTGCTGGAGACCGGCGTGGACGGCTCCGGTCTGATCCGGCACCTCATGGACAGCCACCCCTTCGCCTGGCTCGGCATGCTGGCCTCCGTGCTCGCCGCCGCCCGGCTGGAGCCCGATGCCGCGCAGGGCCTGGGTTTCGTGCACACCGTCGTGCGCCGGGCCGACTCCGCCGGTGTGCGGCCCGAGGAGGTCGAGAGCGTCATCGACGTCGTGCGATCCACTGCCGAGGCCGAAGTCGCCGCCGTGCTCAAGGAAACCCCGACCGGCGACTGGACCGTGTCGCTCCGCGCCGTCGGCCGCCTCGACGTGCGTTCGGTCGCCGTGCGCTTCGGCGGCGGCGGTCACCGCTTGGCCGCCGGCTTCACCGGCCACGGCACCGCCGATGAGGTCATCGCCGGCATCCGGGAGGCGTTGGTCGACGCCCCCACCGCCACCTGAGCTACTTCTTGACGGCCTGTTCGATCGCCTGGGCGACGCCGGTTCGGGCGTCGGCGGCGGCGACGGCGGTGACGTTGTCGCCGCTGCCCTTGCCGTCCACTAGCACGAAACGGACGTTCGGGTATTGCCCGACATACTGAAGCACGGTGTCGGCGCGGGTCTGCCCGACCGTCACGACCACACCGCATTGCCGCTGTAGCAACGAAGTCGCGTACGGGGAGCTGTTGCCGACGGTCTCCGGGCCGGTGGCCGCGAGGTAGGAGACCTTGGCCTTGGTCGCGCTCGACGCGTCCTGCATGCCGGCCCACACCGGGGCGGCGGCCGGGTCGGCGAGCCCCTGCGGGCCGGCCAGCAGGCAGGCGGAGAAGTCCAGGTAGACCGTGGCCCGGGCCGGCGGCAGCGCGCGGCCGTGGGGCCACAGCAGCACGGCCAGCGCGATGGCCACGATCAGCGCCGCACAGGCCAGCAATCCCCAGAATCTACGCAACCAGCCCAGAACCACCATCGCCCCCGTTCGTCCTCCGGCTTAGTATGCACACCACGCCAAGGTGTTTTGGGGTATTCGTCCACGTGTGTCCACTTGGGATGATCGTTACGTGGTGATGGCGACTATATGGCGTATTCCCCTCGGCCGCGCGGGCTTCTACCGTCTGGTCACGCCTGTGTGGTGTGTGTGAGGGGGGCTTCGACCGATGTTGCGTATGTCCGCGCGTGCCCGAAGACTGACGGCGATCGCGACGATCACGGTGATGGCACTGGGTTTTTCCACCCAGAACGCCTCGGCCGACGAGTTGGCCCTGCCGCCGCTGCACCTGCCGGCCTTCCCCGACATCGGCGCGTGGCTGACCACGCCGCACTGGGGCAGCCTGCCCGCCCAGGCCGGCGGCAGCGCCGACGGGCTCGGCCACACGACCTCCGCGGCGGCCACGCATGCCAGTGGTGGCGCGGGAAATCCCCGTGGTCAGGGGGCCGGTGAGCTCGCCCCGTACAAGCCGCAGCCGCCGCGGTCCCGCACCGGTCCCGGCCCCAGCCAGAGCCAGGCCGGCGGGTTCAACGCCGCCACCAGCGTCCGCGTCGCCGCCAAGTCCTCGGCGACGATGACCTACTTCCAGAACACCGACGGCTCCGTCACCCGCAAGTACAGCCCGGACCCGGTCAACTACCAGGACTCCACCGGCGGCTGGCAGCCGATCGACACCACCGTCGAACGCGGCGCCGACGGCCGCTGGCACGAGAAGGCCAACTCGGTGAAGGTCGACTTCGCCGGCACGGCAACCGATCCGACGCTGGCCAGCATCGCGCTGGACGGCTCGCACTCGGTGGCGTACTCGGTGCAGGGGGCCGCCGCGGTGACGCCGTCGGTGTCCGGCGCGAACGTCACCTACGGCTCCATCCTGCCCGGCACCGACCTCCAGATCGCGCCGATCGACACCGGTCTCAAGGAGTCGATCGTGCTGCGGGACGCGAACGCCGCCACCACGTGGACGTTCCCGCTCAAGCTCACCGGCCTGACCCCGGTGTTGACCTCGGACGGCTCGGTCAACCTGGTCGACGCCGCCGGCGCCGTCCGCGAGCGCGTGCCACACGGCTACGCCTACGACTCCAAGGTCGACGCCCGCACCGGGGACCCGGCCACCACCTCGGCCGTCAGCTACCAACTGACCACTGTGGACGGTTCTCCGGCGCTGAAGGTCAGCCTGGACCAGGCTTGGCTGACCGACGCCAAGCGGGTGTTCCCGGTGACGGTCGACCCGACGGTGACGCTCAACCCGACCTCGACCTACGTGCAGAACGGCAACGTCGGCGACCACTCGATGGAACAGATCATCAAGATCGGCTCCACCCAGTCCACCGGCTCGGACGCGGCCAACGCATTCCTGGCCACGCCCAAGGACATCGACAACCAGCACGTGCAGATCACCAGCGCCACCCTGTCGCTGTTCACCATCTTCACGCCGACCTGCACGGCGGCGCAGTTCGACGTGGTGCCGCTGGTCCAGTCCTGGAACCCGACGACCACCACCGCCTTCCCCGGTCCCAACGGCAGCAACGTGATCGGCGCGCTGACGCCGACCCCGAACAATGCCTGCCACAACAGTGGAGACGACCACTCCAAGGGCGACTGGGTGACCGTCCCGCTGTCCACCGACACGTTCAACGCCTGGTCCAACGGCACGCTCGCGGACAACGGGCTGGCCATCGTCGCCGCGTCGAACACCGATCCCAACGGGTACAAGGAGTTCGCCTCCTCGAACATGGGTCCGGAGGACCCGTACCTGACGCTGACCACGGCCGGCGACGTGCCGCCCCAGATCGACTCGGTCTACCCGCCCAACAACGGGTTCGTGAACAGCACGACGCCGTGGCTGGAGGCCACCGCGCACGACCCGGACCGCACGGTGGACCCGATCCAGGACTTCGACTTCCAGGTCTCGGACGCCAACAACACCACGATCGTCGACTCGGGCACCGTGCACGGCGGCGCGTCCTGGCAGGTGCCGGCGGGCAAGCTCCAGTACGGGCAGACCTACTACTGGACGGTCGCCGCCTCCGACGGGCAGGCGTGGTCGGACTGGTCCGAATGGTCGGCGGTGTCGGTTCAGGTGCCGCAGCCGGCGGTGACGTCGTCGTTGTCCCAGAACAACGGCGACCACGGCTTCGACCCGGGCATCGGCAACTACACCACCAACGCGACCGACGCCGAGGTACAGGGCGCGGGGCCGGCGCTGGCGGTGACCCGCGACTACAACTCGCGGGACCCGCGCACGGTGGACGCCTCCTTCGGCGCCGGCTGGCAGAGCGTGTTCGACGCCAAGGTGACCGAGATGGCCACCACGGACAACAACAACAATCGCCTCCTACTGTCCACTGTGGTCAATTACCCGGACGGCTCGCAGGTCGGCTTCGGCCTCAATCCGGACGGCTCGTTCAGCGCGCCGCAGGGCCGGTTCGCCGTGCTGCGGGCGCTGCCCAACCACGGCGGCTACACGCTGACCGACAAGAACGACACCGTTTACACGTTCACCATGCCGCTGAACCTGGGCACCGGCTTCGCGCTCACCGCGATCACCGACGCGAACGGCCGCGCGCAGAACTACACCTGGGACTCCTCGGGCCAGATCTCCACGGTCACCTCGGCGACCACCGGCCGGTCCCTGCACCTGACCTGGGCCCGGCCCACCGGCGCGGGCGGCCCGCACATCGCCACCGTGTCAACGGATCCGGTCACGCCCGGCCAGCCCTCGACCGCGCAGACCTGGACCTACAACTACACCGGCGACAACCTGACCAGCGTCTGCGCGCCGGGCGCCGGCACCGCGTGCACGAAGTACACCTATGGCACCACGTCTTCGTACCTGAACACGGTGTTGGACGCCGGCCCGCACTCGTACTGGCCGCTGTCCGAGCCGGCCGGCGCCGGGACCGCGGTTAGCGCGATCCACGCCAACGAGGGCAACGACAACGGCACCTACAAGAACGTCACGCTGGGTCAGCCCGGCCCGCTCACCGGGTCCTCGGCGACCGGCGCCGGTTTCAACGGCACGTCCTCGTACGTGCAGCTGCCGACCGGCCTGTCCAGCGGCTGGGCCGGGTCGGCGATCTCGATGTGGTTCAAGACCACGGCCACCAACGGGATCCTGTACTCCTACAGCGGCAGCGACCTGACCCATCCCAGCATCATCGGCGACTACGTGCCGGCGCTCTACGTCGGCTCCGACGGCAAGCTCAACGCCGAGTTCGCCTACCCGGGCGGCGTTCCGATGCAGTCCAGGACCCCGGTCAACGACGGCCAGTGGCACCACGTCGTGCTCCAGGAGGCCGGCAACAGCCAGGGCCTCTACATCGACAGCCAGTACATCGACTACCGCATCGGCAACATCCCGCTGATGTCCAACGCCTACCGCTACATCGGCGCCGGCTACATCGGCGGCACCTGGCCCGACCAGCCGCACCAGTCCAGCACCGACACCACGGCGTGGCCGACCTACTTCAACGGCGAGATCGCCGACGTCGGCCTGTGGGACAAGCCGCTTCCCAGCTACCCCAACGAACACCTGTACGCGGCCGGCCAGCAGGCCTCGGCCCTGCTGACCTCGGTGACCCGGCCGTCCGGCAACGTGCACGCCCAGATCAGCTACGACCCGGTGACCTCGGCCGTGTCCCAGCTGACCGACGAGAACGGCGGCGTGTGGAAGGTCGGCGCGCCCACGGTCACCGGTTCCAGCCAGGTGTACCGGTCGGCCGTGCTGGGCTCGTCGCCGACCGGCTACTACCGGTTGGGCGACAACGTCAACGCGGCGCAGGCGTTCAGCGAGGTCAAGTACCCGGCCGGCACCTACAACGCCGTGACGCTGGGCGCGACCGGGCCGTTCGAGGACGCCACCGCGGCCTCCTTCAACGGCAGCACATCCTGGGTCCAGCTGCCCACAAGCGTCTACAGCCCAACACCTTCGGCCGCGTCGGCCGAACTCTGGTTCTCCACCACCAAGGGCGGCGGCATCCTGCTCGGCGCCGCATCGGTGCCGGCCGGCCAGAGCTGCCCCACCAGCGGCGGCACCTGTGCGCCGATGTTGTGGGTCGGCACCGACAACAAGCTGCACGGCGGTTTCTGGACCACCGGCGGCGGCGCGCAGCTGACCAGCTCCGCCACGGTGACCGACGGCAAGTGGCACCACGTCGTGCTGTCGGCCTCGGCCACCAACCAGACGCTGTACCTGGACGGTCAGCAGGCCGCGGCCGGCAACACCACCGCGCTCAAGCTGGACGGCAGCACGTTCCTCTACCTGGGCACCGGCACTCCCGGCGGCGGCTGGGCCGGGCTGCCCGACCTGGCCCCGGCCCCGTTCACCGGCTCCGTCGCCGACGCCGCCGTCTACCACTCCGCGCTGTCGGCCGACCAGGTCAGCCAGCACTTCAACGCGGCCAAGAACTCCCAGGGCCTGCTGCCGGTGTCCACGGTGAAGATCACCGACCCCGGCGGCAAGACCCTGACCTACGCCTACGACCCGACCAACGGCAACCGCAAGCTGTCCGAGATCGACGGCCTGGGCAACAAGACCAGCTACGGCTACGACTCAGCCGGCTTCCTCAATACCGTCACCGATCCGAACGGCGTCGTCAGCACCACCGGCCACGACGTGCGCGGCAACACGGTGTCGCAGACCACCTGCCAGAACCAGCAGGCCGGCATCTGCTCGACCGCGTACTTCACCTATTACCCCGACGACACGTCGAAAACGCTATCGCCGGACGCCCGCAACGACGTGATGCTGACCGTCCGGGATGGACGGTCAGCCAGCGCCACCGACAACACCTATCTGACGACCTACAGCTACGACTCGGCCGGCAACCGCACCGGGGTCACCACCCCGCCGGTGCCCGGTTTCCCCAACGGGCGAACGACATCCGTGACCTACACGGCCAACGGCCTGCCCACCGTGACGACATCGCCGGGCGGTGCGAAGAACACGATCTCCTATGCCGCCAACGGAGACGTGCAGCAGACGCAGAACGCCGAGGGCCTGGTCACCAAGTTCACCTACGACGGCGTCGGCCGGGTGGCGACCAAGACCGAGGTGTCTGATTCGTACCCGAACGGTCTGGTGACCTCGTACACCTACGACGGTCAGGATCGGGTCACCTCGCAGTCCGATCCCGTTGTCACCGACCGGATCACCGGCGCCACGCACAACGCCACGACCACCAGCGTGTACGACGCCGACGGCAACATCACCTCGCAGACGGTGGCCGACGGCCGGGGCGGCGACGCCTCCCGGACCTCGGGCTCCACGTACAACTCGTTCGGGGAACTGGCTTCCTCCACCGACGCCAGCGGCAACACCTCGACGTTCACCTATGACTCCTACGGGCACAAGCTTTCCGACACCGACCCCAACGGCACCGAGACCGACTACACCTACGACGCCGACGGCCACGAGCTGACCCAGTCGATCCAGTACACCGGCAGCCCGCTCAACCCGCACGCCGCCACCACGCTGGTCGAGAAGTCCACGGCCTACGACCCCACCGGCCGAGTCGCCTCCGAGACCGACTCGATGGGCAACAAGACCTCGTACACCTACTTCGACAACGGGCTGAAGGCGACCGAGACCAAGACCGATGCCAACGGCGCCAACGCCTTCGTCAAGGAGCGCGACACCTACGACGCCGCCGGCAACCAGATCGGCAAGGTCACCAACAACGGCGCCACGACCGAGACCTCGACGATCGACGCCGCCGACCGCACCACGCAGACCGTCACCGATCCCGGCGGCCTGAACCGGACCACGACGGTCTCCTACACGCCCGACGACAAGCCGGCCGTCACCACGATGTCCGACTCGACCGGGGCCGTGCGCACCACCACCGCGACCTACGACGCGATGGGCAACCCGACCTCGCAGAGCCTGTTCACCGACAGCGCCGGGCGTCCGCTGGGGTGGTGGCAGCTCAACCAGACCAGCGGCGCCACGGTGCCCGACGCCTCCGGCAACGGCAACACCGCCGCCGCCAGCAATGTCACCTGGTCGGGCGGGGCCGGCACGTTCGGCGGCACCAACTCCGCCGTCACCACCAACGGCCCGACGCTCGACACCACCGGCGACTTCACCGTGTCGGCATGGGCGAACCTGAGCTCCACCGGCAAGTTCGCCACCGTGGTCGGCCAGGATGCCAGCCAGAACTCGGGTTTCTACCTCCAGTACAGCCTGAACGACAACGCCTGGGCGTTCGCCCGGGTGAGCGCCGACACCGCCAACGCCGGCGGCATCCGCGCGCACGGCGCCGCCGGCTCGGCCGTGACCGGGAGCTGGACGCACCTGGTCGGTGTGTTCACCAAGACCACGGGCCTGATGTCGTTGTACGTCAACGGGACCCTGGCCGGCACCGCCACCGACACGACGCCGTACAAGGCCACCGGGCCGCTGACCATCGGTCGGGGCCAGTTCAACGCCACCGCGACCGACTTCTTCCCGGGCCAGATCGGCAACGTCCAGGTGTACCAGCGCCAGCTGTCGCCCGCGGAGATCTCGACGCTGGCCGCCAGCCGGACCAGCGGGACCACCGCCTCGTCGCACGCGATCACCATGACCCGCACCCTGGACCAGCGGGGCCTGCCGACCTCGGCCACCGACCCCGACGGCAACACCACCCAGTACTCCTACGACGAGGCCGGCCACCTGGCCGTCACCACGTCCCCGGTGGTGTCCACCGAACGCAACGGCGGCACCGCGGTGCAGGTGCATCCGGTGTCGATGACCGGCTACAACACCTTCGGCGAGGCCACCGAGCAGGACGACCCGAACGGCAACGTCACCACCACCGTGTACGACGCCGCCGGCCGGCCCGCTTCGATCACGCGGCCCAACTACACGCCGCCCGGGGCGAGTTCGCCGATCACCGCGGTGACGGTGAAGACCTACGACAAGCTCGGCAATCTGACGCAGGAGTCGGATCCGCTCAGCCGCGTCACCAAGTACGTCTACGACCAGCTCGGCGACCAGGTCCGCACCACCGACCCGGCCGGCAACAACGTCGACACCGTGTACGACACCAACGGCGACAAGCTGTCGGTCACCGACCAGGTCGGCGCGCAAACCCAGGCCACGTACGACTTCCTGGGCCGGCAGATCACGTCGACCTCGCTGGAGCGCTACCCCTCCACGGTCTCCTCGACCACCACCAACTCCTATGCCGGGTCGCCGGGCAACGCGTTCCTGGCCTCGACCACCACCCAGAACGGCGCGATCACCAACTACGGCTACGACGCCCTGGGCGAGCAGACCTCCGTCACCGACCCGGCCGGCAACACCACCCGCACCGCGTTCGACTTCCTGGGCCGCAAGACTTCCGTGACGCTGGCCGACGGCTCGTCCACCTCGACCACCTACGACACTTCGGGCAACCCGATCTCGTTGGCGCAGAAGGACTCCAGCGGGAACGTGCTGTCCACGACGTCCGCCACCTACGACGACAACGGCTTCCAGCTCTCGGCCACCGACGCTCTGGGCGGCACCACCCGGTTCACGCACGACGCCACCGGCGCCGTGCTGCAGGAGGTGCAGCCGGCGACGGCGACCTCCTCGATCACCACGTCGTTCGGCTACGACCCGGCCGGCAACCGGACCAGGTTCACCGACGGCCGCGGCAACGCCACGATCTACACCTACAACCCTTGGAACCTCAAGGAATCGGTGATCGAGCCGACCACCGCCACATACTCCACTGCGGCCGACTCCACCTTCACCACCGCGTACGACGCCGACGGGGAGCCGGTCACCCAGACCCAGCCCGGCGGCGTGACGATCACCGCTTCCTATGACGGCGTCGGCAACATGACCGGTCAGACCGGCGCCGGGGCCGACGGGCAGACCGCCAACCGCACCTTCGGCTACGACTCCGTGGGCCGCATGACTTCCGCGGCCACCAGCGCCATCGGCTCGTCCGTGCCGGCGTCCAACGAGACGTTCACCTACAACGACCGGGACGAGCTGCTCACCGCCGCCGGCTCCGGCGGGTCGTCCTCCTTCGGGTACAACCTCGACGGGCTCATGACCTCCCGGGCCGACGCGTCGGGCACCACCACCTACGGCTACGACTCCGCCGACCGGTTGTCCACCGTCAAGGACGGCATCACCGGCACCCAGTCGACCTACGGCTACAACGTCCTGGACCAGGTCAACCAGATCAAGTACGGCACTGGCGACGTGCGGACCTTCGGGTACGACGCCCTGCACCGGCTGACCGGCGACACCCTGAAGACCTCCGGCGGGGCCACCGTCGCCTCCATCGGCTACGGCTACGACCTCAACGGCAACCTGAAGTCCAAGAACACCACCGGTTTCGGCGCTTCAGCGGCCAACACCTACACCTACGACCAGGCCAATCGCCTGACGTCGTGGAACAACGGATCGTCGACCGTCAACTACGCCTATGACGCCTCGGGCAACCGGACCCAGGTCGGCTCCAACGTCTACACCTATGACGCCCGGGACCAGCTGACCTCCGACGGCGTGAACTCGTACCAGTACACCGCTCGCGGCACCATGTCGTCGCAGACGTCGACCGCCGGCACCACTCGGTCCACTTCGGACGCTTTCGGTCAGATGACCTCTCAGGGCACCCAGTCGTACACCTACGACGCTCTGGGCCGGGCCCTGACCGACACCGGCTCCACGTTCGCCTATTCCGGCATGGGCAACAACCCCTCGTCCGACGGTGTCAGCACCTACAGCTACGACCCTTCCGGCGGCTTGCTGGGCATTGGCGGCTCCGGCGTCTCCGTGCTGGCTTTTGTCGACCAGCACACCGATGTCGTCGGCGACTTCCTCGCCAACGGCTCTGCGCTCTCGGGTTCCACCACCTACGACCCTCTGGGCAACGTCACCGCCACCTCGTCACAGGCCGGCCGTCTGGGCTACCAGTCCGGCTGGACTGATTCGTCCACCGGCAAGGTGGACATGTCGGCTCGGTGGTATTCGCCGCAGACCGGGCAGTTCATGAACCGGGACACCGCTTCCCCGGATCCCATGCCCAACTCGGCGGCCGCCAACCCGTTCGCCTATGTCGACGATGACCCTCTGACCCGTACCGATCCGTCCGGTCATGGCTGGTTCTCAGACTTCGTGTCCAGCGCTTTCCATGCTGTCAGTCATGTCGTGCACGCCGTCACTCACTACGTCGCTGTTCATGTTGTGCAGCCCGTGGTGCATGCCGTGCAGACCGTCGTGCACGCTGTCGTGGACGCCTACCATGCGGTCGCCCGTGCCGCCGCTCGTGTTGTGCAACGCGTCGTCCGTGTCGCTCGTGTCGTCTATCACGCGGCCGTGCACGTCGTGCAAACCGCGTATCACAAGGTCGCCACCGCGGTCCATCAAGCCGTCTCCACCGTCAAGTCCGCCGTCAATGCCGCCGGCAACGCCGTCGCCTCCGTAGCCAAGGCCGCCGTCGACCTGGGCAAGAAGGCCGTCGCGTCGGTGGACAAGTTCGTCAAGCAGCACCCCGTGCTCACCGGCATTGCCGTCGGCTTCGCCGTCGGTCTGGCCTGCACCGTCGGCTCCTTCGGCGTCGGGGCCGTCGGCTGCGCCGCCCTCGCCGGCGCTGCCGGCAATGCCGTCAGCTACGGCCTGGAGTGCTCCGAGTCCCATTCCTGCTCGGTCGGCGGCGCTGTCGAGGCTGTCGGTCTCGGTGCCTTGGGCGGTGCCCTCGGCGCGGGTCTGGCCGGTCCCCTGGGTGGCAAGCTGGTGGCCACCGCTCTCGAAGACGTGATGCCCAAACTCGCCGCCTCCGCCCTGGTCGGCCTCGGTTCCGGCGCTGCTTCCGGTGCCGTCACCTCCGCCGTCGGCTACAGCATGTCGTGTGGCTCTTCCCCCGGCGGTTGCTCCTTGTCCGGTGCCGCCTCCGCCGTCGGCTCCGGTGCGTTGTGGGGCGGCCTCATCGGCGCCGCCGCCGGCACTGCCTTCTCTGGTGGCGGCAGTTCCGCCGCCGCCGCCGCCGACGGCGAAGGCAGTGGCGCCGCTGCCGAAGAAGCACCGGTCGCCGGTACGGAGAAGGCGACATCCACGGAGTGCCACAGCTTCACAGGCAGCACTGGGGTGTTGATGGCTGACGGCAGCAGCAGACCGATCAGTCAGGTCAAGGTGGGTGATCAAGTCGCCAACGCTGTGCCGGGCGACGCGGCAGTTCAGTCGCACACGGTGCAGAGGGTTATCGTCACTCAAACCGACCACGACTTCGTGAAACTGACCCTCAAGAAGGTCGGCAAGGCCATCGCTGGTCTCACGTTGACCGCTACCGCTGTTCTCGGCGGTGCCAGCCCGGTCGCCGTTGCTCAGACGGACTCCACGCTGACGACGACCTATCACCACCCGTTCTACGATGTCACTCGGGCGGCTTTCGTCGAGGCCGTTGATCTCCACCCAGGCGACCACCTCCAAACCGTCGATGGTGCCACGGCTGAAGTCACTACTATCCAGCAATACCATCAGAATGAAACCACCTATGATCTCACGGTCGGCGGTCTTCACACCTACTATGTTGACGCTGGTGCCACTGCGGTACTCGTCCACAACTGTGATGTAACTTACGTTACCTACACCAAAACGAATCCTGAAACTGGTGAAGTCTACACCGGCAGAAGTCGCGGCACTGGAACGCCGGAGCAGATCGTGGCGGAGCGCGATTCGGGCCATCACATGAACGATAAGGGCTTCGGTCCTGCGGTGTTGGACAAGGCGTTGGCGGCCACTAAGAGCATAGCCGATCGACACAGTGACCCTGCATATCAGGCAATCCGTGGTCGTGAACAACGACTTATCGACTTATTCGGCGGGGCGCAGAGTGAAAATGGTACCTCCGGAAATTCGATTCGTGGAATCAGTCGCGATAACCCGCAGTTGGGTGAATTTATGCAGGCGGCACAGGATGCTTTCGGGTAGACTGGTGGCTGAGTTGGATAACCCGTCAGGAAGAATTTCAACACAGCCGGCCGAATGGAAGCTTTCGAATGACGATGCGGTTCACTCCAGGGGCGTTGCTTGCTCTTCCGATGCAGGCGGGCAGGCGTGCATACGGTCTGATGCTCGACACTCGACCGTACTTGGCATTCTATGACGACAGCTCGATCGAGGTTGATGTCAAGGGATCGCCTTTGAGGGGGCCCCTGTTTGTTGTGGCTACCCATAAGCTGGCATACTCAACGGGGCGTTGGGGCTCAATCCTGTACCGGATTGAGAGAGAGATTCTTCCGGCGGTTCCGTTCTTCTTTCGGCAGGATGTAGTTAATCCGCAGGATTGTGTACTCGCTGACAGCCAAGGAAACACTCGTGCAGTCAGTCCTGAGGAATGCGTTGGTGTTGAGCGAAGTGCGGTGTGGTCGGCCGGGCATATAGAAAGCAGAATCGAAGACCATTACTTGGGCCGTCCAAACCGATTTACGGAGTCGATGAGGGTTAAGCTCTAGCCGTCGAGAATGGCAATAGGCGGGTGTGGCGGGTGATTGGGTGATGCTATTTCTATCCTGTTGGTTACGCTTTCCGGTCCCGGTTGCCTTCCTGTTTGTGGGGCGAGGGGACCTGTGGTTGGTATGTGTGGCCTGGGTGGACGTTTGTCGAAGGGTTGGCCCTTTCTTTTTGTAGTTTTCGCGCGTGCGATGTCTAGGTTTGCACCCTCCGCTCCGTTTATTGGCAACTGTGAGCTGAATAGTCGAGCGCCTGAGAACAATGATGTCCACACCTTTAGAAAAAAATCTGTCGATACATCGAGCGTTATTCGCGAAGGGTTACCAACCAAGTCGGTAGAACTCAAGCGCTACAACGATCTGGAGCGCAGCTGGAAGCTCGGCGAGACGTCCTCGATACCCGGTGGCGAGGATCTTCCAGTTCTTGAGATGTCCAATGCATCGCTCGACGGCGGATCGTATCGAGGAGACTGTCTTGTTGTTGGCCTTTTGCCGACGGAGAGTTCGCCGCCACGTGGCTTTTTCGTGGGCGTGATCGCATGAGTTCCTTGATAAGCCGAGTCGGCGATGACCGGAGTGTCGACCAGGACCTCCTCCCATCCGCACTCGGTGAACGCTTTGCGGTCGTACATGGAGCCCGGCAAGGGAATCGACACTCCCCGCAGGCCGCCGGAGGTGTCCGCGGCGACCTGAATGTTCAGCCCAGCGCGGTGCCGCTTGCCGGAGTAGTTGTCGTCATGACCAGCGCGGTTGCCAGTCGGGACGTCGGTGCCGTCAACCAGGGCGATGCGGCCGCGAATGGCGTCCTTGAGGTCGGGAACGTGAAGGCAGAGAGCTTCTCCAATAAGGGGCAGGATGCCACGGTAGACCCTGGAGACGGGCAGTTCAAGGAAATCTTTCCTGGAATTGAGGTGAATGTTCAATGGGGCTAGGTGTGGAGCGTGTGCGCGAGCTTGCCGTCAGGCTTGTGCGCGAGTGCGGCGACGATGCTGTCGTAGGTCTCTCGCCTGCGGAGATCGTAGAAGTGGCAACAGCCTTGGGGGTGTATGAACTGCCGTCCAGCTATGTTGTGTTCCTTGGACTTATGGGTAAGCGTGCAGGGCAAGTTCTTGCGGGAATGGATATGTTCTACCCTCGATTGCTAAAAGTGAAGGAGTATGCGCAAGAACTCTTCGAGGAAGCGGGCAAGGTGGACCTTTTGTCGGATGGTGCCATTGTTTTTGCTCTACATCAGGGGTATCGGGCCTACTGGTTCGCGGATAATTCCGAAGATCCGCAAGTTTTTAGTTTCAAGAGGGTGATGAGTCGGCGAGTCGACACTGGGACTCGTTTACCTCCTTCTTGCTCGCTGAGGCCGAAGTTCGGTGAAGCCGGTTGTTGATCCACAGTCCGCTCGAGATGATCTCAGCGTAGTTCACATACGACTCAACAGGGAGGGTGATTGGCCTCCTTTTGGAACGGAAGAGGTGTCGGCCGAACAGATTGCTGAGCATGAATTTCGACTGACATCCGCCCCGGTCTTTGCGAAACGTCTTGCGGTGGGTGACGTGGTGCGCGTCGTGCACTACGGCCCCTCTCGGGATCCTTGGATCGAGGAGGTCTTGGCCTGGAGTGGCAACTCGACGATTCGAGTTATCACCTTCGCGTCCGGAGGTAGGGCTGTCGAGGAGGAATTGAGCAAGGGGGTTGAGGCTCTGGGTGGAACGACCTCTCCGTCGATGCTTGCCGGGCTGTTTGTGGTCAACGTGCCGAAGAGCACCGATTACGGCCGAATGCGGGCCCTCCTCGACGAAGGTGAGGGTCGTGGAGTTTGGGAATATGAAGAGGCGGCGATATCGGAACATCATGCGGGTGAACTCGATTAGTTCCGGCGAGCAACGGCCGTATCACCAAGTGTGACCGTGGCGCAGCCCCCTTATGGAGCCGTGCCAAGGCTGTTCAGGCAGCCGGTGCGAGGAGGACGTCGTTGGCCTTGACCATGAGGTAGCGGTGGTTGTAATCGATCAGCAGGTACTGGCCGGCACCGGTGACCGGCCGCGCCTGTGGGGTCGAAGCGGGCGAAGTAGTTGCTGGCCTGCTCGGTGCCTATCGCCGCCGCCGGCACCCTCGCCCCCGGCGAATCCGGCGCCGGCTCGGCGGAGGGCGAAGGCGCCGGTGCCAAACCTGCCGAGTCTGAACCGTCAGCCGCTAAGGAAGAGGAAAGCCCGGCCTGCCCCATCAAGCACAGCTTCGTCGGCTCCACCGGCGTCCTCATGGCCGACGGCTCCACCAAGCCCATCAGCCAGGTCAAGGTCGGCGACCAGGTCACCAACTCCGTCCCTGGCGATGCCACACTGCAGACGCACGCCGTGCAGAAGGTGATCGTCACCCAGACCGACCGGGACTTCGTGGACCTGACCGTCAAGAAGCTGTCCACCGCATTGGGCAAGGCCGCCGCCGGCCTGGCCCTGGCCGTCGCCGCGTTGGTCACCGCCGCCACCCCCGCGTCCGCCGACACCTCCACCCTCACCACCACCTACCACCACCCGTTCTTCGACGTCACCCAGTCCGCCTTCGTCGACGCCGTCGACCTCCACCCCGGTGACCGTCTCCAAACCGCCGACGGCGCCCCCGCCGAAGTCACCTCCGTCCGGGCGTATCACCAGACCGAGACCACTTACGACCTCACTATCAACGGCCGCCACACCTACTACGTCGAAACCAGCGCAACAGCCGTACTCGTCCATAACTGCGATGGCACCAATTGGAGCCCAAAGAGCAAGAAAACTTACGGACATGTGTTTGAAGTACATGGCGCGGGGCCGAAAAATTTCAAGGGGCTGGTGGGACGGGCTGCTGGAACCGGGCAGGAGCAGGGACAGTGGTTGGATAACGAGGCGGCGGCAAGTCTGTTGCAGCAGCATTGGGACCCCGACAATCTCGAGCCGAGAGTGATCGATATTCCCGAAGGGCTTGGTCAGGTTATCCGACCGGACGGCAGTACTGCTCCAGCGACGCGCGCGCTAATAGTTCCAAGAAAGCCTGGTGGGATCTATAAGACAGGTTTTCCAGTAAGCGAAGAATATGAAGGGTAGCGATGTCGTTCGAGATGGGGATCGATACATCGAAAGTCGAAAGTTCGTTCGAACCTAGGCTGCTTGAACCCTGGGAAGACCTGGACGATCTGGCATTGCCTTTGTGTGAACTTCTTGATGAAGCCGGCGTAAGATTCTTTGTGGGCGGATTTGGTGATAGGCGATGGCCTGTTGATGTGCGGTACGACTTGGCAACTATCATCCCACAGTTGCCCGCTGTGATAGATAGCCTTCAGTCTAGGTTGGAGGCCGAACTAGACTTCTACGAGCAAGGAATTCAGAGGACGGTGATGATCGACTATAGCGGTGATCGGGTGGTCTTGAAGTGTAGTTCGTTTGGAAAGTGGAAGCCTCTTTGGTTGACGGAAGAGTGTGTTGTCGAAGATTTTCGGGGTATGCTGTCTAGGTTTGTCAACAGACTCTCATTTGCGGTTTCTGTCGCTGTTCCCTCTCTTTCTTCTGTTGACCCTCTTGAAAGATGGTCAAGCTGGGGAAACTGAGGTTTGGCAATTCTTTGGGTTGGCTGGCGTCGGGAGCGGTGCCCTTGGGTAGGGTGAATCTGGCGTTGCCGCAGTGGAATCGGAGTCCGGTGCTGGCACGGAAGCGGCATTGGCGTATAAGCCTTCGGCGGTCAGGTAGGAAGATCGGAGCACGGGCTGTGCAACGCACAGCTTCGTCGGTTCCACTGGCGTTCTGATGGCTGACGGCTCCAGCAAGCCCATCAGTCAGGTCCGTGTCGGTGACCAGGTCGCCAACTCCGTTCCCGGTGATGCCACACTGCAGACGCACACCGTGCAGAAGGTCATCGTCACCCAGACCGACCGGGACTTCGTGGACCTGACCGTCAAGAAGCTGTCCACCGCGCTAGGCAAGGCCGCCGCCGGCCTGGCCGCCTCTGCGATTCTCAGCTTCGCCGCCCCCGCGTCCGCCGACACCTCCACGCTGGCCGCGACCTTCCGCCACCCCTTCTACGACCTCACCCAAGCCGCCTTCGTCGACGCCGTCGACCTCCACCCCGGCGACCGCCTCCAAACCGCCGACGGCGCCCCCGCCGAAGTCACCTCGATCCGGGCGTATCACCAGACCGAGGTCACCTACGACCTCACCATCAACGGCCTCCACACCTACTACGTCGAGGCCGGGGACACAGCTGTACTCGTCCATAATGCGAACGCCGATCCCGACGTTGCGTGCCAGCTTCCGCTTTTTGTGTTGAGCGATGGCGAAGGTTCGACTCCGCAGCAGATCGCGAACAGCTCAGGAGGACCTACAGGAGGCTCGCGTGTGGGTCAGGCTGCTACAGTCAGGAGTTGATTGATCAGGCCGGTGACGGACCGTGTCAGTGCTGGCGTTGTGGAGAGACATCGCCTAATGCTGATGATATGCACCTGGTCACCGGAATGTTCCTACGTCGCGCGGCGGCAATCTCGATCCGGACAACATCTGCCTTAAGGGGCGGCATGTAATCTGAGCGCAAACAATGGTGGTGCCCCTAAAGTGGGAAGATCGTGTGCTGAACATGGCGGTTGTGGCGCGCCGTACGGAAGATACAAAGGATCTTATTGATGAGCATGAGCGTTAGATTGGCTGCCGGTGTGAAGACGACGGGCGAGATTGCTTACGAGGAGGTGCTGGTCACTGAACTTCCTGATGGAAATTATCGTCTTGACTGCACGCCCGGGCTGGTTCTGGGTGTTGCTGCGGGCGACTGCATCGCTATTGACAAGGAGAAGTCCAGCTTTTCCGTCCACTCTCGCGGAGGGAATCTTGCCATTCAGATCTATGGCCCACGGGATGTTGCCCTGTCTATCAAAAACGACGTGCACGAGCTGGGTGGTAGGCACGACGGAGGGGAGAGGAATCTGACAGTTTACACTATTCCTGTGGCGGCAGGTTTTCCCGCTGTGGAAGCTCTATTGAACTCATTGTCATCGAAGGATCCGCGTATTCAATGGTACTTTGGAAATGTGTATGATGAAAACGATGGGGTTACGCCGCTCAATTGGTGGTAGTTAATCGCAAGTGCGATGATTGGAGGTTTGAATCGAGGTGTCAGGCGCGGATCTGGCGGGAGGTTGTCGATCGAGTCTTCGTGTACAGTTCTTCACTGGTGCTCCGCATTGTTTAGCTAGGTCGATAGGGTAAATGAAGATCGGCGGCCGGTCGCCAGTTCGGTTCCCGGCGATGCCACACTGCAGACGCACACTGTGCAGAAGGTGATCATCGCCCAGACCGACCGGGACTTCGTGGACCCGACCGTCAAGAAGCTGTCCACCACATTGGGCAAGGCCGCCGCCGGCCTCGCCCTGGCCGCCGCTGCGTTGGTCACCGCCGCCGCTCCCGCCTCCGCCGCTCCCGCGTCCGCCGACACCTCCACCCTCACCACCACCTACCACCACCCGTTCTACGACGTCACCCAGTCCGCCTTCGTCGACGCCGTCGACCTGCGTGTCGGTGACCAACTGCAAACCGCCGACGGCACCACCGCCGAAGTCACCTCCATCCGGGCCTATCACCAGACCCAAACCACCTACGACCTCACCATCGACGGCCTCCACACCTACTATGTGGCGGCTGGCCTTACGCCGGTGCTGGTGCATAACTGTGGTCTGACGATCACGGATGATAGTTGGCAGCACGTTACTGATTTCCACCGTCCCGGTGGTGTTGGTGTGGATGATTCGAAAGGGGTTTTCAATGGCAAGGCCAAAGATGTCAAGAGCCTACTTCGTGAGACCGTCCAGCGTGGCAGGCCCCAGCAGAACACGCCCGACCCGGTCACCGGCGAAGCTCGTGATGGGACTATCTATGAGTGGGACTTTGGTCGGACAATCGGAAAGCTGAGTGTGAATGATGGCGGCGCGGATGCAACGGCGATTCGTGTTATTGTGAACCCTGATGGGACGTTGCGTACGGCGCATCCGATCTAGGAGTAGAATTGATAGCGATTGACTTTGAGGTCCTGCCGCTTGATAGGATTGTGTCACCCTTGTGGAAGTTGGATCGTCAAGTGGACTTGGCGACGGTTTCGGGCATGGACCTCAGGTACGAGTACTTTTGGAGCCGTATCGAATTTGTTGTCGATGAAGTTGATGTCGGAAAGTTCTGGGGTAGTGTTCCCTTGCTTGACATTGCTAGCTCGATGAAGTTCCTTGCCGACTCGATTGTCGAAAATGGGAAGGTGTCTGTGGGATTCACAGAAAATCCCACAGTAGTCTCCTTTGTGCACAAAGAAGGCTTTGTTGAGATACGTGAACCGCATGTTAAAGCGAGCCTTTCTTGTGGGCTTTCTGAACTGATGGCTGCCACTGGCGGGTTTGTTATAAAAGTGACCGAGTGGCTAGCTGAAGAATATCCGCGCATCACAAAGAACAGCTTCTTTGTGTCGCTGACTTCGTGAAGCTTGCCGACTTTTTTTGGAGGAGGCGACCCCTCCTTGGCTGCTGCCGTGATCGTCAGCTCCGCCGTCAGTCGCATACCGTGCAGAAGGTGATCGTCACCCAGACCGACCGGGACTTCGTGGACCTGACCGTCAAGAAGCTGTCCACCACATTGGGCAAGGCCGCCGCCGGCCTCGCCCTGGCCGCCGCCGCGCTGGTCACCGCCGCCACCCCCGCGTCCGCCGACACCTCCACCCTCACCACGACCTACCACCACCCGTTCTACGACGTCACCCAGTCCGCCTTCGTCGACGCCGTCGACCTCCACCCCGGCGACCGCCTCCAAACCGCCGACGGCACCCCCGCCGAAGTCACCTCGGTCCGCGCCTACCACCAGACCGAGACCACTTACGACCTCACCATCAACGGCCTCCACACGTATTACGTCGAGGCCGGCGATACATCCATTCTCGTTCACAATGTCAACACGCGGTACTCGTGCTCGGCCGGCGGCGACGGCGACACCTATTACGGTGATGGAAGCCCTGGACTGTACGAACGCCCAGCTGGAACTCCTACAAAGGCGCAACGCGATTCGGTTCAAGGAAAGCCCTGTGTCGACTGCAATTCGGTTGATCCGGTGAATGCAATGCATGCGGATCACATCGTTCCGCTTGTCGTGGAATGGTATAATAACTTTAAGATCAACCTGACCAAGGCTAAGTCTCTCGACGCTGTTCAGCCTCAATGTAGAGCCTGTTCGGGTGATCAGGGGAGTAGGATGGCTCAGTATGCCAGGCGGGCCGCAAGAGCATTTGGGTTTATCGATTAACCGAGGTGGGTATGTTTAAGAAAAAATCGCCGAACGGCAGTCAGGCTGCGCTGTGCGCGCGGATGGGGGTTGTTCCCGCTTTCGTTACGCGTGGTGGCAAGCTTGGCGTGTCGCGGGCGACATTGACTGGAGGGTGGCCGCTCAACGGGGTTCGCGTTCGCGAGGAAGGGGGTGCGAGTGGTTGGTATATCTGGTCTGGTCAGGTGCTCTCGGAGGACCCCTCCTTCTTTATTCCTTTGCATGTCGGTCATCTGATTGATGCTCGTCCGGAAGTGGAGGAGTATCTCGGGCTTCCTTCGGGTTGGCGCTTTCTGATAGCTCCTGACCATGAGGATGTGTGGTTCGATGAGAATGCTCTGGATCCAAGCTGAGTTGGCGAGCGTTGTTGGGTGCATTTCAACTGGGTGTCGATGGTGTGCGCCCTTGCCTGTGTATCTTGACAGGTGTTTTCTGTGAATTTGGAGCCGATCTGTATAATCCACTCCGATCCGACACCACGCCTGGCCATGTGTCCGCCTCGATCGGTGAGTTCCTGCTCCGTGAGCGGGCGGCCGGGAGCCTGCTTTGGGAGTGGGCGGACTCGCAGCCGTCCCGGGCGTCCTAAGATGGTCGTGCCCATTGTCCGGATCTGATCAAGACCACCTGGCTGAACGAGGGTATCGCTGAAGGGCTGACCATCAACCCTTCGCCTATGTCGACGATGACCCTCTGACCCGTACCGATCCGTCCGGTCATGGCTGGTTCTCCGACTTCGTGTCCAGCGCTTTCCATGCTGTCAGTCATGTCGTGCATGCCGTCACTCACTACGTCGCCGTTCATGTTGTGCAGCCCGTGGTGCATGCCGTGCAGACCGTCGTGCACGCTGTCGTGGACGCCTACCATGCGGTCGCCCGTGCCGCCGCTCGTGTGGTGCAACGCGTCGTCCGTGTCGCTCGTGTCGTCTATCACGCGGCCGTGCACGTCGTGCAGACCGCGTATCACAAGGTCGCCACTGCGGTCCATCAAGCTGTCTCCACCGTCAAGTCCGCCGTCAATGCCGCCGGCAACGCCGTCGCTTCCGCTGCTAACGCGGTGGTGGATGCCGGAAAGAAGGCGGTTGCCACCGCCGCGACCTTCGTCAAGAACCACGCTTCCGCTATTGCCGGCATCGCCGTTGGCATCGGCGTCGGCCTGGCCTGCACCGCGGCGACTGGTGGTACCGCTGTTATCGCGTGCGCCGCGCTGGGAGGCGCTGCAGGCAATGCGGTGTCGTACGCGATGGACTGCTCCCAGTCACACACGTGTTCGGTTGGGGGCGCGGTCGAGGCCGTCGGCTTGGGCGCTTTGGGTGGGGTTCTTGGTGGTGCGTTGGCCGGTCCCTTGGGCGGCAAGCTTGTCGCCACCGCCCTTGAAGACGTGATGCCCAAGATCGCCGCCAGCGCACTGGTCGGCCTAGGGGCCGGTGCCGGATCCGGCGCCGTGACCTCTGCCGTCGGCTACGGCCTCTCATGTGGTTCGTCTCAGGACGGTTGTTCGCTTTCCGGCGCCGCGTCCGCCGTCGGCTCCGGTGCCCTCTGGGGCGGCCTCATCGGCGGCATTGCCGGTGCGGGCGGTGAAGCGTTGGGCAAGAGCGACACCTGCCACAGCTTCGTCCCGAGCACCAAGGTGCTGATGGGCGATGGTGCCAGCAAGCCCATCAGCCAAGTGCAGGTCGGTGACAAGGTCGCTGACGCCGTTCCTGGCGACGCCACACTTCAGACGCACACTGTTCAAAAGGTGATCGTCACGCAGACCGATCACGACTTCGTCAAGCTGACGGTCAAGAAGCTGGCCATCAAGATCGGTAAGGCCGCAGCTGGACTGACGGTAGCCGCAGCAGCAGCCTTGGGCTCCGCCGCTACCGCGTCGGCGGATACGTCCTCGCTCACGACAACCTTCCACCACCCGTTCTACGACATCACCCAGGCCGCGTTCGTCGACGCTGTCGACCTCCACCCCGGAGACCAGCTCCAAGCCGCGGACGGCACCGCCGCCGAAGTCACCTCGATCCTGGCCTACCACCAGACCGAAACCACCTACGACCTCACTATCGACGGCCTCCACACGTATTACGTGGACGCGGGCAACACAGCAATCCTCGTCCATAATTGTGGAACTGATGGTTCCTCTGCGACCGCGGATTCTTATGGAGCTGGCGGCGGTATTCGCTATCGCGGGTTGGACGACGCGGGGCGACCAACCGGTGCTGCTGCCTCTATTGATGCGAGTATGATCAAGGCGGGAACTAAGGCTAACAACTCGATTCGCCCGCCCGGGTTTACCGGAGGGAGGCCGATTGGAAACCAAGCTCGGGGTCACCTGATTGGAAACCAACTTGGTGGATCGGGTGATGTTCCCGAGAATCTGGTGACGCTGACCCACATCCCGGCGAACACACCCGTCATGCGAGGATTTGAAGGCCGTATCAGATCAGCGGTTGATGCTGGCGAGGTGGTGCAACTTACCTCGACGCCGGTCTATAGTGGGGATGCGGAGGTGCCGGTTGGTGTCCAGATGGAGGCGTATGGGAATCAGGGATTTTGTTTACTGGTCTGCGTACTCAACCTGGCGGGGCGATAAAATTGCTTGAGGATCTGACTGAACTTGTTGCGGCGCCGCCGCGGGGGTCGGAGACTGTCGTAGACTGGCGCGGTGTTGAAGGCCGATTGGGTTTCGAGCTTCCGGTCGACTATAAGGAACTCGTCGAGCGCTACGGCCCTGGCGTTTTTGATGAATTTATCCACATATTTCAGCCGGAGTGTCCGACCGAATCGATTGACCTTGAAAAGCAGGTGTCCGACTCGCTGTGGGCTTTGAACTATCTCGTGCAAGAAGGAGAGGTGGTGCCGTACGACTTGCGGCCACCAGCGGAGATAATCTCGGTTGGACGTACAGACAATGGCGATATAATCTACCTGCGTCGACGGCCTGTGGAAAATCCTGATCTTTGGCCTGTTGTTGTAAATGAGGCGCGTGGGGATGATTGGGGGCAGTTTGAGGGTGGCTTGACGCAATTTCTGACCGATGTTCTATCTGGTGAAATAAGGACAAGTATCTTTCCGGCAAGCTTTCCTTCTGTTGATCCTAGGTTTTCACCGTACTAGTCCGATTTTTTCGTTTCCTATCGATACGAAGTTATGGACCGGGTTAGTCGGATTATGTACGGCACCGGTGACGTGCGGACCTCTGGGACTTTGAAGGCCTTGCACGGGGTTACGGTCGTCTCCATCGGTTACGGGTACTACCTCAACGGCAACTCGACATCCAACACCAGAGGTTTCGACGTTGTCGCCATGCCGTTGCCCACTCCATCGCCGTTCACGTTGCGCAGCTCGTCTTCCAAGCCGTCCGTGTTGTGCAAACCGCCTGTCGCAAGGTCGCCACCGCGGTCCATCAAGCTGTCTCCGCGGTCAGTCCGCCGTCAAAGCCGCTTCTGATGTTTCCGATGGTTCAGAGCTGGGGCAGGCTATCGCCGAGGCTGGCCATCATGGAGGCTGTGCGGAGGTAGGTTGCTTGATTCAGGCTATGCAAAGCGAAGGACCGTCCGCGATCAGCGGCGGTACAATGCGTACGGTGAACGTGCGAAACCCGATGTCTTCACGCGCGGCTGAGCAGGGAACGCCTGCGTCTCCATGTGGAAGATGTCAGCGAATTCTCAACTTGCTGAAGATTTCTTGGGGTGGTAATAATGGTTGAAGTGAGAGGGTTTTCTGAAAGTGTGAGAACTGCGCTGGAGTCTGCCGGCTGGTCGGCGGATCGGCAGATTGACATTGATGGTTGGGTAAGCGAGCTTGCAGCTCAGGGGTACGAGATCGATGTCGTTGTTGACCGCGCTCTTCGCTCTTTCGGTGGAATTTTGGTTGAGCCTGTGAATGTTACCGGTCCAAATTTCAGCAACGATGAACCCTTGAATGTCGATCCGATACTCGCGGGATCTGGTCATTTCGAGCTTGCGCGGCAACTGACTGCCGAATTGGGGGGAAACTGGTTCCCTTTTGGTGAGTGGCTAAGCTATTCGAGCCTTTTTGTGGAAAATAGTGGTTGGACTGTGGCGACCGGAATGGACTGGATTTGGGATGTGGGTCCTTCTGTAGAGGAGGCGATCGAGTTTGCGCTCATGGCTCATCGCCCATTGACTTGTCTAGAAACGCTAACTCCTGGAGTTAAGCCTTGGCCGCGGCAATGAACCCGGCAATTCCTGGCGCATGAATTGACTGGGTCGATGGGGTGTGCTCCTGAGATCGAGGGGTGAATGTCCGGATCTGGTCTAGACCACCTGGCTCCTGGACGGTATCGTCGGGGGACCGGCCGCCAGCCACTTCGACGATGGGAGCTGGCCATGTTCGGTCGGATGTCGCGGACCCTGACGGTGATGCTGGCCGCCGCGCTTGCCGTGCCGGCGGTGGGTCTGGCGGACGCCCAGGCGACACCTGCGTCGCCGCAGGCGGACACGTGTGCGGTGAAGTCGAGGCCCGCGGGCAAGGTGCTGCAGGGCTACTGGGAGAACTGGGACGGCGCGGCCAACGGGGTGCACCCGGGGCTGGGCTGGATCCCGGTGACGGACAGCAGGATCGCGCAGCACGGCTACAACGTGATCAGCGAGGCGTTCCCGGTGATCCGGTCGGACGGCACGGCGTTGTGGCAGGACGGCATGGACGCGGGCGTGAAGGTGGGGACGCCGGCGGACAACTGCGCGGCGAAGGCGGCGGGGGCGACGCTGCTGCTGTCGATCGGCGGGGCGGCGGCGGGCATCGACCTGAGCTCGTCGACGGTCGCCGACAAGTTCGTCAGCACGATCGTGCCGATCCTCAAGACCTACAACTTCGACGGCATCGACATCGACATCGAGACGGGCCTGACCAACAGCGGCAACATCAAGACGCTGTCGGCCTCGCAGTCCAACCTGATCCGGATCATCGACGGCGTGCTGGCCCAGATGCCCTCGAACTTCGGCCTCACCATGGCCCCGGAGACGGCCTACGTCACCGGCGGCAGCATCACCTACGGCTCGATCTGGGGCGCCTACCTGCCCATCATCAAGAAGTACGCGGACAACGGCCGGCTGTGGTGGCTGAACATGCAGTACTACAACGGCAGCATGTACGGCTGCTCGGGCGACTCCTACCAGGCCGGCACGGTCCAGGGCTTCACGGTGCAGACCCAGTGCCTGAACAACGGCCTGGTCGTCCAGGGCACGACGATCAAGGTCCCCTACGACAAGCAGGTCCCGGGCTTGCCGGCCCAGTCCGGCGCGGGCGGCGGCTACATGTCGACCAGCCTGGTCTCCCAGGCCTATCGAAGCGTCAGCGGCATCAAGGGCCTGATGACGTGGTCGGCGAACTGGGACGGCTCGAAGGGCTGGACCTTCGGCACCAACGTGAAGTCGCTGGAAGGCCGCTAGCGAAGGAGCACGGCCCAGCCGTCGGCGTCGGGGTGCCTGGTCATCCCGACGCCGAGGGCGACCTTGATCGCGGCGATGTTGTCGGGCCGGGTCTCGACCAGCACGGGCCAGTCGGGATGCCGCAAGGCCGCGACGGCGATGGCCTCGCGGGCCATCTCGGTGGCGATGCCCTGGCCTTGGAGGTCCGGCCAGACCCGGTAGTACAGGTTCCACACCTGTTGGCCACGCCAGGTTTTCGGCTTCACGCCGCCGAATCCGGCGACCCGGGAGCCGAGCATGATCTTCCAGTAGCCGTGCTCGCCACGCTCCCAGACGGCGCAGAAGTCCCGCAGCAGCTGGGTGAGCGCCTCGACCGACCGCGACTCCGTCGCGGCGTGCAGGGACAGGAACTCGTCCAGGTCGTCCATGCTCACCGGAACAAGCGAAAGCCGGCTCACGCCAACACCTCCGCCAGAACATGCCGGGACAGGGCCACCAAGGCGGGATTGGTGTCCCGGTAGTACGGCAGCTGGATCAGGGCGATGGACATGGCCCACGCCTGCCCGCGCTCCCAGGTGTCGTCGTCGACGTCGAGGGCGGCGCGGAACGCCGAGCGGGCAGCGGCCGGCAGGAGATTCCACGCCACGACAAGGTCGACGGTGGGATCGCCGACGCCCACGCCGCCGAAGTCGATCACGGCAGCCAGGCGGCCGTCCCGGACGAGGACGTTGCCGGGGGAGAGGTCCCCGTGCGACCAGAAGACACCGCGCGTCGAAGGCAGCCGGATGGCCCGCTCCCACAGCGCCAACGCCCGCGAGGTGTCGATGTCGTCGTGCAGCTGGGAAATGGCCTCCCGGGTCGCGGAATCGCGGCCCGGGCTGCCGAGCGGCACGCCGCGCCCCTGCCGGGGGCCGTCAGCAGGGTCGATCTTGCGCAGGGCCCGGATGAAGTCGGCGAGGTCGAGAGCCAGCGCCTCGGAGCCGGTCACGGGATTGACGCCAGGGAGCCACCGGCACACCGTCCAGGGCAGCGGAAAGCCCTCTCCCGGCACGCCCCGCCCGACCGGCTCGGGCACCGCGACCGGCAGCTGCGAGGCCAGGAACGGGAGCCAGCGCTGCTCGCGGTGCACGTTGTCCTCGGCCCGGGGCAGCCGCGGCAGCCGAACGGCCAACGACGGCCCGAGTCGGTACATGGCGTTGTCGGTGCCGGCGGAATCGACGCGCTCGATCGCAAGATCGGCCCACTGCGGAAACTGGGCGGCCAGCAGCCGCCGCACCAGCTCGGGGTCGGTGTCGATCTCGTCGGCGTGCATCCGCATGGCCACATACTGGGACAACGCATCCGTAAGTGCCATCACATAATTCGCGTCCCGAGGACCGCTCGGTGCACATTAGCCACGTGACGGTGCGTGCGGGTTCGGCGAGACAGGTGTTCGCCCTGGCGGTTCCTGCCTTGGGTGTCCTCGCCGCCGAACCGCTGTACGTGCTCGTCGACACGGCGGTGGTGGGCCACCTCGGCGCGCTGCCGCTGGCCGGCCTGGCCCTGGGCGGCCTCCTGTTCTCCCAGGTCTCCAGCGCGCTGACCTTCCTCTCCTACGGCACCACATCACGCACCGCCCGCCTGCACGGCGCCGGCCGTCGCAAGGACGCGGTCGAGGAAGGCGTGCAAGCGACGTGGCTGGCGGTCGGCGTCGGCCTGGCGGTGCTGATCCTGGGCCAGCTGCTGGCCACGCCGGTGGCGGAACTGTTGGCGGGCAAGGGACCCATCGCCGACGCCGGCGTGAGCTGGCTGCGCATCGCCCTGTTCGGCGCGCCGATGGTGCTGATCACGATGGCCGGCAACGGCTGGATGCGCGGGGTCCAGGACACCAGGCGCCCGCTGGTGTACGTCTTGCTGGGCAACGGCCTTTCGGTGGTGCTGAACCCGATCCTGGTCTACGGCCTCGGCTGGGGCCTTGAGGGTTCGGCCGTGGCCAACGTGTTTGCGCAAACGGTGGCGGCCACGCTGTTCGTCTCGGCGCTGGTCAAGGAGAAGGCGCCGCTGAAGCCGGCGCCGAAACTGATCAAGGCCCAGCTGGGCCTGGGCCGCGACCTGGTGATCCGCACGCTGGCGTTCCAGCTGTCGTTCATCTCCGCGCTGTCGGTGGCCTCGCGCACCTCGGCCGACGCGGTCGGCGCGCACCAGATCGTGTTGCAGCTGTGGAACTTCCTCGCCCTGGTGCTGGATTCGCTGGCCATCGCCGCGCAGTCGCTGGTCGGGGCGGCGCTGGGCGCGGGCCGGGACGACGAGGCGAAGTCCTTGGCCTGGCAGGTGACCCGCTACGGCCTGGTGTTCGGCGCGGCGCTGTCGGTGGTGTTCGCGGCGCTGTACAACGTCCTTCCGCAACTGTTCACCTCAGCTCCCGGGGTGCTGGCGGAGATCCCGCACGCCTGGTGGCTTTTCGTGCTGCTGCAACCGATCGCCGGCGTGGTGTTCGCCCTGGACGGTGTGCTGCTCGGGGCCGGCGACGCCGCCTTCCTGCGCACGGCGACGCTGGTCACCGCGCTGGTCGGCTTCGTGCCGCTGGTGTGGCTGTCGCTGGTCTTCCACTGGGGACTGCTGGGCATTTGGACCGGTTTGTCGACCTTCATGGTGCTGCGGCTGATCGCTGTCGTGCTGCGCACGAAATCGGGGCGCTGGGCCGTCACCGGTGTGTGACGGACTGCACGTCTGAAGCGGTTAACAACGGGCCCGCGCGTGCGGATTAAAGGTGTGAACCTCCTACCTCTGCATCCCCGGAAGGACAGCCGTGCCGGCCTCGCGCGCCACCCGTCAAGCCTGGGTGGTCTGGATCACCGCCGTCGTCGTCTACCTCTTCGCCGTCTTCCACCGGTCCTCGCTCGGCGTGGCCGGCCTGGCCGCCGCCGACCGGTTCGGCGTCGGCCCCGCCGCGCTCAGCACGTTCACCGTGCTCCAGGTCTTCGTGTACGCCGCCATGCAGGTGCCGACCGGCCTGCTGGTGGACCGCTTCGGCCCGCGCAAGCTGCTCACCGCCGCCGCCGTGTTCATGGGCCTGGGCCAGGTCCTGTTCGCGCTGGCCGACAGCTACCCGCTGGGCCTGCTGGCCCGGGGCGTGCTCGGCCTCGGCGACGCCATGACCTGGATCAGCGTCCTGCGGCTGATCGGCGGGCATTTCCCGGCCCGCCAGTACGCCGTGGTCATGTCGCTGTCGGCCATGATCGGCTCGGCCGGCAACCTCGCCGCCACCGTGCCGCTGACCCTCGCCCTGCACAACGCCGGCTGGACGCTGACCTTCCTGGTCGCCGGCGCCGCCACCGCGGCCTACGCCATGATCGCCGGCACCCGGCTGCGCGACCTGCCCCGCGGCGTGCCCGCGCCGGTGGTCGAACGCACCACGCCGCGTGAGGTCGTGCGCAGCATCGCCAGCTCGTGGCGGACTCCCGGCACCCGCCTCGGGTTCTGGGTGCACTTCAGCACGATGGTCGCGCCGACCACCCTCGGTCTGCTGTGGGGCGTGCCGTACCTGGTGCAGGCCCAGGGGCTGTCCCCGGAGACCGCCGGCTCGCTGCTGAGCCTGCTGGTCATCGGCGGCCTGATCCTCAGCCCGCTCGTCGGCACGCTGATCAGCCGCAACCCCGAGCTCCGGGTCCCGCTGGCCGCCGCGTACCTGGTCACCTCCGGTGCGCTGTGGGCCGTGCTGCTGGCCCTGCCGGGCCGGATCCCGTTGTGGCTGCTGGTGATCACCTTCGTGCTGCTCGCCATCGGCGGCCCGGCCTCCTCGGTCGGTTTCGCGCTGGCCAAGGACTACACCCCGAACCGGATCGTCAGCACCGCGACCGGCGTGGTCAACGTGGGCGGCTTCGTCGCCACCACCATCGCCGCGTTGGCGGTGGGCGTGCTGCTCGGCCTGGCCGACGGCCTCGGTGCGCAGAACGCGTTCCGGGTCGCGTTCGTGGCGATCCTGGCGGTGCAGGCGGTGGGCACCTGGCGGATGGCGATCTGGTGGCGGCGGGCCCGCGCCATCGTGCTGCACGCCGCCGCCCGCGGCGAGGAGGTCCCGGTGCAGCTGCGCCGCCGGCGGTGGGACGACGTCATCGAGCCCGCGGCAGCGTGAGGACTGTCTGGGCGTGACACAATATTTCGCTGTGTCACAACCGCTTCGCCATCGCCGCCCGCAGAACCGCCAGCGCACGCTCGGCACGACCGCCAACGCCGGCCTCGTCGTCGTGGACAAGCCCGCCGGGCTGACCTCGCACGACGTCGTGGCCCGGGCCCGGCGCATCCTGGGCACCCGCAAGGTCGGCCACGCCGGCACGCTGGACCCGATGGCCACCGGCGTGCTGGTGCTCGGCGTCGAGCGGGCCACCAAGCTGCTCGGGCACCTGGCCATGGACACCAAGGCCTACCTGGCCACGATCCGGCTGGGCGCGGCCACCACCACCGACGACGCCCAGGGCGAGATCACCTTCGAGGCCGACGGGTCCCAGGTCGACGAGGCCGAGGTGCGCGACGGCATCGCCGAGCTGACCGGCGACATCCAGCAGGTGCCCAGCTCGGTCAGCGCGGTCAAGGTGGACGGCAAGCGGGCCTACGCCCGGGTGCGGGCCGGCGAGGAGGTCGAGCTGGCCGCCCGGCCGGTCACCGTCAGCCGGTTCGACCTGCTGCTGGTCCGCCGCGACGAGACCGCCACCGAGCTGGACGTCATGGTCGAGTGCTCCTCGGGCACCTACGTGCGGGCGCTGGCCCGGGACCTGGGGCAGCGCCTCGGCGTCGGCGGGCACCTGGTGGCGCTGCGCCGCACCCGGGTCGGCCCGTTCGACCTGCGCACCGCCCGGACCCTGGAGCAGCTGGAGGAGGAGCCGGCGCTGTCGCTGGACCTCGCCGACGCCGTGAACACCGCCTTCCCCCGGCACGACATCGACCTGCCCTCGGCCGCCGCGCTGTCGCACGGCCGCCGCCTGCCGGCCGCCGGCATCGAGGGCCCGTACGGCGTGTTCGGACCGGACGGCCGCGCGCTGGCCCTGGCCGTGGACACCGACGGTGTGGCCAAGCCCTTGGTGGTTCTGGCCGTCGACTGACGAACGCTGGGAAGGCGGCTTTACACCACACCCAGTGGAGGAAAGCCGCCATACCAACACACGGGGGTCCCGCGGCCGGGCCCGGGCCCAGGGTAGGCTCACCCCCCTGCAGCCCATG